>JABDMC010000198.1 GCA_013001695.1 Akkermansiaceae bacterium
AGGCGGCGCGGAGCCACGCCGGGGCGGGGGCGGGCCCGTCCGGTCCGGAGGCGGTGACGGCGGCGGGGTCGGCGGCGGCGCGGCGGGCGGTCGCTTCCTGGAGCGCTTCCGGGAGGTTTCCGAAGTCGAGGCGGTCGCCGTGAAAGAGGGCCGCGAAAGCGGCCTCGATGACCGCGGGGGGCAGTTCGCGGCCGTAGCTGCGATAGGTCTCGCGGAGGTCGTGCGCGAGTTGTTGCCGGAGGGCGTCGAGGTCGACCCATGCGGCGGGCACGAGGAGGTGCTCGTAGAGGTCGCCGAGGTGAAGGCCGTCGTTCCTGAAGTCGGCGGTGATTTCGGGGAGGTCGCGGCCGAAGAGCGGTTTGCCCATGGCGATCGGTTCGAGAAAGGCGAGGCCGAATCCTTCCGCGACGGAGGTGGTGAGGAGGTGGCTGGAGTGCGCGATCCAGTTGGCGTAGGTGGGGTCGACGCCCGGGGCGGGGGGCACGCGGTCCACGACGCCGAGGTCGAGGGGGAGCTCGTTCTGCGCGGCGAACGCTTCCCAGCGGTGGTAGACCGGCAGCCACTGGCGGTTTTCGGGGGCGAGGGTGAGGGCGAAGCGGGTTTCAGCGGGAGCGAGGGCCGCGAGGAGGCAGAGTTCGCCGAGGTTCTTGCGGCGGATGCCGCGGACCGGGTAGAGGACGCGCGGCGGCCCGGGAGGGACGGAAGCGGTGCGGGCCGATTCCTCCGGCGCGGTGACGGCGTTCGGCAGGAAGGCGGTGTTGCCGGCGGGGATCCCGGCCTGGATGAGCAGCCGGCGGTCGCGCGAGTTGATGAAGGCGTGCCGGATCTGCGGGGCGACCGGATAGAGCGCCGGTTCCTCGAAAAACATCTCGTAGTTCCCCGGGCGGCCGTCCTCGGCGAAGTCGTGGTGCTGCCAGACCATGCGTTCCCCGGCCTCCACGAAGGAGCGCAGCATGGCGGGCCAGAGGACGTTCTTCCCGAGGGAGGGATTGTGGATGTGCCAGATGGAGGGCGCCTCGCCAAGGACCCGCGCCGCGGTGTCGCGCATGGTGGCGGCAAGATCCCCGCCCGATCCGGACCCGCGGGTCGGCCGGTAGTCGAGCTCCGGGAGGACCGTCACGGGCAGGTCGCCGGGACCTTCGTAGGGCGTGCCGGAGAGGATGACATGGGCGATGCCGCGCTCGTGCAGGACACGGGACTGGGCCTCGATGACACGGGTCACCCCGCCACGGCGGAGATGATAGTGGACGATGGCTGCAGGCATGGGGGCGGCAGTCCGGCGGTGGCCGGGTTGCTATCGCGGAAACCTCTCGAGGTATTCCTTGATCTCGATCATCGGGGGGCGTTCCTCCTCGATGATCTCGGTGGTGATTTCCTCGTACTCGCTCCCGTTGGCCTGGAGGGCGCGGTAGGTATTGGAAATGTCGGCCATGGCACTGGCCTTGCCGTGCTTCTGCAGGCGGTGGAGGAACGACTGGAGGATGCCGAAGGACATCTTGCCGAGGGCGGCGGTGGACTGGTTGCGGTGGACGCGCTGGTCAAGGTCGGTCTGGCCGAAGGCGCCCATGCCCCACTGGAGGTAGACGTCGAGGAGGTGGGAGGTCTCGACCCCGTAGCCGATCGGGAAGGGGATGCGCTCGAGGACCTCGCGCCGCACGGCGTATTCCCCCGAGAGCGGCTGGAAGAGCTGGGTGAGTTCCGGGTAGAAGAGCGAGAAGAGGGGACGGACGAGGATCTCGGTGACGCGCCCCCCGCCGGTGGCCCGGATTCCCTCCGAGAAGGCCATGGGGCGTTCGTAGAAGGCCTTCACGTAGTGCATCTCGGGATGCCGGAGGAGCGGGCCGACGAGCCCGTAGACGAAGCGGGGGTGGATGTTGGCGATGTCGGCGTCGACGTAACAGATGATGTCGCTCTTGAGCTGGTAGATCGCCTTCCAGAGGTTTTCACCCTTGCCGCGCTTGAACCCCTCGGACGGGAGGATGTCGCCGGAGTAGTAGAAGTCGGCGCCGTAGGACTGGACGATCTCGCCGGTGGCATCGGTCGAGCCGGAATCGATCACCGCGAACTCGTCGATGAGCGGGAAGCGGTCCATGAGCTCGCTCTTGAAGATGACGATCTCCTTGCCGATGGTTTTCTCCTCGTTGAGGGTGGGGATGCAGAGCGAGACGGTGATCCCCGCTTCCTGCTTGGCCTCGCAGAGGGCCGCGAGGTCGGAGAAATCGGAATGGTGGAAGGTGTTGCGCTTGAGCCAGGACATGGGGCGGAAATCGGGGATGGGTTGTCAGGCGTCCCCATCGGGTTCGGCAGGGGACGCGAGGACGCCGTTGTCCAGCGAGGTGAGGATGCCGTTGTCCAGCGACTGGAGGAGGGCGATGAGCTGGGCGAGGCCGGTGAAGATCGGTTCGATGGCGACGCTTTCGTCGGCCTCGTTGAGATTGCGGGCGGTCGTGAGGCCGATGGTGAGGGAGGGAATCTCCTTGGCGATGAGAATCGAGAGATCCGAATAGGACGGGCCAAGGCGCGGATGGACGCCGAGTTCGTCCATGATGTCGCGGGCCGCGGAGACAAGGGGGTGGGCGAAGGGGATGCCGCCCGGCTTGCGCAGGGCGGGAAAGCGGATGGAGCAGTCGGAGGCGGTCTCCGACGAGACCTCGTCGAGGATTTCCTTGATGCGGAAGCGGATTTCGCGGGCCTTGCCGGGCACCTCGGAGCGGATCTCGAGGCGCAGGCGGGCGGTTTCCGGCGGGCGGTTGAAGGTTTTGCCGGCGGTGATGGAGCCGAGGATGACGGAGGTGCGGGGTTCCTGCGGGATGGGGATCTCGAGGATGTGCCGGATGATCCGGTGGAGGATGATGATGGCGTTCTCGGAGGCTTCCCAGCGGGTCCCGGGTTCCTGGTGGACCTTGCAGGTGATGTCGGCCTGCACCATGCCGAGGCACGAGTGGTTGAGGCGCCCGAGGGTGATGCCCTCCACCACGATGCCGGCCTCGATCGGCTTCGCGTAATGGTCGAGGAAGAAGCGCAGGCCGGCGAGGTCGTGGGAGCGCAGCGACTTGACGTGGCCGACGAGGAGGATGTTGGCATCGAGCTGGATGTCGAGGTGCCGGAGGAGGTCCGGGAGGGAGGCGAGGGCGGCGAGGCCGAGGGTGTTGTCCGCCATGCCCGGGCCGTGCAGCTCCTCGGGGCCGACATTCACGGTGAGGCGCTCCTCCGGGCCGATGGTGAGGAGGGCGTCGGCATGGGCCGCGACCATGATGGTGCGCTTCCCGGTGCGGCCGGGAATGAGCGCCTGGATGTTGCCCAGTTCATCGACCGAGATGTCGATCAGGGAGGATTCGCTGAAGCGGTTCGCGAGAAAGCGGATCCGGCCGGCCTCGCGGCCGCTGGGGGCCGGGATCTCGCCCAGCATGAGGGCGTTGGCGAGGAGGATTTCCTGGGCCCCATGGAGCTCATCGCGCAGGCTGGCGGGCTGGGGCGTGCTCATGGGGGGAATCAAGCAGATCGGGGCTGGGAAGTGGAGCGGCATTTCTGTCGGATTTGGCATTGAGCTTGCGGCAGGGGCCCGCATAGTGCGCACCGATTTCCCACCCCATCCGTTAGACCGATGCGAATAGGCTTTGTTTCGACCCGGTTTGCGGGCACCGATGGCGTCTCCCTCGAGAGCGGGAAGTGGGCGGAGGTGCTGGAGGAGATGGGGCACGAGGCCTTCTGGTTCAGCGGTCGCAGCGACCGGCCGCCGGAGGTCTCGATGTGCGTCCCGGAGGCCTTTTTCGGGCATGCCGAAAACGAGTGGATCAACGAGCGGATCTGGAGCGGGCACAAGCGGGACCCGCTCGTCACGGAGCGGATCCGGGAGGTGTCGGCCTACCTGGCGTCGATGCTGCGGCGCTTCGTGGAGCGGTTCCAGATCGACGTGCTGGTGCCGGAGAACGTCCTGACGATCCCGGTGCACGTTCCGCTGGGGGTGGCGCTGACCGAGTTCCTGGCGGAAACCGGGATGCCGGCGGTGGCCCACCACCACGATTTCTACTGGGAGCGGGTGAGGTTTTCCTCGAACGCGGTTCCCGACTTTCTCGACATGTCGTTTCCGCCGCGCCAGCCGAACGTGGTGCACACCGTCATCAACCAGGCGGCGCAGGAGCAGCTGGCGCTGCGCAAGGGGATCAGCTCGACGCTGGTGCCGAACGTCTTCAATTTCGAGGAGTCCCGGGAGGCCAGCGACCCGTGGGCGGCGGACGTCCGCGAGGAGATCGGGCTGGCGCCGGACGACTTCTTCATCCTGCAGCCGACGCGGATCGTGCCGCGCAAGGGGATCGAGCACGCCATCAAGCTGGTGGCCATGCTGGACGACCCGCGGTGCAAGCTGGTCATCAGCCACGATTCCGGGGACGAGGGATACGAGTACCAGCAGATGTTGGAGCACCTCGCGGAAGACGACGGGGTGGACCTGCGCATCATCGCGGACCGGGTGAGCGAGCGGCGGCAGCGGGATTCGCAGGACCGCAAGATGTACACCCTGTGGGACATTTATCCGCACGCCGACCTGGTGACCTACCCGAGCGTCTACGAGGGGTTCGGGAACGCCCTTCTCGAGGCCTTTTATTTCCGGAAGCCGGTGGTGATCAACCGCTACTCGATCTACGTCCAGGACATCGAGCCGAAGGGGTTCCAGATGGTGGAGATGGACGGCTACGTGACGCGGGAGACGGTGCGGGAGGTCCGGCGCCTCCTGTTTGACGAAGGGCTGCGCGGCGAGATGGTGGACACGAACTACGAGCTGGCGAGCCGGTTTTACGGGTATGGCGCGCTGCGCAAGGCCCTCGAGGGGGCCCTCGCGCAGACCGGATGCACCGCGCCGGAGGAGGTGGACCCATGAAGCTCATCCGGCGAAGCACCTTCAACCGCATGAAGCTGCGCCTCGGCCGGCTCTACGGCCGGGACCGCGCCGAACAGCTGTCCGACCGGCTCTACATGCTGATCGGCCGCTACGGGGTGAGTCCCATGAACGGCGACTCGACCGGGAAGCGCCCGCCGCTGTGGTCGGAAAAGGACACCGTCCTGATCACCTACGCGGACATGGTGACCCACCCGGGCGAACGGCCGCTGCAGACGCTCAAGAATTTCTGCGACCGGCGCCTCCGCGGGGCGGTCAGCGTGGTGCACGTCCTGCCGTTTTTTCCATCCTCCTCGGACGGGGGGTTTTCGGTGATCGATTACCGGCGGGTCGACCGGGCCCTGGGAACGTGGCGCGACATCGAGTTGCTGGCGCAGGAATACGGGCTGATGGCGGACCTGGTCGTGAACCATTGCTCGCGGCGGAGTTCGTGGTTCCGGGATTACGTGAGCGGGGTGGCGCCGCAGGATTCCTATTTCCAGGAAGGCGACCCCGGGGCGGACCTCTCGGCGGTGGTGCGGCCGCGGCCGTGGCCCCTGCTGACGCCGACCGAGACCTCGCGGGGGGAGCGGCACGTCTGGACGACCTTCAGCGCCGACCAGGTCGACCTGAACTGGCAATGCCCGGACGTCCTGTTCGAATTCCTCGATCTCCTGCTCGGGTACGTGGCGCGGGGGGCGCGGATCATCCGGCTCGATGCGGTGGCCTTCCTGTGGAAGAAGCCGGGGACGCGGTGCGTGCACCTTCCGGAGACCCACGAGGTCGTGAAGCTGATGCGGGACATCCTCAAGACGGTGGCGCCGCACGTGATCCTGCTGACCGAGACGAACGTCCCGCACGAGGAGAACATCTCCTACTTCGGGAAGGGGGACGAGGCCCACATGGTCTACCAGTTCACGCTGCCGCCGCTGCTCCTGCACGGGTTGCTGCGGGGGGACTCGCGGGAACTGCAGAAGTGGGCGCGCTCGCTCCCGGAGTTGCCGAAGGGGTGCACCTACCTGAACTTCACGGCGTCGCACGACGGCATCGGGGTGCGGCCGCTGGAGGGAATCCTCGCGAAGGATGAACTCGAGTGGCTGGTCGGGGAGGTCAAGGAGCGGGGCGGACTGGTGAGCTACCGGTCCATGCCGGACGGCAGCGAGCGGCCCTACGAAATGAACATCACCTACCGGGATGCGCTCCGCGACGCGGCGGACAACGAGCTGGGAATGCGCCGCTTCCTGTGCTCGCAAGCGGTGATGCTGGCCCTGCAGGGGGTCCCGGCCCCGTACTTCCACAGTCTTGTCGGGGAGCGCAACTGGGTCGAGGGGCCGCAACGCCCGGACGGGGAAAACCGCGACATCAACCGCCGCCGGTGGGATTGGCGCGAACTGGAACGGGAGCTCGATGACCCGGAGAGCGACCACGGCTGGCTCCACAACGTCTACGTGCGCATGTTGCGGGCGCGGACGGCCTGCCCCGCCTTTCACCCCGACGGCCCGCAGGAGATCCTCGAGACGGGAGGGGAGGTGTTCGCGCTGCGGCGGACGTCCCTGAACGGCCGGATCGCGGCCCTGTGCTGCTTCAACTTCCAGCCCGGGGAGGTCACCCTCACGAAGGAGCTCGTGCAGAACCAGCTGGGATCGGCGGACTGCTACCGGAACCTCCTGAACGGGCAGGAGGTCGAATTCACGGGTGGCGGCCACGCCCTCGCCGCCTACGAGTGCTGCTGGGTGGTCGCAGGCTGAGCCCGCGGGCGTCCCCTACGGCGACTTGGCGGTGCGGAACCCGGCGTGGTTCGTGGGGCTGAGCGACTCGGCGTAGTGCCGGGCCGCGGGGCGGTAGCGCAGGCAGTAGCTGTGGTGGCAGAGGTGGGATCCGCCCTTGGAGACCCAGAGGTAGCTGAGCGGGTGGGGGGGATCCATCATCTCGGGATACTCGCCGCTTTGCTGGAAGGCCCGGACGCGGGGTTCGTCGACCGGGAGGGTCGGGCCGGTGGGGTTGGGTTGGGGGTCGCGCGCGAAGGAGCGGTAGTAATCCGGCCGGTAGAGGTCGCTGCAGATTTCCCAGACGTTGCCGGCCATGTCGTAGAGGCCGTAGCCGTTGGGGGGGAACGACTTGACGGGGGAAGTTCCGGCGAAACCGTCGAGGGCGGTGTTGTTGTGGGGGAACTCGCCCTGGAAGATGTTGGCGAGCCATTTGCCGTCCGGGACCGGGTCGTCGCCCCAGGTGAAGACGGCATCCTCCAGCCCGCCGCGGGCGGCGCGCTCCCACTCGGCTTCGGTGGGAAGCCGGCGACCGGCCCATTTGCAGTAGGCTTCGGCGTCCTCCTTGGTGACGCACACCACGGGGTGATCCATCTTGTCCTCGATCGATGACCCGGGGCCGGTGGGGTGCCGCCAGCCGGCGCCTTCCACAAACCGCCACCAGCTCCACTCCGAGCCGGGTTGCCAGAGGTCGACTTGTCCCTCCGGCGCGGAAAAGACGAGGCAGCCGGGCTTGAGCTGGTCCGGCGGGGCCTTCGGGAAGTCCTCCTTGCTCCAACCCGTCTCGGCCTGCGTCTTGTAGCCGGTCTCGTCGGCGAACTTCATGAATTGCCGGTTGGTGACCTCGGTGGCGTCGAGCCAGAAGCCGTCGACGGTGACCTTGTGGGCCGGCTGCTCTTCCGGGTAGGTGGCGGTGGTGCCGAGGTTCCGGTCGTTCCCGCGGGTGTAGGTCCCGCCCGGGATCCACACCATGCCGTCCGGGGCGGGGCCGGCGGGCGGTTCGGGACCGGAAGCCCCGGGTGCGCCGGGGGCCTCGGCCGGGGGCCTCGCCCCGGTCGCCGCGGGGGCGTCGTCGGGGGAGGAATTTCCGCCGTCTTCCGGCTGATCGCAGGAGGGCAGGATCAGCAGGAGGGCGAGGAAGAAGGGGGTGAGGCGCATGTCGGCTTGGCTTTTGGGCAATAAATGCTCATTTCCCTCCCTTGGCCATGACGAAGTTCCGCCCGTGCATCGACCTCCATGAGGGGAAGGTGAAGCAGATCGTGGGCGGCTCGCTGCGCGACGGCGGGGACGGCCCGCAGGAAAACTTCGTCGCGGAGCAGGGCGCGGGATGGTTTGCGGAGCGGTTTCGTGAGGACCGGGTCGGCGGCGGGCACGTCATCATGCTGGGACCCGGGAACGAGACCGCGGCTCGCGAGGCCCTCGCGGCATGGCCGGGGGGCCTGCAGGTGGGCGGCGGAATCACCCCGGCGAGTGCGGAGGACTGGCTGCAGGCGGGCGCCAGCCACGTCATCGTGACCTCGTGGTTGTTCGATGGCGAGGGCCGCCTGCGGGACGACCGCCTGGCGGCCATGACGGCCGCGGTGGGGGCGGAGCGTCTCGTGATTGATCTGAGTTGCCGCCGCGCCGGGGACGGCTGGCGGGTGGCCATGAACCGCTGGCAGACGCTCACCGATCTTGAAGTGGGTCCCGGCCTGCTGGAGCGCCTCGCGGATTCCTGCGCGGAGTTCCTCGTCCACGCCGCGGACGTGGAAGGGAAGTGCGGCGGGGTGGACCGCGAGCTGGTGGAGCTTCTCGGCGGGTGGGACGGGGGCGCGGTGACCTACGCGGGGGGCGCCCGGGGGATCGGGGACCTGCGCCTCGTGGAGGAAGCGAGCCGCGGCCGGCTGGACGTCACGATCGGCAGCGCCCTCGACCTGTTCGGCGGCAGCGGGGTGCGCTACTCGGAGTTGCTGGAATGGAATGCCGGCCGCCTGCGATGACCGGGATCTGGATTCTCGCCGGGATGGTGCTGGTGGTCCTGCTGGCCGGGATGATCCACAAGCACCTGCGGGGGAAGCGGCGGGCGGAGGTGCGCGCCCGGGACCTGACGCCGGAGGAGTGGCGGACCCTGCGCCGGCGGGTGCCGATCCTCGGAGAGCTCCCGGGGCAGTACCGCGAGCGCCTGGGCGGCCTGGTGCAGGTCCTCCTCGACGAGTGGTCGTTCGAGGCGTGCGGCGGACTGCCCGAGGTGACCGACGAGATGCGGCTGGTGGTGGCGGGGCAGGCCGCGCTCTTGCTGCTGGAAAGCGGCTACGAGGACTTCGGGCGCTTGCGCAGCATCCTGCTGTATCCGGATGCCTTCGGGGTGCGGGACGACTACGGGATGGAGGACGTGCGCCTCGGGGAGAGCTGGGAGACCGGCAGCGTGGTGCTCTCGTGGCAGAGCATTCTGGAGGGGGCGCAGGTGCCCGACGACGGACTGAACGTCGTGCTGCACGAGTTTGCGCACCAGCTCGACCAGGCCGACGGGGTGGCGGACGGGGTGCCGGCCCTGCGGGCCTCGAGCGATTACGAGAACTGGTCGACGGCCTTCCAGCGGTCCTACGACGAGTTGTGCGGGCAGGTGGAGCGGGGGGAGGATCCCTTTCTCGACCCCTACGGGGCGACCGACCCGGCCGAGTTTTTTGCGGTGGCCACCGAGACCTTCTTCGAGAAGCCCCGGGATCTCCGGCGGCACGACCCGGCCGTTTACCGCGAAATGCGCCAGTTCTACGGACTGGATCCGGCCGAATGGGGGGCGTGACGGGACCCGGGGGACCCCGCCGGCGGACGATTTTCGGGCGATCCGGGTCTCGGGGCTTGATTTAATTAACATTTCTTAATAAAGTAGGTCCTGCTGTTATGAAATCCCTTGACCCGTTTTCCCAGGAAGAGCCGTTTTCCGAGCCCTTGTCCCCGCTCCCGTCCACCCCCGAGGCCGAGCCGTCTCCAAAGGGCAAGGACGGCGACGCCCAAGTGCAACTCACCGCGACGGCCCCGGCGGAGGCGAAGGGCGACGGGGACGCCAAGCTGGAAATCCAGCAGCCAAAGGCCCGGCGGGGATGGAAATTGTGGCGGCGCGGCCCGTCGCCGCGTGAACAGCAGCTGGCCGTCCTCCAGCAGGGGTGCAGCGAAATGGTCGGCCTGATGCGCTCCATCCGCGACCACCTCCACCACGAGCATTCCGAGCGGGAAGGAACCAAGAAGAGCCTCAGTCCGCTGCCCCTCGCCATGGAGAGCCTGAACACCATGAAGGAGAGCCAGGCGCAGACGGGCGTCATGCTCGGCGAACTGACGACGCACGTGGCCCGTTCGAGGAAGAACGACGAGATGCTGCTGAGTTCCTTCGAGCGCTTCAACACCACCATGGGCGGCGCCGCGGAAACCTTCGGCAGCATGGACCGGACCCTCAAGACCTTCGAGAAGACGAACCACCGGTCGCTCCAGACGATGCAGGCGCTCGGCCAGCGGGTCGAGGAATCGGACCGCTTCCTCGGGGAGACCTTCGCGCGCCTGCGCGACTCGGAACGGGAGTTCAGCGAGCGCCTCGGGAAGTCCGCGAAGCGCTCCGCCCTGGCGACGGTGTCGATGTGCGCCCTGCTCTCGGTGACCGTCGCGATCCTGGCGGTGGCCTTTCACGAGGGCAACGCCCAGCTGGCGCAGATCGATTCGCAGTCGATGCGCGGGTGGATCGCGCGGACCCCGCAGTTCCAGGACGGGCGCGACACCGCGGTGGCCCTCGAGGACCTCGGGCGCGACGACGGCATCGACGAACCGGACCGCGAGATCGTGCGGGACCTCGGACCCGTCACGGTGCCGGACCTCGGCCCCGTCGAGGGGCCGCTGGATTTCAACCAGTCGCCGGTGCAGTATCCGTTCGGCCTCGAGACCCCCGCCGGCGGGTTGCTCTCCATCACCTCACCCCCCAAACGCTAGGAGGCCCGACCCGGCGCCGGCGGCCCGCCTCCCCGCGATGACGCCGGGAGGATATTGACGGGGCCCATATTGGGCGTTGCATGACGGGCGCCGCGCCTGCGAGTATTGGTCCCAATGAGCAGCGATAAGCCGCTAATCGGAAAGACGGGCGTGGTGTTCGGGGTGGCGAACAAGCGGAGCATCGCGTGGGCCATTGCGAAGGCCTGGGCCGAAGCCGGGGCGACGCTCATTTTCAATTACCAGGGCGAGCGGCTGAAGGACAACGTCACGCAGTTGACGGGCACCTTCGGGGTCGACACGCCGATGTATCCGTGCGACGTCGGGAACGACGAGGAGATCGACTCGTTTTTCGGGAAGGTCGCCACCCACGCGCCGAAGATCGACCTGTTGCTTCATTCCGTGGCGTTCGCCCCGAAGGAGGCCCTCGAGGGGCAGTTCGTCGACACCAGCCGGGAGGCCTTCCAGGTGGCCCACGACATCAGCGCCTATTCGCTGGTGGCGCTGAGCCGCCGGGCCGCGCCGCTCATGACCGACGGGGGGAGCATCATCGCGATGAGCTACTACGGGGCCGCGAAGGTGATTCCGCACTACAATGTCATGGGGGTGGCGAAGGCGAGCCTCGAGGCCTCGACGCGCTACCTCGCCTATGACCTCGGCGCCCGCAACATCCGCGTGAACTGCATCAGCGCCGGGCCGGTGCAGACGCTGGCGGCGCGGGGCGTGTCGGGTTTCAGCCGCATGATGAAGCACTACGAGGAGCACGCCCCGATGGGGCGCTCGTGCCGGCCGGAAGAGCTGGGCGCGGCGGGGACCTTCCTTGCCAGCGACGGCGCGGCGGGCATCACCGGACAAACGATTTACGTCGATGGAGGATACGAGATCATGGGAATGTGACGCGGCCGCCGGGCGGCGGGCGCGAATGGCGGGGAGGGGCCGCGGCCTCGGGTAGGCTCCGGAGATCATGTGGCACTTTGCACGCGGCGGCGCGCAGGAGGGACCGGTCGTTGAGGACGAACTGGCCGGGATGCTGCGCCGGGGGACGCTTCCACCGAGCACCCTCGTCTGGCGGGAGGGGATGGGCAGCTGGCAGCCGGCCAGCGAGGTGCCGGCCTTGTGGGCCTCGGTGGGCAACGTCGTGCAGCCGGCTCCGGGACAGCCGGCCGCCGTGGGGGCTCCCACCAACCCGTTGGCGATCACGTCCCTGGTCCTCGGGATCGTGTCCTTTGTGCTGACGACCCTGATCCTGACGGCGATTCCGGGGGCGATCTGTGGGCATATCGCGCGCCGGCAAATGCGCGATTCCCCGCATCCCCAGGCCGGGAGCGGCATGGTCACCGCCGGGCTGGTGCTGAACTACCTCGCCATCGCGCTGACCTTCGCGGTCATTCTCTTCATTGTCGGAATCTTTGCATGGGGCATCAACAGTGTCCCGTCGCCCACCGGGCCGCCCCCGCCGGTGGTGGTGCCCACCATCCTGATCGGGGCCTAACAGACTGACGTCATGGAATGGTTTTACGCGAAATTCGGCAAGCAGGAGGGCCCTGTCGACGAGTCCGCCCTGCGGTCCAAGATCCGGAGCGGGGAAGTGTCTCCGTCGGACCTCGTCTGGCGGGAAGGGATGGAGAAATGGGAGCCGGCCGGCCAGGTCGCGGAACTGCAGGCGGGTCCGGCGGCGGGTCCCGGAGGGTCGCCGGGGGAAACGGCGACCGGCGGGACGGGTGCGGGCCTTCCCGGCACCGCGGGTCCGGGTGTCCCGCTGGCGGCCCCGGTTCCCACCTCCGGCATGGCGATCGCAAGCCTCGTCTGCGGCATCGTGGGGATCTGCCTCTGCTACGTCCATGGGCTGTGTGCGCTCCCGGCCGTGATCTGCGGGCACATGGCGCTGAAGCAGATCAATAGTGCGCCGGTGCCGGTGGGCGGGCGGGGGATGGCGGTTGCGGGGCTGGTGACCGGCTACATCGGCCTGCTGTTCCAGGTCGGCTGGATCGTCCTGCTCACAGTCGCAATCATGAACAGCTAGGTGCCGGGGGAGGCAAGTGCCCTGGGGCGATCCGGGGCGAGACCGGAGGTTGATCTCCGGAGCGCGGCCCGTTACGCTCCGCGCAACAGCAGGCAATGATGAAGGAATGGTTTTACGCGAAGGGCGGAGCGCAGGAAGGGCCGGTGGATCTGGCCACCCTGCAGGCGAAATTGCAGGGCGGTGAACTCAGTCCCACCGATCTGGTCTGGCGCGAGGGGATGGCGGAATGGACGGCGGCGGAAAAGGTGCCCGAGGTGGCGCCCCCGGCGGCCGCTCCTGCGGCGGCTCCCGGAGCCGCGGCCGCGCCGGAGGTCCCGGCTCAACCGGCCGCTGCCACGAGCGCTGCGGCATCGGGGGCGGCCCCGATGACCCCGCCGGCGGGCAGCCCGGCCCCGCCCGTTTCGGGGTTGGCGATCGCGAGCCTGGTCTGCGGGATCCTCGGCCTCGTGTCGTGCTATGTGCATGCCCTCTTTGCCCTCCCGGCCGTCATTTGCGGTCACATGGCGATGGGGCGCATCAAGGCGGCGCCCGGGGAGGTCGGCGGCCGGGGGCTGGCCCTCGGGGGCGTGATCATGGGGTACATCGGACTGCTGCTGCAGATCCTGACGATTGCGGCTCTCGCCATATTTGCATTGAAGGTGGATTCGATGCAGCAGGAGGCCGAGGGCGAGATGCAGCGGCAACTGCAGCGGCAAACGGAGATGGAGGAGGAGTTCCAACGCCAGATACAGGAGTCCCCGGGCCAGGAGCCATGACCGCGGGCCGGCATCCCCTGGTCGTGACGGGCCTGCTGGCGGTGGCGGCGATCGCGGCGGTGCTCCTCCACCAGGCCAACCCGGCGGAGGCGGGGTGGTTCCCGAAGTGCACCTTCCACTCCCTGACCGGATGGCACTGCGCGGGATGCGGGATGACGCGGGCCGGCCACGAGCTGTTGCACCTGCGGTTCGGGGCGGCGCTGGCGCTGAATCCGCTCATGATCATTCTCCTCTTCGGGGGCGGGGTGGTGGCGGTCATGGAGGGAGCGGCGTATCTTCTCGGGGAGCGCTACCGCGGGCCGCGGGTGCGCCTGCCGGCGTGGTCGGCGTGGGTGTTCCTCGGGGTGATCCTGGCGTACTGGATCCTGCGCAACGTGCCGGCCTGGCCATTCACGCTGCTGGCGCCGCATTGAGGCGGCCCGGACGGTCCCGCCCGGGAGCGGCGCTATCGGGCGAGGAGCTTCTCGGCGTACTTCGCGAGGAGGTCGGCCTCGAGGTTGAGACGTTGCCCCGGGGCGGCGGCCTGCAGGTTGGTGGCCGCGAAGGTGTGCGGGATGATCCAGAAGACCGCCGAGGCGGGAAGGACTTCGGCAATGGTGAGGGAGATGCCGTCCACCGCGAGTGACCCGCGCTCGACGCAGTAGCGTTGGACCCCGGTGGGAAGGGAAACCTCGAGGCGGTGATCCTGTCCGCGCGGCGAAAGGTCGAGAATCTCGCCGGTGGCATCGACGTGGCCCTGCACGAAGTGGCCGCCGAGGCGCGCGTTGGCGGCGAGGGCGCGCTCGAGGTTCACGGGGCTGCCGGTGGCGAGCTCGCCGAGGGAGGTGAGTTCGAGGGTCCGGGCCAGGAGATCGAAGGTGGCGGTGGTGGCATCCCGGGCGGTGGCGGTGAGACAACAGCCATTGACGGCCACCGAGTCGCCGACGGCGAGATCCCCGGCGAAGGCCGCGGTCGTCACCAACCGCGCCTGCTCCCCGTGCCGCTCGAGCGACTGCACGGTGCCGACGTCTTCAATCAGGCCGGTGAACACGTCCGCTCGTCGGGTTGGGGTTGCTGCGCCGGCGGCGCGCCGCGGATTCCGGGGACCGCGGGATGTCGCTCCCGGGCGCCGCGAGCATGGTGGTTGCCGGGCCCGGGGTGCCGGAATGGAGCCGGACCTCGGCGTGGGGCGCGGCGTCCCCCCCGTGGCCCATCCCCTTGCTGGGAAGGAGCATGAAGGCGGCGCCCATGATGACGGTGGGAACCACGGCGGCGACGACGAGCTTGGCCGGCGATACCCCGCCCTCGAAAAAGCGGTTCAGGAGCGACTGGCCCGCCGGGTTGGGGGCGTTGGCGATGACGGTCAACCCGCCGCCGGTGACGGCGCCGGCGACCACCGCGTATTTCGTCGAGTCGCTCAGGCCGGGAGCCTGCGACGCGAGGTAGGTGATGGCGGCATTGTCGTTGAAGGCCGTCAGCACGGTGGCGCCGATCATCGCGATCCAGTCGTTCTCGATGGTGTCGAGGAGCAGCGAGATCCACCACGACTGGCAGCGGCCGTGGATGACGAGGCCGGCGAGGAAGAAGCCGACGAGGAGCGGGAGGCGCATCTTGACGTCGTTCTGGTGGTGGCCGGTGGCCTCGGTGAAGCCGACGAGAAACAGGAATCCGCCGATGAAGAGGGGCGGGTAATGGTTGGTGAAGACGGTCCAGCCGAGAAACCCGAGGTGGACGAGGGTGACCCAGGCCGGGATGGGATCCTCGCGTTCCTCCCAGCGCATGGGCAGGTGCATGTCGTGGGCCTCGTGGGGTTTGGCGAGCTTCCGGAACTCGTTGCGGAAGGCGACGAAGTAGAGGACGTTGGCCACCAGGATGCCGATCACGGCCTTCCAGCCGTAGTTGGCCATCATGAAGCCCGTCCCCCAGTCCCAGGTCTTGGCGACCATCAGGACGGGGGGCGCCGCGAAATGGGTGAGGGTGCCGCCCACCGAGATGTTGACGAAGAGGAGACCCAGCGTGGCGTAGGCAAAGGTCGGCCCCGGGCGGAACTCGAAGTACTTCTTGGCGAGGAGGAGGGCCGCAATGGTCATGGCGGCGGGTTCGGTGATGAAGGAACCGAGGAGGGGGGTGAGGGTCAGGGCGGCGAACCACCATGCCGCCGCGCCGCCGCCGAAGATCATGGCGAAGCGGTTCACGGTGTGCTCCGCGAACCGGATGATGGGGCGGGTGGCGGCCACCGCCATGATGACGATGACGAAGAGCGGTTCGGTGTAGTTGACGTCGTGGCCGAGGTAGCGTTTGACCTCCGTGACTCCCACGCCGAGACCCTCCAGCAGCCCGTGCTCGCGGATGCCGAAAAAGTAGACCGCGGCGCCGGCCAGGGCGATGACCCAGATGCCGAAGACGGCCTCGACCTCGCCGAGGAAATGGAAGGCGCGGGCCCGGAAGGAGACGTCGTCGCGGGCATTGACCTGGGGCTTGTCCTCGCCGCGGCGCTTTTCGCGCTCGATGCGTTCGCGGTGCCGGTCTTCGTGGTGGTGCGCCATGTCCTTGAAAACCCCGGCGATGAAGGTGTGGATGATGGCGCAAAGAAAGATGATGCTGGCGGTGATGTTGAAGCCGTGATGGGCAAAGGCCCTCTCCTTGAGCTGGGCCCCGAGGCCGAGGGAGGCGTCGTCCTCGTAAAGGGCCAGGGGGAGGGGAAAGGCGGCCCACTGGTCCTTGGCGAGGCCGTATTCCGGGCCGCGGGGGTAGGCCACCTCGTCCAGCTTGGCGGCCAGCGTTCCGGTCGGCAGCAGTCCCAGCACGAGGACGACGAGGAGAACGAAGCGCGTCAGAATCATAAGTGGTGGCACGAATGTAGTGGTCCGGAATCGAGGGGCAATGACAATTGGGCGCCTTGCCTGCGGGCCGATGCTTGTTAGGGTGGGGCGTGCGCAGAATCGGCATGGTGGTCCCCCTGGTGATGATGGCGGCCCTCGCGGGATGCGGGCTGGCGAAGCGTTCGGCGGGGAAGATGCCGGAGGGGTGGACCGGCGAGCTGCCCGAGGTGCCGGCGCACCTGCGCTCCCGGGGGCCGTCGGCGGCCCCGATCTCGCGGGTGACCCTCGAGGGGGGCGGGGGCACGGGCGGCGCGGGGAGCGGGACCACGGCGGTATTGCCCGGGGGGCTGACACCCGACAGCGACATCGTGTGGACCGATCCGGACGATCCGGATGCCGAGTTGCCGGGGCTCGAGGACACCCTGGCGACCCAGAAGAAGAACCGCGGGCCGTGGGAGATCAGTCACGTCGAGGCGAAGCGCCTCGCGATGCGCGCGGGGAAGCCGCTCCTCGTGTGGTTCACGAACTCGCAGAGCAGCCCGGTGTGCCAGACGCTGAGCCGCGAATTGTTCTCGACCGGGGACTTCGACGGGTGGGCGGCGGAGCACCTCGTCCGGCTCCGTCTCGACTTCAACGTCCGGGGGAGCGGGGCCGCTTCGGACGACAAGATGGATGACCGCATTCGCAAGGTGGATTATCTCGAGACGCTCAAGAAGCGCTACAAGGTCGGGGGCTACCCGACAGTGCTGGTGATGGCGCCGGATGGGACCGTGATGGGGCGCTACCGCGGCTACCGGAAGGGGAGCCCCGACTTCTACTGGGGACGGATCAAGAGCGCCACGGGGCTGGCGGAGGACCACCACGGGAAGTGGGTGGACCGCATGGAGGGGAGGGGCTACCGGGAGTGGACCGACACCAAGGGGCGCACCGTCTTTGCGAAGCTGCTGCGCTACCACCGGGGGGACATGATCCTGGTGGAGCCGGACGGGCGGCGCCTGAAGGCGCAGGAACGGCAGCTTTCCAGCGCGGACCGGCTCTGGATCAAGGGTGAACAGGCGAAACGGGCCCGCTGACCCGGCTTCCGGGGCCCCGCCATTGCTTTTTGACCTCCGGGACCGGCGGGCATAATCTCCCGCCGCATTACTCACAACGGAATGGAAGACGTCATCATCATCGGAACCGGCTGCGCGGGATGGACCGCGGCCATCTACACCGCCCGGGCGAACCTGAACCCGCTGGTCCTCTCGGGGACCCAGCCGGGCGGACAACTCACCACCACCACCGACGTGGAGAACTTTCCCGGGTTCCCGGAGGGCGTCATGGGTCCCGACCTCATGCTCAAGATGCAGGAGCAGGCGACCAAGTTCGGCACCCGGGTGGAATACAAGACGGTCGACGGCATCGAGACGAACGGCGACGGGACCTTCACCCTCAAGTGCGGGGACGACACCCTGCAGGCGCGCTCGGTCATCGTGGCGACCGGCGCGGCGCCGCGGCACCTCGGCCTGCCGAACGAGAAGGAGCTGATCGGGCACGGCCTGACGTCGTGCGCGACCTGCGACGGGGCGTTTTACCGGGACGTTCCGGTGGCGGTGATCGGGGGGGGCGACAGCGCCTGCGAGGAGGCCACCTTCCTGACGCGCTTTGCGAGCAAGGTCTACCTGATCCACCGGCGGGACGAACTGCGGGCCTCGAAGATCATGGCGGAACGGGCCCTCGCGCACGAGAAGATCGAGCCGGTGTGGAACACGGTGGTCGAGGAGTACCTGACCGACGATGAGGGGAAGATGCGGGCGGTGCGCCTCAAAAACCGCGAAAGCGGGGAGGAGAGCGAGTTGGAGGTGGCCTGCGTTTTCGTGGCCATCGGGCACGTTCCCAACAGCGCCTTTCTGAACGGGCTCGTCGATCAGGACGAAAACGGCTATATTATCCAGCAGGCCGGGCGGACGGCCACCAAGACCCCGGGGCTCTTTGCCGCCGGGGATGTTGCCGACCATTATTACCGCCAGGCCGTGACGGCGGCCGGCCAGGGATGCGCCGCGGCCCTCGAGGCCGAGCGCTTCCTGTCCGACCACGAGTGATTTTCCCGACAGCGATGGCCGTTTCCGGCGTTTTATCCCTGACCCTCCATGAATGAACTTCTGATTGACCCGGCCCGGGCCACCGGGTGCGCCGACCTGAACTCCCTCGAGGAGGTCATCCACGATGCCGCCCTGCGGCAGCGGTCGCCGGTCGACGATATTCTCGATTCGGGGGTGGTGGACGAGGAACCCTACATGCGGACCCTCGCGGAGGGGCTCGGGATGGAGTGGCTGGACGACATCCCGGAGCCCGGGGAGATGGTGGCCCTGCGGACCGCCTGCGGCCCGCAGGTGGCCCTCAAGCACCGGCTCCTGCCGGTCGAGATCATCGGCGAGGAGGAGGGCGGGCAGCGCCTCATTCTCGCGACCTACGACCCGCTGAACTTTGCGGCCCGGCAGGCCGCGGTGCAGGCCGTCGCCATGCCGATCATCTGGCGGATGGCGTCGCGGCGGCGGGTGCACGACGCCCTGCGCCGCCTCTACGGGGTCGGGGCGGACACCTTCGAGCAGATCCTGGAAGGCCGCGACCTCGACTTCGACAACCTCGAGATGAAGGACGAGGCGAACGTCATCGACGCCGACGAGGACGAGGAGGCCAGCGTGGTGAAGTTCGTGAACCAGATCATCCGGGAAGCGCTCGACCAGCGCGCCACGGACATCCACGTCGAGCCGCTGGCCGACAACCTGCGCATCCGCTACCGGGTCGACGGGCGCCTCCTCGACGTGGCGGTGCCGGAGAACATCAAGGCCCTGCAGAGCTCGGTGATCGCGCGCCTGAAGATCATGTCGCACCTCGACATCGCGGAGCGGCGCCTCCCGCAGGACGGCCGGATCAACCTCTCGTTCGAGGGGAACGAGATCGACGTGCGGGTCGCCACGGTGCCGACGGTGGAGGGGGAAAGCGTGAGCCTGCGCCTGCTCAACCAGCAGCGCTTCAACCTCGAGATGCTGGCCCTCGAGCCGTTCATCCGGAACCGCGTCGAGCGCCTCCTGAAGCTCTCCAACGGCATCATCCTGGTCACCGGGCCGACCGGATCGGGAAAATCGACCAGCCTGTATTCGTATCTCAGCGAGATCAACCGTCCGGAGACGCGCATCGTGACCGTCGAGGACCCGGTGGAGAACAAGCTGAGCGGGGTGATGCAGATTGCGGTGAAGTCCGAGATCGGGCTGACCTTCGCGAACGGGCTGCGGTCCATCCTGCGGGCCGACCCGGACATCGTGATGGTCGGGGAGATCCGGGACCTGGAGACCGCCGAGATCGCGATCCGGGCCTCCCTGACGGGCCACCTCGTCTTCAGCACCCTGCACACCAACGACGCCCTCGGGGGGATCAGCCGGCTGAAGGACATGGGCGTGGAGCCGTTCCTGCTGGCGGCCGCGGTGCGGGCCTTCCTGGCGCAACGGCTGGTGCGGCGCCTCTGCACGCGGTGCCGCCGTCCGCGGGACCTTTCTCCCGCCGAGAGGCAGGAGCTGGGGATCCCGCTCGAGATCGAGGGGACCGCCTACGAGGCGGTGGGCTGCGACGACTGCCGGCACACCGGCTTCTCCGGGCGCCTCGCCATCAACGAGCTCGTCATGCTGACCAACACCATGCAGGACATGATCGCCCACGGGGCCGGCGCGGCGGAGATCAAGGCGCAGGCCTTCAAGGACGGCTATGTGCCGATGCGCGAGTACGGGTGGTTCAAGGTGATGAACGGGGACACCACCATCGAGGAGGTCATTTCCGTGACCAGTTCCGACCTGGGCGGCGAAGAGTAGCATCCGGCATCATGGCGAGCTTCGCATACAAGGCCCTCGAGGGGAACGGATCGGTCACCACCGGCGAGATCGACGCCAATGACCGCGGGGAAGCGCTGCGCATCCTCGACCGCAAGGGGCTGCAGCCCGTGAAGCTGACCCAGAAGAGCGGGGGAGGCGCGGCCGCGGCCCCCGCCGCCAAGAAGGGCGGGGGCGCCAAGCCGGACGCCAGGGGCGCCGCCCCGGCGGAGGGAAAGGGGAAGGCCGCCGAGGGGAAACCCGTCCCGGAGGGTCCCGTGAAGCTGAAGCGCAACGAGGTGGTCCTCTTCACCGAGGAACTCAGCGACATGATCGGCGCCGGACTGCAGCTCGAGCCGGCCCTGCGGGCCATGGAATCGCGCCAGCAGTCGGGAAACCTCAAGAATGTTTCGGAGAAGATCCGCAGCTACGTCCGTGACGGAAGCAGCTTTTCGGGGGCCCTCAAGATGTCGAGCCCGAGCTTCGGGCCGCTCTACACGAGCCTCGCGGCGGCCGGGGAGGCCTCCGGGGCGCTCGACACCATCCTCCGCCGCCAGGCCGAGTACCTCAAGAAGCTCGCCGAGATCAAGGGGGTCGTGACCCTCGCGCTCATCTACCCGTCGATCCTGATGCTCTCCGGGGTGGTGGTCGGATTCATCTTCGTCACGAAGCTCATCCCGCAGCTGACCGCCCTGCTGGAAAGCACGCCCGGATCGGAACTTCCCCTCGGGGCGGTCATCATGATCGGGCTCAGCGATTTCCTGAAGAAGTGGTGGATCGTGGGGCTCCTGCTCGTGGCGGCGCTTCTCGTGCTCTTCAAGGCGTGGAAGGACGCGGAGGCCAACAAGCCCGCGTGGGACCGGATCAAGCTGAAGATCCCGCTTTTCGGGCGCGTCATCGAGCAGCAGTTCTACGTGCAGTTCATGGAGACCATGGCGACCCTCGTCGGCAACGGCCTCCCGCTCCTGCGGGCCCTCGAGCTGTCGCGCGATGCCATGCAGAATCTCCACATGCAGGCCCACCTCGACGACATGATCGAGATGGTCGGAGACGGCCGCTCGCTGTCGAAGTCGATGATCCGCACCGGGGCCTTCCCGTCGATGCTCATCGACATGGTCTCGGTGGGCGAGCAGACCGGCAAGATCGACAAGGCCCTGCGGCGGGCCGCGGAGCGCTACGACAAGGAGCTCAACAACGCCCTGCAGCGCATCATGGCGCTCATCACCCCGGCGGTCCTCATCGCCATGGCCCTCCTCATCGGATCCATGGCCTACCTGATGATCACCGCCATCTTCCAGACGATCTCGAACCTGGGCGGCGGTTAGGCGGGGCGGCGGCCGGAGTGGCATGACCGACCGGGTCATGGGCATCGAGGGGGCCGGGGCGTGCCTCGAGGGGCTCAGGCCACCTCCTCGACCTCGATGCGCGGGAAGACGGGCTTCGGCTTGCCGGTGGTGTGGCCGGACGGGAGGAGGCCCCAGCGGAGGTCGTCGAGGGAGAGGGTGGCGAGGTGGTCGGCGCGGAGTTGGCCCTGGATCTTGGCGGCCGCGGCGGGGAGCACGGGGGCGAGGAGCACCGAGAGGTGGGCGCAGGATTCGCAGAGGTGGTTGAGGACCGCGGCGAGGCGGGGGCGGGCGGCCTCGTCCTTGGCGAGTTCCCACGGCTTGTTGCGCTCCGCGAAGCCGTTGCAGTGGACGACGTGGGAGTTGATGGCCTCGAGGGCGTGAGGGAGGTCGCAGGCGTCCATGGCGGCCCGGTAGGCCGCGGTGGCGGCCTCGAGCGAGGAGCGCAGGGCGGCGCACTCCTCGTCGTCGTGGGGGGTGTCCTCGATGGTGGCGGCGAGGAAGCGCTTCGTCATGTTGAGCGAGCGGTTGAGGAGGTTGCCGAGGTCGTTGGCGAGCTCGGTGTTGAAGAGCATGACGAGGCGCTCGAGGTCGAAGTCGCTGTCCTTGCCGGTGTGGATGTCGCGGACGAGGTAGTAGCGGAGGGCATCGACCCCGAAGCGGTCGGCGAGCTGGTCGGGGTCGACGACGTTGCCGAGCGACTTCGACATCTTCTCGCCGCGGATGTTCCACCACCCGTGGACGAGGAGGGTCGGCATCCGGTCGTCGGGGATGCCTATGGCGTGGAGCATGCACGGCCAGTAGATGGCGTGCGCCGGGACGAGGATGTCCTTGCCGATGAGCTGGGCATCGGCCGGCCAGAGGCCGTCGAAGTCCGGCAGGGGGGCGCCGTCCTCCTTCCGGTAGCCGGCGAAGGAGATGTAGTTGATGAGGGCGTCGAACCAGACGTAGGTGACGTAGTCGGGGTCGAAGGGGATCTCGATGCCCCAGTGGAGGCGCTCCTTCGGCCGCGAGATGCAGAGGTCGGTGTCGCCGGCCCGCTCGAGGGCGTTGAGGACTTCCGCCTTGCGGAATTCGGGGCGGATCCCGAAGGCCCCCGAGGAGACCGCCTCGCGCAGCCACGCGGCGTGCTCGGAGAGCTTGAAGTACCAGTTGTCTTCCTCGAGTTCCACGACCTCGCCCCACTCGGGACCGAAATTCCCGGCGTCGTCACGGTCCTTCTCGGTGAGGTATTGTTCCTGGCGGACCGAGTAGTATCCGCGGTAGGCCTTCTTGTAGAGCTGCCCCTGGTCGTGGAGGTCGCTGAGGATGCGCTGCACGCAGGCCTTGTGGAGGTCGCTGGTGGTCTCGGCCCAGCCGTCGAATTCCACCCCGAGCTTCTCCCAGAGAGCGAGGAACTTCCTGGTGTTGCGCTTCGCGAGGGTGGCGACATTGACGCCCTCGGCCTCGGCGGTCTGCTGCATCTTCTGGCCGTGCTGGTCGACGCCGGTCAGGAAGTAGACCTCCTCGCCCCGCAGCCTCCGGTAGCGCGCCACGATGTCCGCGAAGACCTTCTCGTAGGCATGCCCGATATGAGGCAGCCCGTTCGGGTAGTCGATGGCGGTGGTGATGTAGTACTTTTTCATGGGGAGCCGCGGGGCGGCCGGTTGCTACTGGATGTGGAAGGATCGATGGCAGGCTTCGGGGGCGGCGGGGAATGGGAAGGCCGCCGTCCCGGCGCCCCGTGGAGGACATCGCTCCAGGGACCATTCAGGTCCCGTCTTTGGCTGGTGGCGGGCCGCCCCCGCTCCCTTCCTCCTTGGCGATTTTTCCGCCGAGGGCGAGGATGCGGGCCGCCCCTTTGGCGTTTTCGGCTTCCACGATCTGGCCGTTCTGGACGTACATCTGCGAGAGGGAGGTCCAGGCGAGGAGGTCGTTGGGGCGGAGGGTGGTCGCCTGGAGGCCGCAGCCGATGGCTTCCTTGACCTCCCCGGTCTTGAGGAGCGCCATGCCGAGGGCGTGCCAGCCGTCGAAGAATTCGGGGTCGAGTTCGACGCACCGGCGGTAGGTGGCGACGGCCTGCTCGAAGTCGCCGGTGGCGAAGAGGGCGTTGGCCTCGTCGAAGAGGTCATCGCGGTCATCGGAGGCGGCCATACCGATGCCGCCGGTCAGGACGACGGGAAGCGCACCTCCGCCGCGGCGTACTGCTGGGCGAACCAGTTCTGCAGGGCGAGCTGGCGGAGGGTGTCGCCGGCCCGGCGGTAGCTTTGCTCGAGCATGCTCTGGTAAGTCGGGGAGTCGACGAGTTCGCGCTTCTCGACGAAGAGGAAGATGGCGCGGTGCACGCCGTTCTGCTCGTTGATCTGGGTGGAGACGTCCGAGAGGGACCCGGGGTCGACCTTGGCGGCGATATCGAAGACCTCCTGGGCGAGGGGCTCGCCCGGGACCGGCTTTGAAACGGTGACGTCGTCGTATTTCAGGAAGGTGAGGTCCTGCTCCTTGGCGGCATCCTCGAAGGACTTGCCGGCCTTCATGGCCTCGGCCACCGCGGTGCGGGCCTGTTCAGCGGCCTCGGTCATGGCCTCGAGGGCCCGCTCCCGGGCAAGATCCGTCCGGGCCTGCTCCCGGGCTTCCTCGAAGGTGAGTTCCTTCGGCTCGACGGCATCGTCGATGCGGAAGAGGAACCACTTGTCCTCGCCGACCCGGCGGATGTCGCTGAGGGCATCG
The DNA here is from genome assembly GCA_013001695.1 of Akkermansiaceae bacterium. GTDB lineage: Bacteria > Verrucomicrobiota > Verrucomicrobiia > Verrucomicrobiales > Akkermansiaceae > Roseibacillus_B. The sequence goes on from JABDMC010000198.1 coordinate 24,061, forward strand.
GCCGGGGAGGTTCCCTTGTCCCGCTCGAAGGTGGCATCGACCGCGAGTTTGCCGGGAGCGTCGCGGAGCGGCTCCTTGAGGTCCTCGGGGGCGGAGTCCCGGGTGTAGAGGTCGGTGCTTTGCACCTCGAAGCCGCCATCGCGGGCGAACTGCTCGAAGTCGTTGCCGTCGTTTTCGTAGATGCGGGTCCAGAGGTCATCCATTTTGATGCCGAGGTCCCTGATGGCGCCTTCCTTTTCCTCGGTGGAGAGGGCATCGGCGGGGCTCGGCGGGGTGGCGGGCGTGGCGGGAAGCTCGGCGGCCGGGACGAGTTCCTTCGGCGGGGTGGTGGTCCCGGGCGCTGGCGTTTCGGTGGGCAGGGCCGGAGGCGCGGGCGCGGGTGGAGGAGAGGATTCCTTGTCGGTGGAGGATTCTCCCTCCGCGGCCGCTTCCTCCGCGGGAGCCGCTTCCTCCGCGGGAGCCGCCTCCTCCGCGGGAGCTGCCTCCTCCGCGGGAGCCGCTTCCTCGGCGCCCTCCTCCTGGCCGCAGGACGGGCCGGCATCGTCGCCGGAAGCCTCTTCCGCTGGCTCGGGGGCTGGCTCGGGGGCCGGCGCGGGCGGGGGATCACCGGCCCCGCCGGGCGCGGGGGTGGGCTCCCCTTCCGGGGGGGCGGTGTTCTTTTCGAGCTTCTCGGCCAGCGCCGCGTAGTCCGGCGAGGCCATGACGTAGGTGATGCGCCGCCGGGCATCCGACTGGTAGCGCCCCTTGTGTTCCTCCCAGTAGGTCTTGACCTCCTCCTCGGTGGGGGCCTGGGCGGCCTCGTAGCGCGACCGCGGGAAGTTCACGATCTGGTAGGTGATCTGTTGCTGGCGGTCGGCGACGTTGGCGCGGACGGCGTCCCGCGAGGCCTGCAGGCCGGACCCGATGACGTCGCCGAGCTTGTCGATGACGACGAGTTCGCCGAGGAGGTCATTCATGTCCTGAACGCTCATGCCGAGACGGGGGAGGTCGCGTTTGACGTATTTGCCGTAGCGTTCGGCATCGAACTGGCCGGTGCGATCCGCGAAGACGGTCGTCTGGATGAGCTTCTCGACCTCCTCCTGCGAGGCGTGGATGCCGTACTGGCGGGCGGCGCTCTGCAGATTGATCCGGTTCACGAGGAAGCGCCGGGCGTCGAACGGGCCCCCGTCGGGCGGCACCGCGAGGTTGTTCAGGTAGAGGCTGATGGCCAGCATCCCCTGGATGTTGCCCTGCCGGCCGGCGAGGTCCTGGAGGAGGCGGATGGGATTCTGGGCGATGCGCTCGAATTCCTGCTGGGTGTAACCGCGCCCGTGGGCCTGCACGACGGTGGGCCCCGAGCCGTAGCCCCGCGAGCCGGCCCCATCCATCAGGAACACAAGGCCAAGGAACAGGAGGATCAGGACCACGAGCATCAGCCCCGTATACTTGCGAAAATTCTCGAGCATGGATTCGTCGGTTGGGCGGGGCCGGGGGAGGAAATTCCCCCGGAAACGCGCGGGCGCTAGATAAGCAGGCGGAACGCGGCCATCAAGCGTAGAGGGAAGCCGGGAGGCACAATCTGCCCCGGAAGGGCGGGGACCCGGGGGGAAAAAAAATCGCAGGGGGCTTGCGCCCCCTGCGACGGAGTCCATCAACCTCAACACACTTTACAGCGATGCGAAGCTGACAACTGCTGTTCACCCTTACATGAAAACTGCGACTTACGTTGCGGTTTTCATAGGGGTTAGTCTCCTGAATCGGGAATCCGTTCGAACAAGAGGACACTTTTTTCGGTATTTTTTACAAGTCATTGAAGGTGAACAATCTAGAGAAATAAAACTTATTCACACGACTAGTATAGGAAGGAGGAGGGAAGGATGGGGCGTTGCGCGGCGAGGGGAGGCCTCTACGGTGGCGAGGTGAGAGCGACGATTGCATGGGGGTTGCTGGCCCTGTATGGGAGCGGCATGGGCGCGGCGGGAGCTGAGGAGGAGGAGAAGGCGGCGGAGGCCGGGAAGAAGGCCAACCGGCTTCTCGAGGAGAAGTCGCCGTATTTGCTGCAGCACGCCTACAATCCGGTGGATTGGTATCCGTGGGGGGAGGAGGCCTTCGCGAAGGCGCGTCAGGAGGAGAAGCCGATCTTGCTGAGCGTGGGCTATTCGACCTGTCACTGGTGCCACGTGATGGAGCGGGAATCGTTTGAGAATGAGGAGATTGCGAAGTTCCTCAACGAGCATTTCGTGAGCATCAAGCTGGACCGGGAGGAGCGGCCGGATGTGGACCGGGTCTACATGACGGCCTACCAGGCCATGAGCGGGGAAGGGGGCGGGTGGCCGCTGAACATGATGCTGACGCCGGATCTGAAGCCGTTTTTCGGCGGGACGTATTTTCCGCCGGAGTCGAAGCGGGGGCGGCCCGGGTTCCTGGAGGTTCTGCAGCAGATCCGGAAGGTGTGGAGCGAGCAGCGCGAGGAGGTGCTCAAGACGGCGAACACCTCGCACGAGCAGATGCAGAAGTATTTTGAAGAGCGGCCCGCGGCGGAGGGGGGCGCGGCGGAACTCAGCGCCCAGCTGGTGGCGGACGCGGTGAAGGAAGTGGCCGCGGCGGGGGACGAGCGGAATGGCGGCTGGGGGAGCGGACCGAAGTTTCCGCAGCCCTCGAACCTGCGGCTCCTGATGCGGGCCGGCGGCGAGAAGGAGCGGGCCTTCGCCCTGAAGACCTGCCGCAAGATGATGCACGGGGGCATCTACGACCAGATCGGCGGGGGATTCCACCGCTACGCGGTCGACGGCATCTGGCTGGTGCCGCATTTCGAGAAGATGCTCTACGACCAGGCGCAGTTGGTGGATGTCTACCTCGACGCCTGGCAGATCAGCGGGGACGAGGGGTTCAAGCGGGTGGCGACGGAAACCCTGGACTGGGTTCTGCGCGACATGCGGCACAAGGACGGCGGGTTTTTCAGCGCCGCCGACGCCCAGAGCGAGGGCAAGGAGGGGAAGTACTGGGCGTGGACCGAGGCGGAACTGGAGAAGCTGCTGGAGGCGGAGGAGCTGAAAGCGGTGAAGCGCCACTACGGGGTGACCCCGACGGGGAACTTCATCGACCACAGCGACCCCGATCCGCTGCCGGACCAGAACGTCCTCTACGTGACGGGGCCGACGGACGACTGGACCGAGGCGGAGCGGAAGGCCCTCGAGTCGGCGGTGGCGAAGATGCGCGCCGCGCGGGCGAAGCGGGTTCCCCCGGCGGTCGACGACAAGGTCCTGGCGTCGTGGAACGGCCTCATGATTGCGGCCATGGCGCGGGCCGGACGGACGCTGGGCGAGGACCGCTACCTCGAGGCGGCGGAGAAGGCCCACGCCTTCGTGGTGGCGAAGCTGTGGGACGGGAAGCAGAAGGTCCTCTACCACCGCTGGCGGGAAGGGGAGCGCGACGACAGCCAGCAGGCGGAAAGCTACCTGTATTTCCTGCGGGGCACGCGCCTGCTCTACGAGACGACGCTGGAGGCGGACTACCTGGCGCTCGCGGTGGATCTCGCGGAGGGAGCGCGGAAGCGGCTCTACGACCGGGAGCGAGGGGGGTTCTTCGACGGCGAGAAGCGCAAGGACCTGGTGCTGCGGCTGAAGGATGATTTTGATTCCGCGATGCCCACCCCGAGCTCGGTGGGCGCCATGGAGTTCGCGGTGCTGGCGGAGATCACGGGGCGGAAGGAGTTCGGGGAGGTGTCCGAGAAGACCCTCGCGGGCGTCGGGCCGGCCCTGAAGGAGAGTCCGTTCTCGGTGGCGGAGGCGCTGCGGGCGGTGGATTTCCTGGTGGCGAAGCCCTCGCGGCTGGTGATCACCGGGGGCGACCGCCGGAGGGAGTTCCTCGAGGCGGCCTGGGGGGGATTCCGGAGGCACCTGGTGGTGATGGGCAACGACGGGCCGGTGGAGGAATTCACGGCGGGCCTGAAGCCGGTGGACGGCAAGACGACCGCCTACCTGTGCGTCGGGCAAAGCTGCCGGCCGCCGGAAACCGATCCCGGCAAGATTGCCGCGTGGCTGAAGGAAACGCGGTAGGGCCGGCCCGGGCGGCGGCCAGGGCGGGACGGCCGGGGGCTTTTCCACATTCGGGCCGACCGGGCACTCGACAGGGACGAGCCGGGAGCGCTTCACTCGGGGCGTGTCGGCGCAGCGCCTGGAGATCCCGCAGTATGCCATGGCCCTGGCGCATGTGGCGTCGTTGCGGTCGGAGGACCCCTACCGGAAGGTCGGGGCGGCGGCGCTCGACTTCGACAACCGCGTCATCGGGACGGCCTACAACGGGCTGGCACCGGGCTTCGACGCCCCCCCGGGGTTTTGGGACGACCGTGACCAGCGGCAGCGGTTCATGCTGCACGCCGAGATCAACCTGTGCAGCCTCTTCCGGCGGGGCGAGGCCAAGCTCGTGGCGAGCACCACGATGCCGTGCACGGCGTGCATGCAGACCATGGCGGCCTACGGGATCCGGGAGATTTACTTCCGGGACGTCTACCACGAGTCCCACGCCCCGGAGATCGCGAAGATCTACGGGATCCGCCTCGAGCGGGTCGAACACTACCCGCTGAGCGGCTTCGAGCAGCTGGCGGGGTGCTGACGGCCGCTATTCGGGGACGGGGACCTCGGTGGGATCCACGGCGAGATCGCCGCCGTAGAAGCTCTTGAGGTAGTCGGCTTCGATCATGGTGTCCTCCCAGGCGGCGAGCATGCCGGGTTTCTGGAAGACGCGCCGGGCGGTGGCGCGGGCGCGTTCCGCGGTTTCCACGTCGCCTTCGTGGTAGGCGAGGGCGGCCTTGGCGTAGTAGTAGAACGGCGAGTCGTCGAGGTAATCGTACTTGGCGGCCAGGGTCCTGGCCTCCTCCATGCGCCCGAGCTTGATCTTGGCGATGAGGAGCTTCAGCTCGATGAGCCGGATCATCTGCTCCTTGGCCGGATTGATGTTCTTGAGGAGGTCTGCGAACTGGTCGTGGGCGCGCTGCCAGTTGTTGGTGACGAAGTCCATTTCGGCGATATTGAAGAGGATGTCCGCGACCGAGGCCATGCGGGCGTAGCGCTTCTCGTCGGGGAGGTTCTCGATGTCGCTGAGGACGACCTTCTGCTTGTCGAAGGCGAGGGAGAAGACCTCGCGGGCCTTCTCGAAGTCGCGGAACTCGACGTAGCAGGCCCCCTTGAGGTTGAGGGCCACGGGATTGTCCGGGAAGATCTCGTCGGCATCGGCGATGCGGTTGAGGGCCTCGAAGATCCGCTTCTGGCCGAAGAGCCGGGCGGCGTCACCGAGGATCGAGCCGTAATCCCGGCGGGCCTCGAGGCTGAGGTTCTCGAACTCCATCTGCCACGGCGGGATGACGTCGGTGGCGGTGGCGCCCGGTCCGACGGTCTCGTCCCCGGGTTGGAGCTGGGCGCGGGCCGGTCCGGACAGAACCGCGGCGGCGGCCAGGAGGCAGATGATGTGACGTGTGTTCATGGTGATCAGGGGTTCCACGATTTGTAAGGCATGAGGGCCCGGGCCGCAAGTCAACTTCCGCTGCCGTAGAGGCCGCGGTCGCGAATGAAGCGCTCCACGGCGGGATCGAGCCATTCGCCGGGGAGATTCGCGGGGGCCGCCTCGCGGATGGCGGTGGCGGAGGCCGGATGGCGGCCGGAGATGAAGTGCGTGCGGAAGGCCGGATTCGGGCCGGGGGTGCCGCCGCGGGAGTGGACAATGATCTCCACGAGGGTGGCGAAATACTCGGGCCGGGCCCACGAATCGATGACCTCCCACTGGTCTTCCCCCATGAGCCAGAAGAGGCGCGCGGAGGGAAATATCTCGCGCATCGATTCGGCGGTCAGCCACGAATACGACGGCGGCGGGAGGAGCATCTCGATTTCGCTGATGGCGGCCCACGGGATGTCGGCGGTCGCGATCTCGAGCATCTCGAGGCGGTCGTCCTCGCTCGCCACGGTCCCATCGTCCTTGTGAGGCGACTGGCGGCAGGGGACGAAGAGGACGAGGTCGAGGTCGAGGGCATCCACCGCGGCCTGGGCGACCTCGATGTGGCCGAGGTGCACCGGATCGAAGGTGCCGCCGAAGAGAGCGATGCGTTGCGCCTTCATGCCGGGGGCGGGGTCGCTTACAGGACGGCGCGGCGTTCGATCTCGATGTCACCGAGAAGCTTGTCCTGCCAGACCTTGAACTGGTTCATCTTCATGAGCTCGAGGAGCGCCAGGAAGGTGACGATGACCTCGGACTTCGTGGAGGCCGCCTCGAAGAGGGTGCCGAAGGGTTTGCGCTGGCCGGGGTCGAGGGACTCGAGGAGGTGGTCGATCTTGTCGGAGACGGTGAAGCGGTCGTCGACGATGTCCCCGAGGTCGTGGGCTTCCTCGAACCGCTTCAGAACCCCCTGGAAGGCGCGGATGAGGTCGAAGATGGAGATCTCGCCGACCTGCGGGGTTTCGGGGGCGGGCAGCTCGGGCTTGTCGGGGGCGTGCGCGAAGTAGTTCGCCTGGTCGCCGGCCTTGCGGGACAACTCCGCGGCGGCATCCTTGAACTTCTTGTACTCGATGAGCTGGCGGATGAGCTCCCAGCGCGGGTCGTCGTCCTCGACATCGTCGGCCGGCGGCTGCTCGGAGCGGGGGAGCAGGCTGCGGCTCTTGATGTACATCAGGTTCGCGGCCATCACGATGAACTCCGAGGCGAGGTCGATATTGAGCAGCTTGAAGGTCTCGATGTAATTGAGGTACTGGGCGGTGATGCGCTCGATCGAGATCGCCTGGATATCGATCTCGTCCTTCCGGATGAGATAGAGCAGCAGGTCGAGGGGCCCCTCGAAGATCTCGAGTTTGACTTTATAGTCGGCGGTCTCCACGGAGGGTTGCATAGGGCAGGGGCCCCGGCGGGGCGAGGCAAAATCGACCGCGCTGTCGATACAATAAGAGGTTGGCAAGGGCGCAAGGCCGCGGTAGGGAGTCTCCAGCTCCATCCGACCCATGCCCGCCGGTATCGACCCGCAGAGACTGCACGCCTTCCAACTGCGGATGGCGCGCTGGGTTGCCAGCCAGGGTCTGCTCTTCCAGGTCCGGCACGCCCTGGGGGTGCGTGGCGCGGGGACCTCCTTCCTGGCGGGGATCCTGTCGCTCTTCGGGCGGCTGCTGATCCTGGGGGTCCTGTGCGCCGGCGCCTTCTGGCTGTTCCTGATGAAGCGCGTCGAGTTCGGGTGGTTCCGGACCGACCTGAGCGAGAACGTGGCGGAGGCGGTGAACGCGGACGTGGCCAGTTTCGGGGGCTTGCGGACCGAGCGGGGATCGCTGGTGATCGGGAAGGCGGCGCTGGAAGGCGGGGCGGATTCCTTCTTCGAGCGGGCCGAGCTGCGCAGTGCCCGCACCAAGATGCAGCTTCTCGACGGGGTGACGCGCGGGTGGAACGGGGAGGAGATCAACGTGGAGCAGCTCAAGATCCGCGTCAAAGCCGGGGCCGATTCCGATGAAGCGGCCGCGAGGGCCTTCGGGGCGCTGTTTTTCGATACCGGCCAGTACCGGTTCGCGCGGATGAAGGTTGAGAGCGCGCACGTCGACTGGGGGTATTCCGAGGCGAACCGGGGGAGCATCGTGGATTCCAAAATGGTGGTCGAACCGGACGGGGACGGCTGGAAGGTGGTCTTCACGGGGGGGACGTTTTCGCAGAACTGGCTGCAGCGCCTGGGGATCGAGCGGCTGGAGGTCGCGATTCGCAGGGAGGGGGTCGAGATCACGGAGGCGCGGTTGACGAAGGGGAGCGGCACGGTGCAGTTCAGCGCGAAGATCGGCGGCGGGGCGGTGCCGGCGGTGGAAGGCGCGGGGACCTTCGCCTCGCTGCGGATCGAGGACTTCATCGACTCCGACTTCCGGACCTACCTCGGGGGCGACCTCTCGGGGGATTTCAAGATCGGCGGGTCGACGAATTCCCAGGAGGGCGTGGCGTTGGATTGCTCCATCGTCCTCGCGGAAGGCGACACCATCGAGCTCTACGACCGGATTTCGCTCTTTCGCGCCATCTCGGCGGTGGACCGGCTGCGCAGCTACAAGAAGGTGCGCCTCACGAGGGGAACATTTCACCTGGCCACCGCGGGCGGGACGATGCGGATCAACGACATCGCGCTCGAGTCACCGAGCGTCCTGCGTCTCGAGGGGGACCTGCTGGTGCGGCCCCCGACCGAGGAGGAGGTCGCCGCGATGATGGATGCCGAGGCGCCGGACAGCATCGGCCTGGCGCGCCCGGTGCCGGACCGTGACAACGGGGGGGGAGGCGGCCCTGGCGGGGCGGGGTCCCGGGAGACCACGGTCGACGGCAACATCACGCCGGGCGAGTACCAGGGTGGCCTGGATGCCATGGAGAACGAGGTGCTCCAGCGGGTCCGGGGGGAGCCGCAAATCGAGGGAGAGTTGCGCATCGGGATCACCGCGGAGGCGTTCTCGCGGTCCTCGAAGCTCTCGGAGCGCTACCCGGTGGACGAAGCCACCGGGATGCGCTGGCTGGACCTGCCGCTCAAGGGGAGCATCTACAAGATCGGGGTGGATCTCGCCGAGGCGCTCTACCGGCAGAGCCGCGTCGATCGCTGAAGAGTCACGCCAGGCCGATGCGCTGCGCGATCTCGAGGGTGGCGTCGCTCTTGTTGAGCGTGTAGAAGTGGAGGCCGGCCACGCCGTGGTCGACCAGTTCGGCGCACTGTTCGGTGGCGTAGTCGACTCCCGCCGCGGCGAAGGCCGGGAGGTCGTTTTCGAGGGGAGTGACCAGCTTCAGGAGCTTGGCGGGGAAGTGCGCCCCGGCGGCAAGCTCCGCCATGCGGGTCATGCCGCCCGGGGTGGTGATGGGCATGATTCCCGCGATGATGGGCACCGTGATCCCGGCCAGTTCGCAACGGTCGCGGAAGTCGAGAAAGTCATGGTTGTCGAAAAAGAGCTGGGTGCAGATGTAGTCGGCCCCGGCATCGACCTTGGCCTTCAGGTAGTCCATCTCGAGGACGCGGTTCTGGGTCTCGGGATGGCCCTCGGGGAAGCCGGCCACGCCGATTCCGAAGCCGCCCCCGGGATGCCGGCCGGACTCGTTGAATTCGCGGATGAAGGCCACCAGTTCGCCCGCGAATTGAAAGGCGTCGCCGGCCCGGTCATAGTCGAGGCGGTCCCGCGGGGGGTCGCCGCGGAGCGCCAGGATCGTCCGGACGCCGGCCCGGGCGTAGTTTTCGAGGATGTCCTCGATTTCCTCCCTTCCGTGGCAGACGCAGGTGAAGTGGGGGACCGGGGGAATGGCGGTCTCCTCGAGGATTTTCAGGACGAGTTGATGGGTGAGTTCCCGGGTGGAGCCTCCGGCGCCGTAGGTCACGCTGACGAAGGACGGGCGGCAGCGCTCGAGTTCCCGAATGGTCTCGAAGAGCTTCCCGGCCGCCTTGGGGGTCTTGGGCGGGAAAAACTCGAACGAGAGGGAGGGCTGGCGCTGCTGGAGGATCTCCGAAATGTGCATCCGTGCCGTTCCTGCTAGCGGTCCCCGCGGCCGGATCAATCAAATTCGCCCGCAATGGCCCGCAACCCGGGGGCCTGCGGGGGGTTCATACCAGTGGCGGACGGTCGGTCCGCTGATCGCCCGCACGGGGGATCGGGGATCGCCAAGGCCGCGGGAATGTGTCATAATAAAAGAATGAAGGAGGCCCTTCTTGCCAGCGTCGTGCTCCTGCTGATTGCGGGGAGCGCCGGGGCGGATCCGCCCCGTTCTCCGGACGACCGGAGGCGGCCCGACCACGGCTGGCCACGGGACCAGGTCCGGCCGGGGCCCCGCGGGGACGAGGGGCCCGGAGCACCCCGGAAGCCGCCGGGAGGGCCGGGAGCGCCGGGAGGGCGCGACATGGCGGCCCGCATGATGCAAACGCTCGACACCGACCGCGACGGGCAGATCAGCTTCACCGAGTTCCAGGCCGCGAAGACCGTTGCGGAAGTTCCCGAAAAGATGCAGGAGGTGCTCTTCCGGCGCTTTGACAAGAACCGCGACGGGGTCATCGAGCCCGCTGAACTGCCGAAGGGGGCCGGGCCGTCATGGAAGCACCGCCCCGGGGACGGCATCGGCCACCTCGACGCCAACCGGGACGGGCGGGTGAGCAAGATGGAATTCTTCGAATCGCCGCGAATCCGCAACATCCCGATCGAGAAGAAGACCGAGATCTTCAATCGCATCGATCGCAACCAGGACGGGTTCATCGACAGGCGCGACCACCGCCACCGCGGTCCGCACCCGGGACGGGGCCGCGGCCCGGGGGACCCCGCCAAGCTGCGCGCCGAGCTCGACCGGAACCAGGACGGGGAGGTGAGCTTCGAGGAATTCAGCGCCCACCCCCGCTTCGGCGTCATGGACGACGGCCAGCGGAGGAAGGCCTTCGAGAGCATGGATACCAACGGGAACGGCAAGCTCGATGCCGAGGACATGCCCGGCGCGCCGAGGCGGGAACGCATGCGCCCCGCCCCGAAGGGACCCGGCGGACCGGAGCGGCGCGAACCGCCGCGGGCGCCCGAGGCCTGAGTTCGGCCGGGGGCTAGAACAGCACCTCGAACCAGAGGCCGCCGAAATACTCGTCGCCGTCGGCGTCCTCGATCTCGAGGGACCACCCGAAGAAGGGCGTCAGCGAGATGAGACGGTTGATGTTGTAGGTCACCGTGGCGCGGCCGTAGAAGTCGTTGATGCCGTCGCGCCCGTAGTAGTCGTCGACCCAGCTCAGGCCGGTGAGGAGGCCGAAGTAGGCGTCGTCACTGAGCCGGTAGGACCACCCGGCCTCGGCATTGGCATACCACGCCTCGGCGACGATGTCGCGGTAGGCCCCGAAGGTGACGTCGAGGTCGTTGGCATGGAACATCGTGATGAAGGCGCCGACGTCGGTGGTGTCCCGGAAGAAGAGGGCGTCATCGAAGTCGTGGTAGCTCGCCGAGGCCCCGAGGGTGTAGAACTCGTTCATGGTCCGCCGGAGGTCGACGAAGAAGGCGGCTTCGGTGAAGTCGTCGCCGAGTTCCGAGGCCACCCAGCCGCCGATGTTCAGGAAGACGTCCTGGGCGACCGCCAGCTCGGTCTCGAGCTGGAAATCGGTGAGGGCATCGGCCAGGTCGAAGCCGCGGTAGACGTAGCCGGTGCGGACCCCGGCCACGGTTTCCGCCCCGAGGGGAATCTCCTCGTCGATGGCCGCCGGGGCGGCCGTCGGCACGAGAAGCGCCGGCCAGAGAACCAAGAGCAGGAGGGGAAACCGGGACATCATGAAGCGGAGCGGGCCCCCATCGATTAGGTCATGGAAGCAGATCGGTCAACGGACTAAAACGGGCCCGCCGGGGGCCGCGGGTCCGTCCGTGTGAATAATGCCCGCGGAAAAAGGCCTTCTTCCCCGCGGCGGGTCAGGACTTGGCCTTGTCCTGCGCGGTGCTCTTGATGCGGAGGTCGCGCAGCTGGCGGGGCTCGGCGGGCGCCGGGCTGGATGTCATGAGATCCATCCCCTTGTTGTTTTTCGGGAAGGCGATCACCTCGCGGATCGACGATTCGCCCGCGATGAGCATCACGATGCGGTCGAGGCCGAGGGCGATGCCGCCGTGCGGCGGGGCGCCGAACTGGAAGGCCTCGAGGATATGGCCGAACTCGGCGGCGGCCTGCTCGTCGGAGATGCCGAGGGCGGTGAACATGGCGCGCTGCAGGTCGCTTTCGTGGATCCGGATGGAGCCCCCGCCGAGTTCGTGCCCGTTGAGGACGACGTCGTATGCCTGGGCGCGGAGCCCGTCGTATTCGCCGGCCTCGAGCTTGGCGCGGTCGGCATCCACCGGGCGGGTGAACGGGTGGTGGACGGCGATGTAGCGGCCCTCCTCCTCGTCGAGCTCGAGGAGGGGAAACTCGAGGACCCAGAGGAAATCGAGGATGTCGTCCTTGCCGTCGAGGAGGTTCTGCATGGCGGCCGCCTCGAGGCGGATGCGGCCGAGAATCTCGCTGGCCGCCTGCCACTTGTCGGCGGCGAAGAGGACGAGGTCCCCCTCCTCGATGTGCATCGCCTCGCGCATCGCGGTCAGTTCCTCGGGAGAAAAGAACTTCGTGATCGGCGAGCGCCACGTCGAGGGGTCCTCGCCGCGCGCCTGGATGTAGGCGAGCCCCTTGGCTCCGTGCGTGACGGCGATCTCGGTGAGCTTGTCGACCTGGCCGGTGGTGATGCCGGCGAATCCCTTGGCGTTGATCGCCTTGACGACGCCGCCGTTCTTGACGGTCTGCGAGAAGACCTTGAAGCCGCTCTTCGCGAAGATCTTGCTGAGGTCGACGAGCTTCATCTCGAAGCGGCGCTCGGGCTTGTCGGACCCGTAGAGGTCCATGGCGTCGTGCCAGCTCATGCGCTCGAAGGGGAGGGGGATGTCGGTCCCGCGCCCGGCCTTGAACATCGCCGCGAGGCAGCCTTCGATGAGGCTGATGACCTGCTCCGGGTCGGTGAAGGAGGCCTCCACGTCGACCTGGGTGAATTCCGGCTGGCGGTCGGCCCGCAGGTCCTCGTCGCGGAAGCACCGCGCGATCTGGAAGTACTTCTCGACGCCGGCCACCATGAGGAGCTGCTTGTACTGCTGGGGCGCCTGCGGGAGGGCGTAGAACGCCCCGGGGTGCAGCCGCGAGGGCACGAGGAAGTCGCGGGCCCCCTCGGGGGTCGATTTCGAGAGGACGGGCGTCTCGACCTCCACGAATCCCTGCGAGTCGAGGAAGTCGCGGGCGGCCTTGGTGACCTTGTGGCGGAGGCGGATGTTGTTCGCCATGCGCGGGCGCCGGAGGTCGAGGTAGCGGTGGCTCAACCGCAGGTCCTCGTTGGAGAGGTCCTTGTCGAGCTGGAAGGGGAGGACCTCGGCCTTGTTGATGATCTGGAGGTCGGAGGCCACGAGCTCGATCTCGCCGGTGGCGATGGCCTCGTTGACGGTCGAGTCGCCGTCGATGACGGGACGCTCATCGACGCGCCCGGTGACCTGGATGACATCCTCGGTGCGCAGGGAGTGGCTCAGCTTGGCGGCCTCGGGGTTTTCCTCGGGGCGGAAGACGGCCTGGGTGACGCCCTCGCGGTCGCGGATGTCGATGAAGATCACGCCGTGGTGGTCGCGCTTGGTATTGACCCAGCCGACGAGGGTCGAGGCTTGGCCGACGTGTTCCTTGCGGAGTTCGTTGCAGTGGTGGGTGCGCATGTGATTCGGTGGGCGGGGATCGGGGAGAGCGTGGGAGGACGATTCGCGGCGGGCGGGCGTCAGGCGATGAGGGGGCCGTCGGGCCGGGCGAGGCGGTCCCGGATGACCTCGACCGGGTCGGCATTGGGATAGATGGCCTCCTCGGTGCGGGCCGCGAGGATTTTGAGCTTCAGCTCGGGGTACTCGGAGCCGACGACCAGGGCGAAGCGCGCCAGGGACTGGTCGGCGGCCTTGAACTGCTTGTTGATCTTGGTGGGGGTGAGGGGGAAATCGACCGCGATGCCGCCGTCGCGCAGGCGGGCGGCGAGGGCGAGGGCGTCGGGACGCCGGGCCTCGTCGGCAATGACGAGGAAGACGTCGCAGGCGGCCTGCCGTTGCTGCCATGCCTGGAGGCGCAGGAGCGCCTGGGGCGTGTCGTTGATGAGCTCCGCGATGACACAGTCGCCCATGGCGTAGCCCGTGGCGGGGAGGTCCGACCCGCCGTCGGTGAGCAGCGAGACGAGGGAATCGTATCGTCCGCCGCCGGCCACGGAGCGCAGCGCCTTGCGGGAGTCGAAGACCTCGAAGACCACGCCGGTGTAGTAGGCGAGGCCGCGCACCACCGAGAGGTCGACGTTGACGAAGGCCCCGAGGCCGCGCGCCTCGAGGTCGTCCATGATGGCGACGAGGTTCGGGGACCGGTTGGCATCGTCCGCGATGAACGAGCGGACGCCGTCGAGGGTGACGCCGAAGGGCTCCAGCCTGGCGGTGAGGCGCTCTTCCGGGTCGCGCTCGATCTTGTCGACGACCTGCAGGAAGGCGTCGAGATCGTCGATCCCCCGGTCGGCGGCGAATTGCCGCCACACCTCGCGGTCGGAGAGCCGCACCGTGAAGTCGGCATCGGAGAACCCGAGTTCCCGCATGACGTCGATGGCCAGCGCCACCAGCTCGGCGTCCGCGGCGGGGGAGGGTTCGCCGAGGATGTCGGCGTTGAACTGGTAGAATTCCCGCAGGCGCCCGCGCTGCGGCTTCTCGTAGCGGAAGCAGCGGCCGATCTCGAACCACTTCAGCGGCTTCGGGTAATCGCGCTGCTGGGCGGCGGCGATGCGTGCCAGGGAGGCGGTCAGCTCGGGGCGGAGGACGACGTCGCGGCCGCCCTGGTCCTCGAAGCGGAAGAGCTGGGTGCTCAACTCGCCGCCGGATTTCTTCAGGTAGAGTTCGGCGGACTCCACGATGGGCGCCTCGAACTCGGAGAACCCGTAGCGCCCGGCGACCGCGGCCCAGGCCTCGAAGAGGTAGCGGGACAGGAGGCGCTCGCGCGGCGCAAAGTCGCGGAATCCGGGGAGCGGCTGGAAGGAGGATGCCATGGGGGGCGCCGCACGGCGCGGGCGGGCGGGGAGGATACGGGGCCAAGGCCCGGTGTCGAGCCGAAGTGGCGCGATTTCCCTTTGATCCCGGGGCCGGGAGGCCGCATTTTCCCCCGGCGCGATGGCCCCCTACCAAATCCTGCTCTATTACCTCTACACCCCGCTGGACGATCCGGCGGCCTACGTCGGGGAGCACACCGTGCTTTGCGAGCGCCTCGGTCTCCGCGGGCGGGTCCTGGTGGCGGCGGAGGGCATCAACGGCACCGTCTCGGGGACGGTGGAGGCCACGGAGGAGTACATGCGGGCGGTTCATGCCGACGAGCGCACCGCCGCGGTGGAGTTCAAGATCGACCCCGCGGAGGGGCACGCCTTCCCGCGGCTGGCGGTGAAGCGGCGCGAGGAGGTGGTGGCCCTCGGCCTCGGGAGGCGCGACTTCTCGCCGCTCGAGACGACCGGCGAGTACCTCGAGCCGCGGGAATGGCGCGCCATGATCGGGCGCGACGACGTCGTCCTCCTCGACGCCCGCAACGATTACGAGTGGGCCCTCGGGCGGTTCGAGGGCGCCGTCCTTCCGGGCGTGGAGAACTTCCGGGAACTTCCCGGGTGGGTGGAGCGCAACCGCCGCCGGCTGGAGGGGAAGAAGATCCTCACGTATTGCACCGGCGGGATCCGCTGCGAGAAGTTCAGCGGGTATCTCCGGCGCGAGGGGTTCCCGGACGTCTACCAGCTGCACGGCGGCATCGTGTCCTACGGGAAGGACGAGGCGACGCGGGGCGAGAAGTTCGAGGGGAAGTGTTACGTCTTCGACGAACGGCTGGCGGTCGACGTCAACCGGACCGGGGGGCGGTCGGTGGTGGCGGAGTGCCTGCACTGCGGAACCCGCAGCGACCGTTACGTGAACTGCGCGTGGGCGGCGTGCAATGCCCGGCACTTCTGCTGCGAGGGGTGCGAAAGGCGGTCGCGGCGCTACTGTGGCAGGGCCTGCGCGGAGGCGGCGGTGGTTTCGCTTGCCGCGGATGGCAGCGATGGGTTTTCATGGGGGACTCCCGCGCAATGACGGAACGAGCATCTGCCCCCGGCCAACTCCGGTTGGACTTTGAAACGCCGCAGTTCCTGCACTCGTTGTTCGCCAATGATCCCCGCGAACTCCAGTACCTGGAGCGCCGGATCGGGGTGAAGACCGTGACGCGGGAAGGCTGGGTGCTCTTCACCGGGGACGAAGCGGCCCTCGACCAGGGCCGGCGGATCTTTGCGGAGCTTGAAGAGGCCCGCCGGGGCGGCGCCCAGATCGCGGCCCGCGATTTCCGGATGGCGGTGGACCTCGTGGCGGACGGCGACAACGTCGGCCTGGTGGAGCTGACCGGCACGCGGCTGCTCGGGTCGACCACGCGCGGTCCGGTGGCGCCGCGCACGCCGCACCAACTGGCCTACCTGAAGGCGATGCGGGAGCGGGCGGTGGTGTTCGGCCTGGGACCGGCGGGCACGGGGAAGACGTATCTCGCGGTGGCGATGGCCCTCGCGATGTTGAAGGAGGGGGATGTCAACCGGGTGATCCTGACGCGGCCGGCGGTGGAAGCGGGGGAGACCCTCGGCTTTCTTCCCGGCGACATGCAGGACAAGGTGGCCCCCTACCTGCGGCCGATGTACGACGCGCTCCACGACATGCTGGAGCCGGAGGACACCCACCGGCATCTCGAGGAGGGGACCATCGAGATCGCCCCCCTGGCGTACATGCGCGGGCGGACCCTGGCGCGCTCCTTCGTGATCCTCGACGAAGCGCAGAACACGACCCGCGAGCAGATGTTCATGCTCCTGACGCGCCTCGGGGAGGGATCGCATTGCGTCATCACCGGGGACGGGTCGCAGGTCGACCTGAAGGGCGGGGTCGCCTCGGGCCTCACCGAGGCCGAGAAGGCCCTCGAGGCGGTGGAAGGGGTGGCCTTCGTGGAGTTCGATGCCGGGGACGTGGTGCGGCACCCCGTGGTGGGCCGCATCATCGACGCCTACGCGAAGCACCGCAACGGATCGGCCGAATCCTGAGCCCCGGCCGGGCGGGGGCCATGGAGGCCCCGCGAAAGCGCGCCGCGATCCCGCGCTCTGCAAATCAACGAGATACGAGGGCGCCGGGGCGGGAGATGTGTGACAGGTTGTCGCGCTCGCACGTGAATGGCGTTGCCTTTGGGACCGGCGCTGGTAGGGTGTGTCCACCTTCGGGAGGGCCCCGCACCCCCTCCCATCACGATCCTGATTCCAACACCCGTGGGACTCTTCGATTTCATCAGGCGCCGTCGCCTGACCCAAAAGGGCCTTTCGTCCGGCAAGAAACGACGCACCCAGACGGACGGATTGGTGGCCAGCACCCTGGACCGCAGTCACGTCGTGCGCTTCGGCATCTATGCCGTCTTCGGGGCCCTGCTGTCGGTGATGGTGCTTCTCTCCTCGGGGAGCACCGGCTTCCGCGATCTTCCCGCGCAGGGGATCCTGGTGGCGCTGGTGGTGCTTGCCATGATGCTGGCGGTCTTTCACCTGAGCCACCCCGAGGTGGTGAAGCGCAACGGCAACGTCCTGCTGGTGTTTGGCGGGATCGCGGCGCACCTCGCGGTGGTGCGCGGCGTGGCGGCGGTGGTGGAACTCAACGGGTTCGACGCCTCCCTGAAACTGCTCCTCATTCCGTTCGCGCTCGCCCCGATGATTCACGGCGTGCTTCTTGGCCAGCAGGTGGGGATCTACTCGGTGGGGGCGGTGAGTCTCTTCGGCTGTTTCCTCGTTCCGCAGGAATCGATGCTGACCTACCTGGTGATGAGCCTCGTGGGGGGATTGAGCGCGGTGTTCATCACGCGGCAGGTCCGGAAGCGGGGACGCCTCCTGCGGGCCGGGCTGGCGGTCGGGGCGGTCGCGCTGGTGCTGGGCTATGTCTTCGACCTGATCGCGGTGGGCCCCTTGTTCTCGGAGGGGATGGGCGCCTGGAAGCTGTTCGGCATCAAGAGCGGAAGCGCCTTCATCACGGGGGTGGCCACCGGGATGGTGGTGAGCGCCCTCCTGCCGCTCCTCGAGGGCGTCTTCGCGGTGACCTCGGGGATCAGCTGGCTGGAGCTTTCCGACCTGAACCACAAGCTCCTCCGGAGGATGCAGCTCGAGGCGCCGGGAACCTTCCACCACAGCCTGGTGGTGGCCTCGCTCTCGGAGGCGGCCGCCGAGGCGATCGGGGCCGACGCGATGGTTTGCCGCGTTTCCTCGTATTTCCACGACATCGGGAAGCTGAACAAGCCGGACTACTTCGTGGAGAACCAGGGCGACGAGAATCCGCACGATTCGCTGACGCCGACGATGAGCGCCCTGATCATCGTGGCGCACGTCAAGGACGGCGTCGACATGGCGATCAAGCACAAGCTGAACCCGCGGGTGATCGACGTCATCCGCGAGCACCACGGCGACTCGCTCGTGTATTACTTCTACCGGAAGGCGCAGGAGAAACTGAAGGAAGCCCAGAAGCGGGTCGACGAGGGGTCGGAGAGCACCGACGACCTGCCGGAACTCGACGAAAACAACTTCCGCTACCCCGGGCCGCGGCCCCGGAGCAAGGAGAGCGGGATCATCTCGCTGGCGGATGCGGTCGAGAGCGCCTCCCGCAGCCTGCAGAAGCCGACGCCGCAGAAGATCCGGACTCTCATCAACGACATCGTCTTCAACCGGATCAAGGACGGGCAGCTGAACGACTGCGGGCTGACCCTGAGCGAACTGAACCAGGTCCGCGCGAGCTTTTCGAAGACGCTGCGCAGCATGCTGCACAGCCGCATCGAGTACCCGAAGCAGGGGAAGAAGACGGAGACCAAGGGCGGCGCCGCGCCGGAGGAGGCGACGGAGGCCGCCGCCGAGAAGGCCCCCGCCGGGAAGGCGGGCGGCAAGGAGGACGACGCCGCGGCGAAGGTGGTTCCCGTGGAGGAACTCGAACGCCAGCGCAAGAAGAAGGCGGCCGGGCAGTCTTGAGGAGCGGTGAGCGCCGACTCCTCATCGCCGCCGGCCCCGCGGATCACGATCGAAAACCGGCAGGAGCGCGTCCCGCTGGAGCAGGCGGAGCTCGACCGCTGGAGGGATCTCGGGGAACGGGCCCTGGCCCGCATCGATGCCGCCGGATGGGCGAAGGTGGCGAGCCCGGAGCGGGTGGGGGTGGTCGTCGTCGATGATGCCGCCATCGCGGATCTGCACGGGCGGTTTCTCGACGACCCGACCCCCACGGATGTCCTGACCTTCCCGCTCGGCGCCGAGAGCGAAATCGTCCTGAGCATCGAAACCGCGGAGCGGCAGGCCGGCGCGTTCGGCAACTCCGCGGCGCGAGAGGCATGTCTTTACATCGTGCATGGCCTCCTCCATTTGTGCGGGTACGAAGACGGGTCGGAGGAGGGGCGCGCCGAGATGGCGGAGCGCCAGGAGCGGCTCCTGCGGGAGGCCGAGCAGGCCGGGCCCGCCGCGCCGTGACGATGGCGCGATTCGGTGGATTGACAAGTCTTGGGAGCCTGAGCATCTTGCAGGTCGCCCGCGACAAACCGGCTCGAGGCGGCCCGACTGAACTGCATTCCCATCGTGTATTCCAACCAAGACTTCCTCAGCGAACTCCTAGTCGAAGGCGGCTACATCACTGCCGAAGACCTCGAAGCGGCACGGGGGAGTCTGGGGTCGGGTCAGGAAGTGGTGGATCATCTCCTCAGCGAGGGGCGCGTGCAGGAAGACCAGATCGCGCAGGCCATCGCGGACAACGCCGGAACGGAGTTCGCGGACCTCGAGCACATGCCGATCATGCCGGACGTCTTCGAGGCGGTGCCCGGGGATGTCGCGGCCCGGTTCCACGCCGTGCCGATCGCGGATGACGGGACCTACATGACGGTGGCGGTGGCGGACGCCCTGAACTTCGAGGTGCTCGACAGCCTGCCGCATGTCCTGAACCGGGAGGTCACCATCGTGAGCGCCACGCCGAGCGCCATCGCGAAGGCCTTGAAGGACAACTACGGCGTCGAGGAAGTGGAGGAGTCGCAGGTCGAGTCGTTCAAGGTGATCGGTTCGGAGGGCGAGGAAGAGGCCGGCGGGGACGACGCGCCCATCATCAAGATGGTCTCCAACATGTTGATGGACGCCTTCAAGATGCGGGCCTCCGACATTCATATCGAGCCGCTGGAGACGAGCTTGCGGGTGCGCTTCCGGGTCGACGGGAAGCTGGTGGAGGTCGACAACCACCCGAAGCGGCTGATCCCGGCGATCGTGGCGCGCATCAAGGTGATGAGCGGCACGATGAGCATCGCCGAGAAGCGCCTTCCGCAGGACGGGCGCATCCAGATGCGGATCGGCGGAAAGGAGGTCGACCTGCGGGTTTCCACCGTCCCGAGCAACCACGGCGAGAGCGTCGTGATGCGGATCCTGGACAAGACCGCGCTGATGCTGGGGCTTCCGGAGCTCGGGTTCTTCACCGACGACCAGGAGACCTTCAAGCAGCTCATCGCGCTGCCGGACGGCATCATCCTGGTGACCGGCCCGACCGGATCGGGCAAGACCACCACCCTCTACGCCTGCCTGAACTACATCAACAAGCCCGACCGCAAGATCATCACGGTGGAGGACCCGGTCGAGTACCAGCTGTCGGGAATCAACCAGGTGATGGTGAAGAGCGACATCGGGATGACCTTCGCGGCGGCGCTGCGCGCCATGCTGCGCCAGGCGCCGAATATCATCATGGTCGGGGAGATCCGCGATGCGGAGACGGCCAACATCGCGATCAACGCCTCGCTCACCGGGCACCTCGTGTTCTCGACCCTGCACACCAACGACGCCCCGGGGTCGGTGGCCCGCCTCGCGGACATCGGGGTGCAGCGGTTCCTGATCGCCTCGGCGGTGCGGGCCATCATGGCGCAGCGCCTCCTCCGGGGCCTGTGCAAGAACTGCAAGGCGCCGGTGGAGCTGACGGAGAGCGAGATGCGGATGCTGCACATCGACGCCTCGCAGGCCAGCCAGAGCGACATCATGGGCCCGGTGGGCTGCGAGAAGTGCCGGGACCTCGGCTACAAGGGCCGCCTCGGCATCTTCGAGATTTTCAAGATCGACGACGAGGTCCGCCACGCGATCAACGAGAACCTGAGCACCCCACAGCTTCGGAAGCGGGCCCGGGAGATGGGGATGCGCACCCTGCGGGAGGACGGCATCCGCAAGATCCTCGCGGGCCTGACCTCCGCGGAGGAGGTCATTGCCGTCACGATGTCCGACGCCGACTGATTGTCACGCCCCACACCCACCATGGATCCCAACAACGTCATCGACCTCTTTGTCAACCGCGGCATGATCGACCGCTCGCTCGGGGAGGACATGCTTTCCGAGATGGAGAACAGCGGGAAGGACATCGGGGAGATCCTCGCCGATTTCGAGGTGGTGCAGAGCAAGAAGGACATGTGGCCGATCGTGGCCTCGGAGCTGGGCGCCGATCTCGTGGACCTGTCGGAGTTCACGCCGCCGGAAGCGTTGCTGGCGATGATCCCGGCGGGGATGGCGCGCCTGCACGGGGCCCTGCCGATCACGGTCGATGCCGACGGCCTGACCGTGGCGCTGGTGGATCCGATGAACCCGCAAACCATCGAGGACCTGCGCTTCGCCCTGGGGCAGGAGGTCAAGGTGGTGGTGGCGCCGGACCACGTCGTGGAGGCCAAGATCAACGAGCTTTACGGCGGCGGGGAAGGGGAGGCCATGGAGGAACTCCTCGGCCAGCTGGAGGGAGGGGTGGACGGCATGTCCGACCAGGAACTCGAGCAGGAGGCCAACTCCGCCCCGATCGTCCGCTACGTCGACCTCGTCCTCTACCAGGCGATCAAGGAGCGCGCCTCGGACATCCACTTCGAGCCGGTCGAGAAGGAATTCAAGATCCGCTACCGGGTCGATGGATCGCTCTACGAGATGGCTCCGCCCCCGGCGCACCTCGCCCTGCCGATCATTTCGCGGGTCAAGGTGATGTCGAACATGAACATCGCGGAACGCCGCGTCCCGCAGGACGGACGGATCGTGAAGCAGATCGGCGAGCAGTCGGTCGACCTGCGGGTGTCCTCGCTGCCCACGACCTACGGGGAGAGCGTGGTGCTGCGGGTCCTCGACCGGTCCAACGTGAACCTCAACCTCGAGGCCCTCGGCCTGCCCCCGCACGTCAGCGAGTACGTCACCCACACGATCCACAAGCCGAACGGGATCTTCGTGGTGACCGGGCCGACCGGCGCCGGGAAGACGACCACCCTCTACGCCGCCCTGCGCGAGATCAACACCATCGACTCCAAGCTGCTCACCGCCGAGGACCCGGTCGAGTACGACATCGACGGGATCATCCAGATTCCGGTGCACGAGGCCATCGAGCTGACCTTTGCGCGCATCCTGCGGGCCTTCCTGCGGCAGGACCCCGACAAGATCCTCGTCGGCGAGATCCGCGACCTCGAGACCGCCCAGATCGCGATCCAGGCGTCGTTGACCGGGCACCTCGTGCTCTCCACGCTGCACACCAACGATGCCGCCGGGGCGGTGACGCGCCTCGTTGACATGGGGACCGAGCCCTTCCTGGTGGCGGCCTCCCTCGAGGGGGTCCTCGCCCAGCGCCTGATCCGGACGATCTGCAAGGAGTGCAAGGCGGCCTACGAGCCGAGCGAAGCGATCCTGACCCAGCTCGGGCTGGCGGCCCACGAGATCGGCGACAAGCAGTTCTTCACCGGCCAGGGGTGCGACGAATGCGGGCAAACCGGCTACCGGGGGCGCAAGGGCCTCTTCGAACTCCTCGACGTCTCGGACCCGATCGCGGAATTGATCACCGAGCGGGCCCCCAGCGTGGTGATCAAGCAGAAGGCGATCGAGCTCGGCATGACGACGCTGCGGGAAGACGGCTTGCGGAATATCTACGAAGGAGTGGCCACAATCGAGGAAGTGCTCAAGTATACCTGAAGATTAATCTCCATTTGCCTCACATGGCGCGGGTGATTTTGGAACGCGCCGCTTGATTTAGAAATCCCATCAACGCTAGGAATACAACCAGATGTCAAACTTTCAGTATATCGCACTCGACGCCAAGGGGGAGCAGACCACCGGGACGGTGCAGGCCGGTTCCGAGGCGGATGCCGTGGCGCAACTCCGCACCCAGGGACTTTATCCGACGCAAGTGGTGGAAGAGGGCAAGGGGAAGCTTGCGGCGGGCAAGAAGGCGGCCAAGGGCAAGCGCAAGGTGAAGGCCAAGGCCAAGACCGGGGGCCGCGTCAAACCCAAGACGCTCATGATTTTCACCCGGCAGCTGGCGACCCTCATCGACTCGGGCCTGCCGTTGCTGCGGGGATTGACGGTCCTGGCCAAGCAGGAGCCCAATCCGGTCCTGAAGGGGACCATCAATTCCCTCGCGGACTCGGTGCAGGGCGGATCGACGTTCTCCGAGAGTCTCGCGCAACACCCGCGCATCTTCAACAAGCTCTACGTCAACATGGTGAAGGCGGGGGAACTCGGCGGGGTGCTCGAGATCGTCCTGACGCGCCTCGCGGAATACCAGGAGAAGGCCCACAAGCTGAAGAACAAGATCGTCTCGGCGATGGTCTATCCGGTGATCGTGATGTTCATCGCGGTGGCGATCCTGACCTTCCTGATGTTGTTCATTGTCCCGAAGTTCAAGGACATGTTCAACGAGATGGGCAACGCGCAACTGCCGACGATCTCGAAGGTGGTGTTCAACTTCTCGGAATGGATGCTGGCGCGGGCCCTCATCGTGCCGAACGCGGTCTGGATCCTGGTGGGGGCCGCCGCGGTCTGGTTCCTCGCCCAGACGTGGGGCAAGACCAAGGGCGGCCGGCGGGGCATCGACACCTTCAAGCTCAAGATGCCCCTCTTCGGGGACATCCAGCGCAAGAGCGCCATCGCGCGATTCTCGCGGACCCTCGGAACCCTCGTGACCTCCGGGGTGCCGATCCTGCAGGCCCTCAACATCACGCGGGAGACCGCCGGGAATGTCATCATCTCGGAGGCCATCGGCAAGGTGCACGAGGCCGTCAAGGAAGGGGAGTCCATCGTGCAACCCCTCTCCGCCAGCGGGGTGTTCCCCGCGATGGTGATCAGCATGGTGGACGTCGGGGAGGAGACCGGCCAGTTGCCGGAAATGCTCCTCAAGATTGCCGATGTCTACGACGACGAGGTCGACAACGCCGTCACGGCCCTGACCTCCATCCTGGAACCGATCATGATCGTGTTCCTGGCGCTGGTGGTGGGTTCCATAGTATTTGCACTCTTCCTGCCCCTGATTAAGATTATCCAGACCATGCAGGGAAATTGAGCCTGGTCGCCCGAACCCATGAAAACCCCTAACTTTCAGAATACCAGCCGCTTACGCGGATTTACCCTCGTCGAGTTGCTCGCCGTGGTCACCATCATCGTCATCCTGTCCGGGTTGACCGTGGGGGCCATGGGCTGGGTGCAGAAGAAGGCCGCCGTCGAGAAAACCAGGGCCCAGGTGGCCCTGATCGAGAACGGACTGGAGCGCTACAACGCGAAGGTGGGAATCTACCCCGAGTTGCGAACCAGCACCGGGCTGGAGCTCTACATGGTTCTCTTCGGGGACGGGGTGGGAGCCGATGGGATCCTCGAGACCGACGACGACACCACCCCGGACGGCAAGCCCGACGAGGGCGCCACGGTCTTCGTCCCGGAACTGGATCCGGTCGCCAATCAGATGAAAATGGTGGAGCCCGCGGGCCGGAATGCCAAGCCCGCCAAGATGGTGGATGCCTTTGGCGTTTCCTTCCGCTACGCCGGCGGCAGGTTTGCGCGCAACAACCCGGATTTTGACCTCTCCTCGGCCGGCGCCGATGGCAGGTTCAATACCGAGGACGACCTGGTGAATTGGTAGGACCCGTCCCGGGTCCCCGGATTCGCCCCCGAGGAGGTTCCGGCGCTGCGCCGGGCGACCCCATTTGCGGTGCCACGGTTTGCGTGGTAATTTAGCCGGATGATGACGAGTGATCCGGGAAAACCAGCCGTCCGCCGAGTTCTCCAGCCCCGTTCCACCGCTTCGGCGAAGCCGGGCTTCACCCTGATCGAACTGCTGTCGGTGGTCGCGGTCCTCGTGATCCTGGCGGCCTTGGTGGGCGTGGCGGTCAATGCCGCCCTGCGGAAGAGCCGGATCAGGACGACTTATCAACAAATTGCGCTCCTCGAGAATGGTCTGGAGCGCTTCCATGTGGCGACCGGGTGCTATCCTCAGGGAATCGACCATGACGGCCTCATCGTTTACATGGCCCTCAACGGGGACGGCGTGGGGCCTGATGGCGTGGCGGGAACGCCGGACGATGAAGCGCCCGACGGGAAGCCCGATCCGGGCCGCACCGTCTTCCTGTCGGGCCTCGACCCCGATGTGAACTCCCTGCGGATGGTGGAGCCGTCCGGTCCCGGGGCCACGCCGGCCCGCCTCGTGGATCCCTTTGGGCAACCTTATCGTTACGCTGGCGGAAAGAATATTCCCGAGCGCAACCCGGCTCCCGAGCTGTGGTCCGCCGGCCCCGACGGGCGGTGGAATACCGCGGACGACATCCGGAACTGACTGGCCCCCGGCACGGTTTCCGGGGGGGGAGGCTCCCCATCCCCGTGACCCTCGGCCCCCCGTGGCGCCGGGGAATTTGATGCGCACATTTCTTTTCTCTCTTCGCTGGCATATCAACTGCCTTGGGTCAAGATTATGGCCCTCAACCACGCCGGTCCTCTTCCCGTGAGCCGTCTCCGCATTTTGACCTTGGGATGGGAATTTCCGCCATTGATCAATGGCGGGCTCGGGGTGGCGTGTTTCGGGCTCTCCAAGGCGCTCGCCAAGCACGTCGACCTGGAGGTCATCGTCCCGCAATCCGATCCGTCGGCCGGCTACGACGGCTTCGCCCTCCGGGGGGTCAACAACCTCGACGTGGTGGACCTCGTCTCCGCGGAGGAGCGCTACAGCTACGAGAGTTTCGCCCAGGTCAGCCGGATTCCGACGCGCCTGGACCCCTACGCCGACGAAGCCACCATCCTGGAGAAGCTCTCCCCGGGATCCTCGCAATGGCTGACGTTTTCGCAGACCACCGCCGCGCAGCTCGACATGTTCCGCATGGGCACCCTCTACGGCGAGGACCTCGGCGTGAAGGTCGTGGAGTTCTCCAAGATTGCCGCCAAGCTCGCCATGCAGCGGGACTTCGACATCGTGCACGCCCACGACTGGATGACCTACCTCGCCGGCGTGGAGGTGAAGAAGGCCACCGGCAAGCCGCTGGTGGTGCACGTCCATGCCTCCCAGTACGACCGCGCCGGGGCCCACGCCCGCGGGTGGATCTACGACCTCGAGAAGTACGGCATGGAAGAGGCCGACTGCGTCATCCCGGTGAGTCACTACACCGGCAAGGTCGTCACCGGCCACTACCTCATCGACCCGGCCAAGGTGCATCCGATCCACAACGGGGCCGACCCGGTGGCGAGTTACACGACGACCAAGAAATTCCCCGAGAAGCTCGTCCTCTTCCTCGGGCGGTTGACCGCCCAGAAGGGGCCGGAATACTTCGTGGAGATCGCCTCGAAGGTCGCCACCATGTATTCGGATGTGCGCTTCGTGATGGCGGGGTCCGGCGAGAAGCTCAAGCAGTTGATCGAGAGCGGGGCCTACCGCGGGCTCGGCGGGAAGTTCCACTTCACCGGGTTCCTCGACATGGACAAGGTCCACGAACTCCTGTCCATGACGGATGTCTACTGCATGCCCTCGGTCTCGGAGCCGTTCGGGTTGTCGGCCCTGGAAGCCGCCCAGTTCCGTATTCCGGCGGTGATCTCGCGGCAGTCCGGCGTGTCGGAGGTCCTCAAGGGCGCCCTCAAGGCCGACTTCTGGGATACCGATCTCATGGCGAAGTACATCGTGGACCTCCTCACCGACGACCAGTTGCGGGAGCGGGTCCTCGACCAGGGGAGCAAGGATGTGGCGGCCGCGACCTGGGACGCCTCCGCCGAGAAAGTCGTCAAGGTCTACGAAAGTCTCATGTCGTGAAGGATACCGCCCCCCTCCCATCCCCCTGCGTCTATTTCCAGGTCCACCAGCCGTTCCGGCTCGTCGAGTACGACTTCTTCCGGATCGGGCAGCACGCCTACTACGAGAACGACTGGCTGAACCAGGAGGTCTTCGAGAAGGTCGCGGAGAAGAGCTACCTGCCCGCGACCCGCCTCTTCCGGGAGCTCGTCCGGGAGACCGACGGGCGCTTTCGCCTGGCGTTGTCCTTCAGCGGGCTGGCCCTCGCGCAGATGGCGGATTACCGGCCCGATGTCCTCGAGGCCTTCCAGGAGCTCGTCGGCACCGGCGCGGTGGAGGTCCTCGGCGAAACCTACTACCATTCCCTGGCGAGCCTCCGGTCGCCCCGCGAGTTCGAGCGGCAGGTCGACCTGCACCGGGAGAAAGTGGGGAAGCTGTTCGGCGTCGAGCCGCGCGTCTTCCGGAACACGGAGCTGGTGTATTCCAACGACCTCGCGCTGGCCGCCGAAGAGATGGGTTTCGAGGGAATCCTGGGGGAGGGGGTCTCGTGGCTCCTGCGGTCGCGGTCGCCGAACTACGTCTGCCAGCCGCCGAACACGGCGGGCATCAAGACCCTCCTCCGCAACCCCGGCCTGTCGGACGACATCGCCTTCCGCTTTTCGGACCGCAACTGGAAGGAATTCCCGGTGACGGCCGAGAAGTTCGTCGGGTGGATCGGAAAACACCCCGGGGACATCGTGAATCTCTTCATGGACCTCGAGTCGCTGGGAGAGCACCAGTGGGCCGACAGCGGCATTTTCGATTTCTGGCGCGACTTCGCGCACCTCACGCTGCGCAAGGGGGGGCGCTTCGTCACCCCCTCGGAGGCCATCGCGGAATTCAAGCCCCGCCACACCTACGATTGCCGGCAACCGACGTCCTGGGCGGATTACGAGCGCGACCTCTCGGCGTGGCTGGGGAACGTCATGCAGAAGGAGGCCGCCGACAAGGTCAGCGCCCTCGAGGCGGACGTGCTCGCCACGGAGGACCCGCAATTGATCCACGCCTGGTCGAAGCTGCAGACCTCGGACCACCTCCACTACATGTCGACCAAGGGCGGGACGGACGGCGAGGTGCACGGCTACTTCTCGCCCTACGACAGTCCCTACGACGCCTACATCTACTTCATGAACGCCCTGGCCGACCTGCAGATCCGCGTCCAGCGGGCGGTCACCCCGTGCGCAGCGGCCTGACGGTCGCGAAGGCGGGGTCAGGCGACCTTCACGGCCGGCACGGGACCGACATCGCTGCCGCCGCGCAGGAAGGCCTGCAGTTCTCTCGGGAGGACGGGCTGCCGCGCAATGCGATAGCCTTCCTGGAACCCCCCGCAAACTTCCGAAAAGGTGAAGGCGAGCATCTCGACCACGGAGCGCACCTCCTCCGAGGTCGCGTGAATGACGACGCCGCTGATGCCGCGGTCGAGGACCTTCTCGTAGATGGATGCGAGTTGCAGGGCGCCGTTCTCACAAACGTGAAAGCGGGTCACCTCGCTGAAGTCCAGATACTCCACGCACCCCTCGAGCCTCGTGGGCATGTGGGCCAACTCGTTGTAGTAGTTGATGGCGTCACCGAGGGTGACATGGTCCCATCCCGAAACGAGGAGGGCGTGGTTGTCCAAGTCATATTCGTAGGCTATCGGCATGGGGGGGGGAGGGGGGAGACACTCCTTACATCCTCACTATAAACCGCATAGCCACTTCGCTAGCTAGAGAAATTCCACAATGTGAACGCCTTGCCCGGCCGGGCGTCCGGCCCCCGCGCGGCGGTTTAGTCCTTCAATTTAAGCTTCTTCAGCTTCGGCTGGATGACCGCCCGGCAGTAGCCGTTGTTACGCTTGTTGAGGAAATAAAAATCCTGATGCTCGGCTTCGGCGGGGTAGAACGTGGCGGCCTTGCGGATCTCGGTGACGATCGGATCCTTGAAGTGCTCCTGGGCGGCCTTCATGGAGGCTTCCGCGATCTTCTTCTGGCGATCATCGGCGTAAAAGATGACGGAGCGGTATTGCGGCCCGACGTCGGCGCCCTGGCGGTCCTTGGTGGTCGGGTCGTGCAGTTCCCAGAACCACGAGAGGATCTCCTCGAGGGGGATGACGGCGGGGTCGAACTTCAACTCGACGACCTCGACGTGCCCGGAGGTCTTGCTGCAGACCTGTTCGTAGGTCGGATTCTCGATGTGCCCGCCCATGTACCCCGAGGTCGCGGAGTGCACGCCCTTCAACTGCTGGTAGACGGCCTCCACGCACCAGAAGCAGCCGCCCCCGAGGGTGATGGTCTCGTGTCCTTCGGGGACTTCGCGGGCATCGGTGGGGGACTTCTTCATGGCGGGTTTGGGTTCGCGCCCTTCGGCGTTGGACGGTTCGCAGGCCGCGAGGCCGAGGCCGGCCAGGCAGACGAGGACAGAGAGGGCCAGGGAGCGCATGGCGGGATCCTAGGGCCGGTAGTGGCGCAGCGCAACCGGAAGGAAGTCCTCGAGGGCCTGGATGCGCGTGCTGTCGAGCGGGTGGGTGCGCAGGAATTCCGACCCCTGGCCGCCCTGCTGCCGGTGGTAGGCCCCGAAGCGCTTCCACAGCGCCACCGCCTCGCGGGGATCGTAGCCGGCCTTGGCCATGAAGATCAGGCCGACCTTGTCGGCTTCCAGCTCCTGGACGCGGGAAAAGGGGAGTTCCGCCCCGAGCTTGGTCCCCGTCCCGTAGATCTGGCCGGCCGTCTGGCGGGTGCCTTCCGCGGCTCCCTGCGAATTGAGGATGGCATCGAGAATGAGGCCGCCGACGGCCACCGCCTGGCCCTGCTGGACGCGGGCTTCGGCGTGGTTCGAGGTGATGTGCGCGATCTCGTGGGCCACCACCGTGGCGAGGCCCGCTTCGTTCCTGGTGATGCGGAAGAGACCGGAATTGACCCCCACCTTGCCGCCCGGGAGGGCGAAGGCATTGGGGGTCTTGTCCTCAAAGACGACGAATTCCCAGCGGGCGCCGGGGAGGTTCACGACGCGGCGCAGCCGGGTCGCGACCCGCTGCAACTGGGCGTTGTAGGAGCTGTTGCGGGAGATCGTCTTCTTCTGCTTGTACTGCTGGAAGAGCTGGAGCCCCTGCGTCTGGAGTGAGGACGAGGCCTGGCGGATCTCGACGTTTCCGGACGGGTCCACCGCCGGCGGCGGGGGCGCACATGAGCCGAGAGCCAGGACGGGCGCGAGGAGAAATATGGCCAATCTCATCGGCGGAAAGGATGGACCGTCCGGCCGCCGCTGTCAAAGGGGGAGGGCTTGCCGCCGGGGGAGGTTGTCCACTATCCTCCCGCCCATGGAGCCGCCGGTGATCGAACTCTCCCACGTGCGCAAAATGTATCGGGGGCGGGTCGAGGCCCTGCGGGGCATTTCGCTGCAGGTGCCGAAGGGATGCGTCTTCGGCCTCCTCGGACCCAACGGGGCCGGAAAGAGCACTCTCGTCAAGATCCTCACCACCATCATCCGGGCCACCGAGTGCCGCGGGATCATGCTGGGGCACCCCGTCGGCCACAAGCCGACCCTGAAGCGCGTCGGCTACCTGCCGGAACACGTGCGGTTCCCGGAATACCTGACCGGGGCGCAGGTCATCGACTTCTCGGCCGGGCTGGCGGGCGTCTCGCCCCGGCGCCTGAAGGTCCGCAAGGGGGAATTGCTCGAGCGCGTCAAGATGAGCGAGTGGCAACGGCGCAAGGTGAGCACCTACTCGAAGGGCATGAAGCAGCGCATCGGCATCGCGCAGGCCCTCGTCAACGATCCGGAGGTCGTCTTTCTCGACGAGCCCACCGACGGGGTGGACCCGGAAGGGCGCCGCGACATCCGCAATCTCGTGCGCGAACTCCGCGACGAAGGGCGCACCGTCTTCATCAATACGCACCTCCTCACCGAGCTCGAGCAGGTCGCGGACCGCGTCGGGATCCTGTCGAAAGGGCGCCTCGTCCGGGAGGGGACCCTCGAGGAGCTCACCGCCGCGCAACGGCAGTACGAGCTGCGGACGCAGGGACCCATCCCGCCGGGACTCGCCGAGCGCCTCCGCGCGGGTGGCGCCACCACCGGGGGCAACACCGTGACCATCGATGCCCAGGGCCCGGAGCCCATGCAGCCGGTCATCGACCTCCTGCGGAGTGAAGAGATCATGATCAGATCCATGCATGAGAAGCGATTGTCGCTCGAAGAGCTGTTCCTGGAGGCCGTGCAGGACGGGCCGGGCGACGGGGAGGGAGGGGCGCGATGAGGGCGGTCTGGACGCTGCTGGTGGATTCCTACCGGCTCCTGCGGGCCCGGATCCTCTTTTGGATCGCGCTCGGCATCTCGCTGCTGGTGGGCGTCGTCTACCTGTCGATCGGCTTCACCG
The DNA here is from genome assembly GCA_013001695.1 of Akkermansiaceae bacterium. GTDB lineage: Bacteria > Verrucomicrobiota > Verrucomicrobiia > Verrucomicrobiales > Akkermansiaceae > Roseibacillus_B. The sequence continues at coordinate 54,988 of JABDMC010000198.1, forward strand.
AGACGGGGGTCAGCTTCCTCTTCGGGGCGGCCGAGTTCGAGCACGACGTTCTCCGGCAGGGGACCGACGAGGCCGAGATTCTCTACCTCGGGATCTTCTCGCGGTTCATCGTCGGGCTCTGGTTGTCGTGGGTGGCCATCATCCTGGCCCTCGTTTCCTGCGCTTCGATCTATCCGGATTTCATGAGCGAGGGGTCCATCGAGCTGGCCCTCTCGAAGCCGGTCCGGCGCCTGACCCTCTTCTTCTCGAAGTACCTCGGGAGCCTCCTCTTCATGCTCCTGCTCTCCGGCTCCTTCGTGCTGCTCGTCTTCCTGGCCCTGCGGTGGCGCATCGGGACGTGGAACCCGTCGATCTTCTGGTACGTCCCGCTGACGGTCCTGGTCTTCAGCTACCTCTACTCGGTGGTGGTCCTTGTGACGGTCCGGACGCGCTCCACGCTCGCCGGGGTCCTCTTCGCGATGCTGGTTTGGTTCATGTCCTTCATCCTCGATTTTGCCGACGAGATGCTCTACACGTTTTCCTACGAGGGCCGTCCCGACGAGGAATTGTACGAGGACGAGCTGAAGCTCAAGCAGCAGTTGCAGAAGTGGCACCGGGTGAACCTCGTCGCATTCGGGGTGCTTCCGAAGACGAAGCAGACCATGCTCTTCGCCGACCGCCTCGTGGTGGTGGCGGGGGACCGGGGGTTCAGCGAACGGGATTTCGCGAACCTCCTCATGGGGGGCATGCTGCCGGAACCCGTCGGGGACGAGGTCGACCGCGCCTTGCGGCGAAACTCGGTGTTCTACATCCTCGGGACCTCCCTCGGATTCGAGGCCGTCATGCTCGGCCTCGCCGCCCTCGGCTTCTGCCGCCGGGATTTCTGACGAGGCGGCCGCGGGCGGTGTCAGGCCGGCACGAGGACCTGGGCGCTGCGGGCCGGCAGGTAGAGCGACAGTTGCGGCGGGGTGCCGGTCGGCTGGTGCGTCACGGTCGGGTCGATGCGGTCCTGCCCGCCGAACTCCCCGGCGTCCGAGTCGAAGAGCGGCCGGTAACTCCCCTTCTCGGGCGGATCGAAGCGGTAGTCGGGGAACGAGTCGGCCGGCGAGAAGTTGAAGGCGAAGATGAGGCGTCCCCGCTCGCAGATGAGGACCTTGTTGTCGTTGTGGACGTGCAGGAGCTGGGCCGGCGGGGCGCTCAGGATCTTGTGCTGGCCGGCATTCCTGACCATGGCGCGGTCGAAGGCCGCGAGGAACCGGTAGCGGAGCTCGCGGTTGTCGAGCAGCGACCACTGGCGCCGGCAGTGGTGGTAGGACCAGTCGTTCCCTTCCCGCGGGAAGTCGACCCATTCCGGGTGGCCGAACTCGTTCCCGATGAAATTCAGCCATCCTTCCCCGCCGGCCGCGAGGGTGAGGAGGCGGATCATCTTGTGCAGGGCGATGCCGCGCTCGATGACCGGGTGCTCGTCGTCGATCCGCATGTGCCAGTACATCTCCTGGTCCATCAGCCAGAAGGCGAGGGTCTTGTCGCCCACGAGGGCCTGGTCGTGCGATTCCGCATAGGCGATGTTGGGCTCCCCGTAGCGGCGGTTGGCGAGCATCCCCCAGATCTCCTCGAGGTTCCATTGCTCGTCGGTGGAGTGCTTCAGGAGCTTGATCCAGTAATCCGGGATGCCCATGGCGAGCCGGTGCGTGAAGCCGAAGCCGCCGTCGTCGATCGGCCGGCAGAGGCCCGGCATCCCGGACATGTCCTCCGCGATGACGATGGCGCCCGGGCGCGCCTCCTCGATGAGCTTCGTGGCAAGCTGCAGGTAGAGGACGGCGTCCTCGTCCACGTCGTGGACGAAATACTTGTCGTAGTGGTCGAAGGAGGTGTGCCCGCGGTGCCAGTAGAGGAGGGAGGTCACCCCGTCGAAGCGGAAGCCGTCGAAGCGGAATTCCTCGAGCCAGTAGCGGAGGTTCGACAGGAGAAAGCGCTGCACCTCCGGGCGCCCGTAGTCGAAGCATTTCGAATCCCACCCGGAATGCTCCCCGCGGCCGTCGGCATGAAAATACTGGTTCCCCGAGCCGTCGAAGTTGTTCAGCCCCTCGGCGTAGTTCTTGATGGCGTGCGAGTGGACGATGTCCATCAGGACCGCCAGCCCGTGGCCGTGGGCCTCGTCGACGAGGTATTTCAGCTCCTCCGGGGTGCCGAATCGTGACGAGGGCGCGAAGAACGAGGAGACATGGTAGCCGAAGGAGCCGTAGTAGGGGTGCTCCGCGACGGCCATGAGCTGCACCGTGTTGTAGCCGGCCTTCTTGATGCGCGGGAGGACCTTTTCGGCGAACTCGCGGTAGGAGTGCACCCGGTGCTCCTCGCCGGCCATGCCGACGTGGGCCTCGTAGATGATCGGGGCGCCGAGGCCCTTGGGGTCGAACGGATGCTTCCAGCGGAAGGCTTCTCCCGGCGCCACGATCTGCCCGGAAAAGTCGTGCGTCTCGGGGTCCTGCACGGTGCGGCGGATGCATGCCGGGATGCGGTCGTGTTCCGATCCGTCCGCGCCGACGATGTGCAGCTTGACCCGCTCGCCCGGCGAGAGGGCGTCCTCGGGGAGCACCAGTTGCCAGATGCCGTCCCCGGCCATGGCGAGGGGATGACTCCGGGGGTCCCAATCGTTGAAATCGCCGATGAGCGAGATCTCGCGGGCGGCCGGGGCCCATTCCCGGACAGTCCAGGTGTCGGAGGCCTCCTGGAAGTGGATCCCGGACCGGCGGTGCACGCTGGCGTAGGTGAGGAGGCTGCCATGCTTCTGGCGGATCTCCTTGAGTTCGTGCTGGAAACGCTCCAGCCGCCGCTGGATGGAATCCTGGTAGGGCTCCAGCCACGGATCGTCACGAACGATGGGAAGTAATACGGCCTCGGACATTCCGCGGGGAGAGAATCACAATTGAGGCGCTTTGCATATCCCCACATGGGGGAATGTGGAGCGGCGGCGGGCCGCGGCTCCCAACCCCGACATTTCGGGAGATTTCCGCCCCCGCGACGGCGGGGGCCGGGACGCTCCGGCTGGTCAGAGCGCTCGGGGTTCGCCCCGACGCCAAAGGAAACGCATTTTGCGGGATTCCCTGGATTCGGCCTTGCGAATTCAAGGGTGGCGCTTCGGCCATATGCGCAAAACGCCTCGTTCAGTTCCTGAACCAGGCGGGCTAGGGGGGTGTCCCGTAAGTAGTGCAATATGATGCGCGAGGATGATTTTCCAAACTCAAGGCGCTCCGAAGGAGTGAATCGAGATTCACGACTGAGGAGGAACGAAGAAGTTGGGAAACCAGGCCGCGCTTCGACCTTCCCCGCGAACGAAGTGAGCCACTTTTTGAAACTCTGAAAACCCCAGCATGTTGCAG
>JABDMC010000203.1 GCA_013001695.1 Akkermansiaceae bacterium
ACCCCGCCCCCTGAAACCGCCTCCCCCGTGGTCCCCCGCTATGACACCAGGCGCGGGCGGTGAGGTGGAAAAATATTATTAAGACTTATAAGTTATTTAGCTCTCTTAACATAATCTTTGCTTAAAGTCGGTAACCTCGTAAAATCGCCCTGTTTTTCCGGGGCCCGCGAATTCCCGACCCGGCCGTCACCCCCTGCAACAACCCGCTCATGATATTTGCTCCGAAGACCAATCGACAACCGCACGTCGCCCGCTCGCTCCTCCGCGGCGCCGTGGCGGCCCTCGGCCTCCTTCCCGTTGGCGGCCTCGCGCAGTCCAACAACCTCGACTGGACGACCTACGCCAACGGGGCCGCCCAGGAGTGGGACTACGTGACCCTGATCGGTGGCACCGGGGCCGACACCATCAGCAACACCTTCACGAACGTCGATGGCTCCGGGGTGGACATCTCCCTGCAGTTCGACCCGGTCCGCGGCACGGCCGACACGCGCTCCACCGACGGGACCTTTCCCGACCGGGACACCCTCGACGAGATGCTGAATGCCGATCCCAAGCACACCGGCATTTTCACGCTCTTCACGTATCCGGACGGGCCCGGCGAGACGCTCAACTACGGGTTCAGCGAATCCGACCGCGACGATTCCATCCTCTCGACCTTCACCTTCTCCGGGCCGGTGGTGGACGTCACCTTCGACGCCATCGACATCGACAAGTCGAACTGGACCGGCGACCCCGGGGTGGAAGTGAGCGGCCAGGGCGACGGGTGGATCGACCAGCTCACCATCACCGGTTACCTGAACGGGCAGCCGGTCTACCCGGTCTTCGGGACCATCCCGGCCGGAACGAACAATCCCGCCGCGAACTACTACGCGATCCACGGGTTCGCGAATCCGAACGACTACGTCCTCGTCACGGGAGCCAACAACAACATCCTCGAGGGCCGCTGGGAATTCAGCGAAAAGGGAAGTTTCGGGATCCAGCCCGACGACGGGGGAGCGTGGGACACCGGGGGGACCTACGGCTCGGACATGGGCAACGTGACGGTCAGCTTCCCCACCCCGATCGACAGCTTCACGATCCAGTACCAGAACCTGTGGTCGATCCCCGGGAATGATGACCGCACCACCCCGACCGAGTACTGGGGCGGCCACTCGCAGGAGACGGGCATCACGGACATCGGGTTTTCGCCGTATGCCTGCACGCTGGCCTTCACCGACGGCGCCGGCGGCACGCCCCATTTCCAACCGGGCAAACCGGTGTTCGTCGAGGCGGAGGACCTGGTCGGCAACGCCGACCCCAACAATCCGGACACCATCACGATCACGCTCGCCAACGACACCACCGGCGAGAGCGAGTCGGTGGTCCTCACCGAAACCGGCAACGATACCTCCCTCTTCACGGTTGCGGGCGGGTTCCCCACCACCGACACCGGGAACACCGGCGACAATGACGGCACCCTGAACGTGCAGTGGGGCGACACCATCTCGGCCTCGGCCGTCACCGGCGGGTCCGGGGAGGTGTGCCTCGACACCTACCGTTTCCCGATTCCCGTCGATACCAGCATCGTGAAGACCGTCGACCAGGCGAGTGCCACCGAGAACGCCGTGCTCACCTACCAGATGACCCTCAGCTACCCCGAGCCGGACGCGCTGGTGGACGTCATCGTGACCGACACGGTGCCCACCGGCACGACCTTCCTCGGCGGGTCGGCCACCGCCGGTGGCAGCGAATCCGGCGGCATCGTGACCTGGAACCTCGGGAGCACGGTGGCGGGGACGGCCGCCTCGCAGGCGGCGGGACTCACCGCCTTTTCCGCGCTGGAGGATGCCACAAACGATCATGGCGGGCAGAACTCGGTCGCCCCGGCGGTCGCAAGGGATTCCAATGGCGATCTCCACGTGGTCTTCGAGGGCAAGGCCGCCGGGGCGAACAAGGTCAACATCTACTACATGAACAACAAGGGCGGATCGTGGTCCACCCCGCTGCCCCTGAGCGACGACACCGACGGCCAGGACGCCCTCGATCCCGACATCGCCATCGACAGCGCCGGCACCTCCCACATCGTCTTCACCGACGAGGCCACCGCGACCTTCAACGGCACGGCTCTCGACGATGCCGCGCGCAACGTCTACTACCGCACCGTCAGCAGCGCCGGGACGCTCTCATCCCCGCTGCGCCTGAGCGACGACACCGACGGCCAGGACGGACGCGAACCCGCGGTGGCCGTCACGGCGGGCGGGGTGGCCTCGGTGGTGTTCACCGACAAATCGATGGCGGCCTGGTCCGGCGAGGCCGCCGACGATGCCAAGCGCAACGTCTACTACCGCCGCGTCAGCGGCGGGACGGCGGGATCGCCGCTGCGTCTCACCGACGACACCGACGGCGTGGACGCCATCAACCCCGACGTGGCGGTCGATTCGGCGGGCACCGCCCACGTCGTCGTGGCCGACAAGGCCGATGCGGGGTGGAGCGGCCTGGGCGCCGATGATGGGAAACTGAACGTCTATTACCTCAGCATCACCGGGTCCACGCCCTCCGCCCCGGTGCGCCTCAGCGACGACACCGACGGCCAGGACGCCAACCAACCCGCGGTGGCCGTCGACTCCGGCGACCAGGTCCACGTGGCCTATGTCGACCAGCAATCCGGCGACCTCGTGCGGAATATCTACTACACCAACAATTCCGGGGGCAGCTTTGCGGTTGCGGTGGATGCCACCGCGGATTTCGCCGCGGAGGATTCCCTCGATCCCGCCATCGGGATCGACCGGTCCGGCGACGCCCACATCGCCTTCACCAATATCGGGGCGAACGGAGGCAAGATCGATATCCACTACATGAACAACGCCGGGGGCAGTTTTGGAAATCCCACCGCCTTCACCTCCGATCTCGACGGGCAGAACGCCGTGAACCCCGCCGTCACGCTCGGTGTGACCGAGATCTGCGTTCTCTTCGACGCCCGCGACCCGGTCGACACCGACCGGAACGTGTACCTCACCTGCGCCGATCTCCTGGTGGGCACCAGCATGACGGTGACGGCCGTCCCGGGCATCGCCACCACCGGCGACACCGTGACTGTCACCGCGGTCCTGGCCGCCAGCGAGGATATTCCCGGCGTCCTGCCGGTCCTCACCCCGAATGCCACCAACAACATGGGCCTCAGCCTGGTGACGGGCCCCTCCGCGCAGGACCTCACCGCCGACACCCCGGCATCCTTCGTGTGGACCTACACCCTCACGGAGGGGGCGGGCGCCACTCCCGCCCAGCTCACCTTCCAGGCCACCGCCTCGGTGGTGGACCCGACCTACGGCCCGGTCGATTTCGGGACCGCGGATTCCAACAGCGCCATCGGCACGCCGGTGCTGGAATTCCAAGCCACGGTGCAGCCCGGGGCGCCCGGCTTCGTCGAGAACTTCGCCACCGTTTCCGATTCCACGGGGCGGATCCAGCCGACCAATTCCAAGCGGGTCGTGACCCGGCTGCCGGTCGGGACCATCGGGAACGTCGTCTGGCTGGACGAGAACGGCGACGGCATCCAGGACGCCGGGGAGCCCGGCATCGCCGGGGTCACGGTGGAGCTCCTCGACGGATCCGGCAACCCCATCGACAGCGATCCGGTGGCGGCCGGGGTCCAGCCGACCGTGACCACCACCGACGCCGACGGCGGCTACCTGTTCCCGAGCCGCGCCCCCGGGACCTACACGGTGAAGGTCGAGGCCTCCTCCCTGCCGGCCGGGCTGGTCCTCACCGGCGATCCGGACGCCACCGCCGACGGCGAGCACCCGGTGACGATCGCCGACGGGGACGAGTACCTCGCGGCCGACTTCGGCTACAACTGGGTCCCGGCGGGCGATTCGAGCGCCCCCGCTTCCGGAGCGACCGGCGCCATCGGCGACCGTGTGTGGAACGATGCCGACGGCGACGGGCTCCAGGATCCGGGGGAATCCGGGATCGGGGGCGTCACGGTGAGCCTCCTCACCGATGACAACGGCGACGGGATCTACGGGGGCACAGGTGACAATGCCGCCGCCACCACCACCACCGCCCCGGACGGGAGCTACATCTTCGACGGGCTCTCCGCGGGCGGCTATGTGGTGAAAGTCACCGCCCCGGCGGGCTATACGCAGACCGGCGATCCGGACGGCACCGTCGACGGGAAAACGACCGTGCCCATCGTGCTGGCCCCGGGGGACGTATTCGTGAACGCCGATTTCGGTTACGATCTTGCCGGCGGCGGGGTCACGGTGGGAGACACCATCTACCTCGATGCCAACGGCAACGGCAGCTTCGACAGCACGGTCGACGCGGGACTTGCGGGGGTCACGGTGGCCCTCGAGGACGCCGCCGGGGCGGTCATTGCCACCACCTCCACCGGCGCCGACGGCAACTACGCCTTCCCCGGCCTGCCAACGGGAGCGGACTACACGGTGGTGGTAACCGACACCGACCACGTGCTCGGGGGGCTGGTCCCGCGGGGCGACCCGGACGGCGGGACCCCCGGGCAGAGCACCCTCGCGGCCCTCTCCGCCGACGACCTCGCCCAGGACTTCGGATACGCCCCGCCGGGGCATGATCCGGGCGAAGGCCTCCTCGGCGACACCATCTTCATCGACACCGACAACAACGGCGCCCTCACCGCCGGGGAGGGGGTCGAGGGGGTCGCGGTGGACCTTTACGACGCGGCCGGAAGCACCCTCCTCGCCAGCACCACCACCAACGAGAACGGCCGTTATTTCTTCGGGGATCTCGACCCCACCGCGACCTATACCGTGAAGGTCGACACCACCGGCATCCTCGACGGCCTGCTGAACTTCGCCGACCCGGACGCCGGCACGGCCAACGAATCGGTGACGAACCTCGCCGCCTCCGGGGGGATCGACCTCGGCCAGGACTTCGGGTACACCGGCTTCAACACCGTCAACGGGACGATCTGGACCGACACGAATGCCGACGGCACCCGCCAGGCCGGCGAGACGGGACGCTTCGCCGGGGTGACGGTCGACCTCCGGGACGGCGACGGCAACGTCATCGCCACCACCTCCACCGCCGCGGACGGGACCTACAGCTTCGAGGGTCTGCCGGACGGCACCTTCACGGTGGACGTCACGGACCGCGCTAATGTCCTCGACGGCCACTGGCACACCCTCGGGACCGACAGCGCCTCCGACCCGGCCCCGGTGTCGGTGAGCGGCGCCAGCCCCACCGCCACCGCCGATTTCGGCTACTATCGCGATCTCGCCCGCATCGGGGATTTCGTGTTCAACGACGCCAACAACAACGGCATCCAGGACGCGGGCGAACTGGGTATCGGCGGCGTGCCGGTGACCCTCACGATCGACTACCCGAACGGGGCGCAGGTGGTGCTGACCACCCTGAGCGCCTCCGACGGGAGCTACAACTTCGAGAACCTCCTCGCCGACGAGAGCTTCGCGGCCAGCGGGGGCGCCGGCGAACCGGTCTACACGGTGGCGGCCGCCACCCCGGCCGGCCTGGTGGCCAGCCCGCCCAACCTCGGCGGGGACGACACCGTCGACTCCGACAACGGGATCACCGGCGAGACGGCGTCCATCGTGCAGGGCGGCAGCGACCCGACGAACGACTTCGGCTTCAACCCGGTCTCCTACATCGAGGATTTCGTCTTCGAGGACCTCAATGCCAACGGCATCCAGGACGACGGGGAGGTGGGCCTCGAGGGGGTGACCGTCAACCTCCTGAACGTGAACGGCGACCAAGTGGCCACCACCACCACCGGTGCCAACGGGGATTACAGCTTCGTTGTCGCCGCGGGGACCTACCAACTCGAATTCGAGGCGCCCGGCGACTGGGTCTTCTCCCCCGCCGACCAGGGTGGGGACGACACGCTCGACAGCGACCCGGACCCCGCGGACGGCAAGACCGCGCAGGTGTCGGTCGCGCCGGGAGAAACCAATGACACCATCGACGCCGGGATCTACGATCCCAAGAGCCAGGTCTACGTGAAATACGTGGCGCTCTTCGGGCTCTCCGGGGCGGATGCCCAAGCGGTCCCCGACGGGACCGGCACCGGCGGCAACCCGGACGGCGACAACGCCAGCAACCTCGTGGAATACGCCCTGTGCAACGACCCGAACAGCGGGCTCGTCAGCCACCAGGGATTCTGCGTGGAGCTCGCCGATCCCGCCAGCGGGCGGATCGACGCCACCTTCACCCGTCCCGAGGGCGTGGTCGACGTGATCTACACCCTGCAGGGGAGCAACGACCTCCTCGGGGCGTGGACGAACCTCGCCACCATCGCGGCGGGCGACGCCGCCGCGGCCCCCTTCACGGTGGCCAGCAACGGTGACGGCAGCGAGACTGTGACCCTCGGCGACATCTCGAGCACCGCGGTGGGCGGCGCCGCGGGCCTCACCGCCGACTTCGGGCTGCTCCGCCTGTGCGTGAGCCTCGACGTCGACCAGGACGGCACCCCCGACACCCTCCCCTCCGACGGGACCGTCGCCACCGACTACACCGCGACCTTCGGCTACCAGGGAACGGCTTACAACGCCGCGCAGTGCGCCTCCTTCGGCAGCTCCTTCAGTCACAAGCCGGTCTTCAGCGGCACGGTGGACGCCATCGCCGGCGCGGTGGCGGACGTCTCCACCGCCGCCGCCGGGGCCGACCTCTCCGGCGACATCGCGGGCACCGGCGCCTACTACCTGCAGGTCACGAGCGGACCCCTCGAGGGCGAGCGCTGGGATATCGCCGGCGCCGGGGTGAACAGCCTCACCCTCGTCGACGACGCCGACATCTTCTCGGAGACCATCGGCGGGGCGAGCCTCAACACCAGCGACGGCGTGCCGTCCAACATTGATCTCGCCGGGGCCACCTTCGAGGTCCTCCCCCACCGCACCCTCGACGACCTCTTCGACAAGAACGGGGCCTTCGCGGGGCTGGAGGGCGATGTCCTCACCGGAGCGCGCCTCCTCATCCACGACAACCGCCTCGACATCCCACAGTGGGTCATGCTGATCCTCCTCGACGACGGCGGAACCGTGAAGTGGGTCCGCTCCGACGATCTCTCCGCCAAGACCGACCAGGGCAGCCTGCCGGTCTCGCGCTGCATGGGCAACTACGTCCACCCCCTCACCGGGGGCCTGACCAACTACGCCGTCGGGGTGGTGGCCGGCCACGACCTCGCCTGCGCGTTCAACGAGGGCCTCAACCTCGCCGGGCCCCTGTGGCCCATGACACAATCCGCGGCGGGAGCAAACGGGCGCGCCCTGACCCTCGCCAACGGGCTGGTGGGCGGCAAGTCGCCCAACCTTGGCGCGGAACTCTACTTCTGGAAGGGCGACGACGCCGTCGATCTCTCCGCGACCTACCTCGAGGGATACGAGAGCAACTTCCTCCTCGACTACCCGGGATACGGGTACTGGACCGACATCAACGACCGCAACGTCACCAACATGGACGGGTCGATCATGTTCCCGCGGCACCGCGCCTTCCTGCTGAAGCTCATGGACGGCAACACCCTCAAGCCGCTCGTCTCCCCGGTCCCCGCTCCATAAGCCCTCTCACCAGACACACCACCATCCCAGCAAGGCGGCACGGCCCCGGGTCCACCCCGGGGCCGTGCTGTGTGGATGGGCAAAAACCGGGAGATTCAAGCCGGGCCCCGCCTTGAATCTGCACGGCCCTTTGGGCGAATCCTCCACGACGCGTCGTGAAGGATTCGGGCTCCCGAGGCCCAGGGTGCTCCGTTCCAGCGCCCTCGCGGCGAGACCGAAATTAATGCAACCAGCTCATTACCAGTGCTTTAAATAAGATTTGCGGCGGATAATGGCGGCGATCCACCAGCAATTTAGTAAGGATTTTTTAAATATAAGGAAAGCTACACTAAAAGACTTGTTTGGTTTTAAAAACTTATTAGGATTGCTGCCATCCCCCACCCTCTCCCGGCGCACTCCGCCGACGGTTTCCCCACCCATGAAGATGCGTAGATACGACCGGCGCCCAGGCCGGAATTCCTTCCGAATCGGCGGCGTCCTGCCGGCCACGGCGCTTCCGGCGCCTGGCCTTGCCGGGGCCGAGACCACGCCCTCGAGGGCCGCCGGGAGTTCAGCTCCCCTGTTCGGAACGAACGGTTGAGCGGTCCCGGACGGGGTTTCGTTCACCTCATCCTCCCGGCCTTCCCCCTTCCTCTCCATGGGCGCCAGACCATTATCCCCCCACCCCGACCCGGATGGGCCGCCCATCGCAAGGGGCGCTCTGCGGTCCGTCGTTCCAGCGGTCCTGGCGACGGGGTGCTTGCTCGCCCTGGCCACTCCCGGCCGGGCCCAGATCGACGTCGAGATCGTGGCGGGCGACAACATCATCGTCGATTCGAACGTCCTCTCGCCATCGACTTACGCGCCGGAAACCTTCACCGTGCAGGTGACCTACTGCAACAATACGGCCGCCCCGATCAACGATGTCTACGCCCACATCGGCAATATCGACGATGGGGGAGCGACCGCCGCGACCCCGGGGACCTACCCGGTGCGCGACAGCGACGCCGATGCGGCCTTCCAGGCCGAGTCGCCACATCTCGCCAACACCGGCGATTACTTCATCACCCATGCCGCGGTGCAGGCCGATACCACCCGCTACATCGGCACGCTGAATCCCGGCCAGTGCGTCACGCTCTACTGGATGATGTGCTACCCGAAGCTCAGCAACACCGGGACCGAGCCGGTGTGGGGCGAATCGCGGCTGGATAACGATGACCTGTGGCTGGAGTTGGACGCCTGGGCTTCGCAGCTCGATGCCGGCACGATCAACCCCGGCAACTCGGTGGGCGAGGACACCCACGAGGTGACGATGCGGAGGTCGATCGGCGCCATGGCCAACAAGGTCAGCGGGCCGACGGGCGCGGTGTGGACCGTCACCGACTTGAACGGCAACCCGCTCGACGCCGGCACCCCGGCCAAGCCGGGCCAGGTCATCAAGGTGTGCGGCACGGGCTTCAACCTCGGGGTCGACAACAAGGGCTACGATTCCGACGGAAATTTCGCCCCCGACTACGCCGTCTGGCTTCAGCCGGTGGGGGACAAGAACCTCTATGACCCGCTGTGTTTCCGGCTCGTGCGCACCGAGGGGCAACTGCGGATCTCGCGCAGCGGCGGGAATCCGACCTACGTGCTGGACTTTGTCGACCAGACCTACTTCACGGATCTGCCGAACGACACCAACGGCGGGGTGGGCGACGTGTGCTACCACCTCGTGGCCATGACCGGGCCTTGCTCGATGGCGTTGAGCCCCTACCAGATGGTGGCCTCGGGAGCCGACAACGAGAAATTCAACGGCGATTTTGGAGCGGCATCCCCCGGGGTGGACACCGGGGAGTCGCCGGTGACCTTCAGCAAGTCGGTCGACCTCGATTCGGCCGCGGCGGGAACCGCTCTGACCTATGACATCCTCTTTACCAACCCGGCGGGCGAGGATCCGCTCGGGTTGCCGGAGTACGGGATGCCGCTGGTGGTCAACGAGCAGATTCCGGCCGGCACGAGTTACGTGGCGGGCTCGGCGGAGGGGATCGTCGCCGGTGAAACCACCGCCAACTACAACGACAGCGGCGGATTCATGGATGTGCTCTACTCGACCGACGACGGGTTGAGTTACACCAACACCGAGCCCGGCGACCCCACCCAGGTCACGCACATCCAGTGGTGGCTGGATTCCAAACTGCAGGGGGGCGACAGCGCCTTCGTGCAGTTCCAGGTGGCGATCGACGATCCGTTCAGCGGCTCCTCGCCGCTCATCGAGAACACCGCGGGACTGAGCTTCGGCGACGGGCCGCCGTTCCGGGAGGACCAGGCCGGCACCTTGCTGACCGGAAACAACAGCCTCGGTGGCACGGTCTGGAAGGACAGCGATCGCGACGGCACCCTCAACGGGGGCGAGACGGGGATCCAGGATGTCCAGGTCAGCCTCTATTTCGATGTGGATGGCGACGGTGTGATCGACGAAGGGGATCCGCTCATCGCCACCCGCGACACCGCTGCCGACGGGACCTACTC
>JABDMC010000262.1 GCA_013001695.1 Akkermansiaceae bacterium
GCCCGGGAGGAATGCGGCGCGGATCTCAGCTCGGAGGTGGAGGGTTTCTGCGAGGACATCTTTTCGCGCCAGGGCGCGGTTCTCTGCGGTCCGGGGGGCGGCCGATTCGTGTACGACCTCCGGGCCCGGTTCGACTTGTTCTGCAAATTGACTCCGGTGACACCCCTTCCGGCCCTCGCCGATGCGGGCGTGATGAAGGCGAGCGCCCGCCGGGACGTCGATCTCGTGGTGGTGCGGGAGAATGCCGGGGGGCTCTACTTCGGGGAAGGAGCGCAGCGTGGCGCCGGCCCGGAGCGATCCGCCGATCATCGTTTTGCCTACCGCGAGGACGAGGTGGCGCGGATCCTGGAGGTGGCCATGAGGCTCGCGGCGGCGCGGCGGGGGAAGATCATGCTGGCCCTGAAGCCCGGCGGGGTCCCCGCCATCAGCGCCCTCTGGCAGAATTGTTTCCAGCGGGTTTCCGCGGAGCACCGGGTTGAGGCGGCCGTGCTGGAGATCGACAACGCCGTCTACCAGGTCCTCGAGAAGGCCCGCGAGTTCGATGTGGTCGTGGCGCCCAACATGTTCGCGGACGTGCTGTCCGACGCCTGCAGCCTCCTGCTCGGGTCGCGCGGGATGTCCTTTTCCGGGAACTTCAGCGCCCGGGGGCACGCCGTTTTCCAGACCGGTCACGGCGCGGCCCACGATCTCGCCGGGAAGGACGAGGCCAACCCGATCGGGCAGGTTCTGTCCGTGGCGATGATGCTGCGGGAGAGTTTCGGGCTCGACCGCGAGGCCGCGGCGATCGAGGCGGCGGTGGTGCGGACGGTCGGCGCGGGATGGAGGACCCGCGACATCGCCGGGCGGGACAGCACGGTGGTGGGCACCCGGGAAATGGGGCGCCGGATCTGCAGCGAGCTGGAGCGTCTCTTGGCCGCCGGACGCGAGTGAGGATGCTCCCCGCCGCCAGGGGGGCCGATCGACCCCGGGAAAATCGCCGCACGACTCCATGAAGAAGATCCCGGCAGCCCTGATCGACGGCGTGTGGACTCCGTCGCGGACGGACGACCCTTGGGCGCACCGGAACCCGGCGGATGCGGAGGAGGTGCTCTCGCAGGTGCCCGCCGCCGACCGGCAGACGGCCCTCGCGGCGGCGGCCGCGGCCGGCGCCCGGCAGCGAACGTGGGGCGAGCGCCCGGTGGAGGCGCGGCTGGAGGTCGTGAGGAGGTGGCAGGCCGGCCTTGACGCCCGCCAGGAGGATCTCGTCGCCCTGATGACGCGCGAGATCGGAAAGCCGCTCCGCGATGCGCAGGAGGAATGTTCCCGGGGCCTGCGCCACCTCGAGTCGGTGGTGCGCATCAGCGCCCGGCAACTGGTGGAGCAACCGGCGGGCGGGTCGTTCCGGACCCGCCTCCGGCCGGTGGGCACCATCCTGGCCATCACGCCGTGGAACAACCCGCTGGCGATTCCGGTCGGCAAGATCGCGCCGGCGCTCGCCTTCGGCAACGGCGTGGTCTGGAAGCCGGCCATGCAGGCCGCCGGCCTCGCGACGATGGTGGCCGATTGCCTCCTGGAGGCCGCGGACGACCCGCCCCCCCTGGCGGTCGTCTTTGGCGGGGAGCAGGTCGCAAAGATGCTGCTGGAGGACGCGCCGCTCGACGCGGTCACCTTCACCGGATCGTGTGCCGCGGGCCGGGAGGTCATCCGGCATTGCGGATCCCGGGCGCGGCCGGTGCAGGCCGAGATGGGCGGCAATAATGCCGTGATCGTCATGCCCGGCGTGACCCTCGACGAGGTCGTGGAGACCCTCCTTCCGGCCTGCTTTTCCTTTTCGGGACAACGGTGCACGGCGGTGCGCCGGGTGATCGTCCACGAGGCGCTGCGGGAGGAGTTTGCGCGGAAATTCACGGCCGCGGCGTCGGCGCTGGCCATCGGCCGGCCGGATGATCCCGCGACCGTCGTTGGCCCGCTGATATCCACCGCGCATCGCGACCGGGTCCTCGGCCTGGTCCGGCAGGAAGCCCGCCGCGGATCCTGCCAGGTGCTGAGCGGTGGGGCGATCCCCGCGGGGCTGGAGGCCGGGGCGTGGATGGAGCCCACCGTGGTGGCAGCCACGGTGGCCGACTCCCCGCTCGTCCGCGAGGAATCCTTTGCGCCGGTGGTCGTCCTGCAATCGTGCCGGGGCATCGAGGAGGCCGTCGCGCTCGCCAATGCGACCGACTACGGGCTCGTGGCCGGTCTCTTCACGCGGGATCCGGCGGACGAGGAGATCTTCCTGCGGACCATCGAGGCCGGCATGGTGCGGGTGAATCCCGCCGATTTCGCGATCGCACCCGAGGCGCCGTTCACCGGATGGAAACGTTCCGGGCTCGGGCCCCCGGAACACGGACCGTGCGACCGCGACTTCCACGCAAAGATCCAGGTTGTCTACCCATGACGGCGCGTCACCGTCCCGCCGGCGAATCACCATGAACGCAGCAGACGAATCGGCCCACCAGGCAGAGCGGATCCGCCGCGCGGGCGCGAGGCCCCACTTCGCGCCGGAGGAGGCGGTGCTGGCCGTCCACCGGGATCACCTCCGGGAGCTCGCGGCGGCGCTGGGGCGTCCTCCCGCCGTGCTGGTGCTCGGGGCCACCCCGGAGCTGGCGGACCTCGGGCTCGAGACGGGCTGCCCGGTGATCCAGGCGGACCGCAGCGCCGAGGTCCTCGCGGCGGCCGAGGTTCGCCGCCGGGTCGCCGACCGGAGCAACGAGCGGGTCCTGTGCAGCGACTGGAGCCGGCTCGAGGGCGTGCCCGACGGGTCGATCGACTTCGTGATGGGTGATGCCGCCCTGAACAACGTGCCGGCCGCCGCCCAGCAGGCGGTCTTCGCGGAATTGCGGCGGGTGATGCGCGGTGGCGGCGTGTGTTCCCTGAAGCAGATCGTCACTCCCGACCCGATTCCGGCGCGCTACGAGATGGCGAACGCCCTTGCGGCCTACCGCCACGGCGATCTCTCCGCCTCCGAGTTCTACATCATCGTGCGCTTTGCCAGCTTCCACGCCGAGCTGTTCGAGCCGGACGGCTCCCTCCTCGACGGGAGGCGCGTCTTCGAGGCCATCGACGACATGATGCGCGCCGGCACCCTGACCCGCGAGGAGTTCGCGTTTCTCGACTCGCGGCGCGGACGCACCCGGCACACCATCTTCACGGCGGCCGCCCAGCGCGACCTCCTGCAGTCCGAGTTGGGCGAGTGCGCCATCGTCCCGGTGCCGGGAGGGTGCCACTACGAGGACATATTGAATCTTTTCAGGGTGGCCGTCGCACCCTAGACCATCGGGGGGCGGATCGCATCACCCATGAGCTGGAATCCCGAAATCATGAGCGCCGTGCCGGAGTGCGCGTGGCCCGGCCTCGTCGGCGGTGAACCGGCCGCCCGCCTGGCCAGCCTCTTCCAGCTGGAGCAATCGCAATGGCTGGCCCCGGAGGTCCTGCGGGAGCGGCAACTCCGGCAGGCCGGCCTGCTGCTCGCGCATGCCGAGGAGACGATCCCCTTTTACCGGAGCCGGTTCGCATCAGCGGGTCTCGATGCCCACGCCCCGCTGACTCCCGAAGCCTGGGACTCGCTCCCCATCCTCCGCCGGGACGAGGTGCAGAAGGCCGGCCGCAAGCTGCTGAGCCGGTCGATCCCCAAGCCGCACGGGAAGGTCGCCTGGACGCAGACGTCGGGGTCGACCGGCCAGCCGGTGAAGGTGGCGCGCACCGAGTTGGTCGGCCACTACTGGTGCGTCTTCACCCTGCGCAACCACCAGTGGCACGAGCGCGATTTCAGCGGCAAGCTGGCGTCGATCCGCGCCATGAAGGGCGGCGCTCCCCCGCCCGATGGCGTCGCGGCGGCGTCCTGGGGCCGGGCCACCCACGGGCTCTTCCACACCGGCAAGTCCTTCGTCCTCGAGGTCGGGGCCAGCCTCACCGAGCAGGTGGATTGGTTGCAGAAGATCGATCCCGCCTACCTCCTGACCTACCCGTCGAACATCCGGGCCCTGGCGGATCGGTGCCTCGAACGCGGGATCGAGCTCCCCGGCCTGCGACAGGTGCAGTCCGTCGGCGAGATCGTCACGCCGGCCATGCGGAACGCGTCCCGCGAAGCCTGGGGGGCGCCGCTGATCGACACCTACAGTTCCGAGGAGTTCGGCTACATCGCGCTGCAATGCCCGTCGAGCGAGGGGATGCACATCCAGGCGGAGAACCTTCTCGTCGAGCTGCTCGACGAGAACGGCCGCCCCTGCGCGCCGGGAGAGACCGGGCGGCTTGTCATCACCGGGCTGCACAACTACGCGATGCCGCTGATCCGCTACGAGATCGGCGACCACGCGGTGGCCGGGGAACGGTGCGCCTGCGGCCGGGGGCTGCCGGTTCTCAGCAAGATCCTGGGCCGGACGCGGAACATGCTCGTGAAGGAGTCCGGCGAGATGGTGTGGCCGCGGTTCGGGGTGCGCCGTTTCCGGGAGATCGCCCCCATCCGCCAGTACCAGGCGATCCAGAAGAGCTTCACCGAGATGCACGTCCGGCTCGTGGCGGACCGTCCCCTCACCCCCGACCAGGAAGCGCGCCTGATCAGGCACATCCGGGAGTCGCTCGAATCCCCGTTCGAGATCGCGCTGGAATACTTGGACGAGATTCCCCGCAGCAAGGGCGGGAAATACGACGTCTTCGTCAGCGAGGTCAGCTGACGCCGGCGGGCTTCGAGGCGGCCGGCGGGCCGTTGTGGGCGGCGCCAAGCTCGACGCCGACCTGCTGCGCGACGGCCCCGAGTTCGGCCTGCACCTGCGGAAGGCGCTCGAGGTCGACGGAATCCGGCCGGCCGGGGGCGGGCAGGTACTTGTCGGCGACCATGCGGCGCAGGAGCGGGCTGGATTCCGGCGCCGTGTAGGCGTCGTTGGACATGAAGACCTCGCTGAAGTCGGTCCGGCAGGCGCCGGTGTATCCCAGCATCAGCTGGAAGCGGGGCTTGATGGAATTGCGGCTCCCGTAGTGGAGGCAGCCGGACGACTCGATGAAGAGCACCGTGCCGCGCGGGTAGGTGAAGGGGATGACCTCGGACCGGTCGACGGTGGCGTAGACGGCCTCGTCGGAAATGCGGTAGCCGAGCCCCGGCCCCCAGTAGCCGAGGCGCTCCCGGACCTTCTGCGAGGTTCCGCGCGGCAGGAAGGTCCACGGCCCGTGCTCGAGGGTCGTGTCCTCCATGACCACCAGGACGTAGAGGTTCGGCAGCGAGTAGTAGTCGATGTGATAGAGCTGGCTGTCCTTGGGGCGGTCGGGTTCCGCGTCGAAGGCGGCATTGCTCTCCACCAGGCGGATGCCCGGCGGAAGCGTCGTGGAAAGCGCCGGAATGGTCCGCAGGTAGTGCCCGACGACCGAGACGATGTCGCTCGACGTCGCGAAGTCGAGGAACGACGGGTAGGTTTCGGCGTCCTCGAGGCTGAACACGTTCTGGAAGTAGCTCCGGTAGGCGCCCTTCTCGGACTGCTGGCGGCCGGCGCGCTCGGCGAAGATGCGATCGGAGTCCTCGAGGACGCGGTCGAGGTGCGGCAACGACATGGAGGTGTCGAGCGCCCACCCGTCGTGCATGGTGACGGGCGCCGCGGAGCACCCGCCGTTCTCCTCGAGGAGCTCGTCGAAGCGCGTCCGGTAGAGCTCGTCGCGCCAGGCCTTTTCCCGGGCGAACTTGCACTCGTTGTAGGATTCCGCGAGCCGCATGGTGGGCGCAATCCCGAGGCACGCCATGTGGTCGTGGTGAAGATGCTTCGCCAATGGCCGGTAAATCGCGTCGAGTTCGCTGGGCTTCATGACGCGCCATGCAAGGTTGCGCCGCATCCGAGGGCAAGGGAATTCAGCCGGGGCGCGGCGGGCGCCCGCCTACCGCTGGACGCGGGCGTTGCCCTTCCAGATGCTCCAGACCTGGTCCTCGTCGGCCGGCTGGCCGTAGTCGGTGAGGAGGGTGGCGGCGAGGGCGCCGCTGGCCCAGCCGAACTGGGCGCACTTCTCGCCTTCCCAGCCGCGGAGGATCCCGTAGAGGAGGCCGCCGACGAAGCCGTCGCCGCCGCCGATGCGGTCCAGGACGCCGATCTCGCGGGGCTCGATGACGTGCCAGTCGTCGCCGTCGGCCACGATGCCGCCCCACTCGTGGAGGTTCACGCTGATGACCTCCCGGAGGGTCGTTCCGTAGACCGACCCGTTCGGAAACTGCTTCTTCACCCGCTCGATCATCTCCTTGAAGCTCTCGATCTTGCCGGAGATGCCGGCCCCGCCCGCTTCGGGCCCCTCCACCCCGAGGCAGAGCTGGAAGTCCTCCTCGTTGCCGACCAGGACGTCGGCGAGGGTGCCGATCTCGTGGAAGGCGGCGCTGAGTTCCTTCTCGCGGCCCTTCCAGAAGGTGGCCCGGTGGTTCAGGTCGAAGGAGATCTTGGTGCCGTGCTTCTTGGCGGCCCGCGCCACGTCGAGGCAGAACTGCGTGCTCTCTTCGGAGAGCGCCGCGATCAACCCCGACATGTGCACGACCTGGGCGCCCTCGTCACCGAAGATGCGCTCGAGGTCGAAGTCCTTGGCATTCAGTTCCCGCCCGATCTCCCCGGCCCGGTCGTTCCAGACGCGGGGCCCGCGCGAGCCGGTGCCGCTGTCGGCCATGTTGATCTGGTGGCGGTAGCCCCACGGGCCGCCCTGCTCGATCTCGGGGCCCTCGTAGTCCATGTGGCGTCCGGCGAGGTTGTCCTTGATGAAGCGCGAGACCGGGCTGCCCTTGACGAAGGAGGTGAGGATCTTGACCGGCAACCCGAGGTAGGAGGACACGCTCCCGACGTTCGACTCGGCGCTGCTGGCGGTCATCTTGAAGGTGTCGCTGCAGTGGAACGGCTGCCCGTTCACGGGAGTGAGGCGGGTCCCCATGCTGGTGGGGATCACCATGGCGTATTTGCAGTCTTGCTTGAGGTCGATCATGCCGGGTCCGGTGCGGTGGAGGGCGGCTGGTATCAGGAAGCCGGGGGGGGCGCAAGCCTAAGCCCCGTGGGGACGCGGCCGGATCCGGCGTGGACATGGGTCCCGGATGGCGCTAGGCCCTTGGCCATGTCGGAATACTTGGACAAGCTCTTCTCCCTCGACGGCAAGGTGGCCGTCATCATCGGGGGCACCGGTGAACTGTGCGGGGCGATGGCGGAGGGACTCGCCGGGGCCGGGGCGGAGGCGGTGCTCGTCGGCCGGAGCGAAGAGAAGGCCGGGGCGCGCATGGACGTCATCAAGGCGGCGGGCGGGAAGACGCGGTTCATCGCGGCGGACGTCGGCAGCCGCGAGGCCATGGACTCGCTCCGCGACGAGGTTCTCTCGCAGTGCGGGCAGGTCGACATCCTCGTCAACGGCGCCGGGGTGAACTCCCCCACCCCGGTTCTCGACATTCCGGAGGACGAGTTCGCGCGCATCATCGACATCAACCTCGGCGGGGTTCTCCGTGCCTGCCAGGCCTTCGGGTCCTACTTCGTCGACCGCCAGGTGGCGGGGTCGATCATCAACCTCGGATCGATCTCGGGGCTCAACCCGCTTTCCCGGGTCTTCACCTACTCGGCCTCGAAGGCCGCGGTCCACAACCTGACCCGCAACCTCGCCCGCGAGTGGGCCCCGCACAAGATCCGGGTCAACACCCTCGTCCCCGGGTTTTTCCCCGCCGAGCAGAATCGCAAGGTCCTCACCCCGGACCGCATCGCCCAGATCCTCGGGCACACGCCCATGGACCGCTTCGGGCACGCCCCGGAGCTCGTGGGGGCCACCCTCCTGCTGGCCTCCAACGAGGCGGGCGGCTTCATCACCGGCACCGAGCTGATCGTGGATGGCGGGTTCAACGCGGTGAGCATCTGAGCCCCCTCGGGGGCATCCGGCCACCCCGGCTTGTGCCCCGGCGGGCCCGCCCCGGCCGCGACGGCCTTGCAATTGCGGACATGGGGCCCAGTGTGGCTTGCCCTGCGGGCCTTCCGCGTGTATGGAGACCGCCGCTTCGGCCGGCGATTCCACGGCTATTCCTATGATGATTCTCCGTTCCCATGGTTAAGTGGATTCTCCAAAAGATCGTCGGCACCAAAAATCAGCGCGAATTGAAGCGCATGAGGCCGCTGGTCGCCAAGATCAACCAGCTCGAGGAAGGCATGCAGCGCGAGAGCGTCGACGCCGTCCGGGAGCGCACCGCCAAGTGGCAGCAGCACCTGCACCGGTTTTTGCCCCTGAAGCTGCCGACCCGCCGGGAACTGCAGAACGCCGACCCGGAATTGCTCGCCACCACCGCCGCGGACCTCGGCGCCCGGATCGATTCCCTGCGGAGCGAGTTCAGCAGCCTGCCGGCCACGGTGGAGCCCCGGCCCGAGTCGATCGAGGCCGCCAAGCAGGCCTTCCACGACATCGAGGACCAATTCCCGAAGCTCCGCGCCGAGTATCTCGACGAGATCCTGCCGGAAGCCTACGCCGCCGTGAAGAACGCCGCCCGGCGGCTCGTCGGCGAGACGATTTCGGTCAGCGACCAGGAGGTCGTCTGGGACATGGTGCACTTCGACGTCCAGCTGGTCGGCGGCATCACCCTGCACCGCTCCATGATCGCGGAGATGATGACCGGGGAAGGCAAGACCCTCGTGGCGACGCTGCCGGTCTACCTGAACGCCCTCACCGGGCTCGGGGTGCACGTCGTGACGGTGAACGACTACCTGGCCCGGCGCGACTCGGAGTGGATGGGCGCGGTGTTCAAGTTCCTCGGGCTGACGGTCGGCTGCATCCAGAACCAGCAGCCCCCGACGGACCGGCGCGCGCAGTACCAGTGCGACGTCACCTACGGGACGAACTCGGAGTTCGGCTTTGATTACCTCCGCGACAACGGGATGGCTTCCTCCAGCGAAGAGCAGGTCCAGCGCGGCCACTATTTCGCGATCATCGATGAGGTCGACTCGATCCTCATCGATGAAGCCCGGACGCCCCTCATCATTTCGGGGCCGTCCGTCATGGCCGGCACCAACGAGCAATACGTCCGCCACCGGACGATCGTGGAGCAGCTCGTGAAGCGCCAGAACCTCCTGTGCAACGAGCTGGCGGCGGAGGCCAAGAAGGCCCTCGAGGATGGCGACGAGGAAGGTGCGGGGCGGGCCCTCTTCAAGATCAAGCTGGGGCAACCGCGCAACCGGCAACTGCTCCGGATGATGGAGGACCCGGAGATGCGGCGCCTCCTCGAGAAGGCCGAGCTCTCCATGTACCAGGATTCGCAGAAGCGGGCCCTCTTCGCGATCAAGGAGGAGCTCTACTTCACGATCGACGAGAAGAGCCACGACGCGGACCTCATGGAACTGGGACGCGAGTTCCTGTCGCCGGACGACCCCGAGGCCTTCGTCCTGCCCGACCTCGCAGAGGCCTTCGCGGAGATCGATGTCGACCGCGACCTCAGCGACGAGGACCGCGCCAAGAGGAAGGACGAGATGCAGACCCGCATGGACAAGCAGGGCGAGAAGATGCACGCCATCTCGCAGCTCCTCAAGGCCTACTGCCTGTACGAGAAGGACGTCGAGTATGTCGTGAAGGAAGGCAAGGTCGTCATCGTCGACGAGAACACCGGCCGCGAGATGCCCGGGCGCCGGTGGTCCGACGGCCTGCACCAGGCGGTGGAAGCCAAGGAGAACGTCTCCATCGAGGCCGAGACGCAGACCTACGCGACGATCACCATCCAGAACTACTTCCGGCTCTACGAGAAGCTCGCCGGGATGACGGGAACCGCGGAGACCGAGGCGGCGGAGTTTTCCGACATCTACGGCCTCGACGTCCTGCCGATCCCGACCAACCAGCCGAACCAGCGCGAGGACCTCAACGACCAGGTGTTCAAGACGCGGCGCGAGAAATACAACGCGGTGGTGTCCGCGATCCAGGAGGCCCACGCCAAGGGCCAGCCGGTCCTCGTCGGCACCGCCTCGGTGGACGCCTCCGAGACGCTCGGGCGCATGCTGAAACGCGCCAAGCTCCCCCACGCGGTCCTGAACGCCAAGTATCACCGCCAGGAGGCCGAGATCGTGGCCCGCGCGGGTCACAAGGGGTCGATCACGGTCTCCACCAACATGGCCGGCCGGGGGACCGACATCAAGCTGGAGCCCGGGGTGGCCGAGGTGGGCGGCCTCATGGTGGTCGGCACCGAGCGGCACGAGTCGCGGCGCATCGACCGCCAGTTGCGGGGACGCTGCGCCCGCCAGGGCGATCCCGGGCTTTCCCAGTTCTTCATCTCCTTCGAGGATGACCTCATGCGGAACTTCGCCGCGGCGGACCGCATGACATCCATGATGGAGCGCTTCGGCATGGAGGACGGCGAGGCCCTCGAGCACCGGTGGCTGAACCGCTCGGTGGAGACCGCCCAGAAGCGCGTCGAGCAGCTGCACTACCGGCGCCGGAAGTACGTCCTCGACTTCGACGACGTCATGAACAAGCAGCGGGAGGTCGTGTACGGCTACCGCAACGAAGCGCTCACCACCGAGGATCCGCGGGAACTGATCTACGAGCTGATCGAGAAGGTCATCCCGCAGAAGGTCGAGGGCTACCTCCTCGAGCGCGACGAGGGGTCGCCGGACTACAACGAGCTGATCGGCTGGGCGAACACGACCTTCCCGCTCCGGATCGACCGGGACGCGGACACTTTCGCCGGAAAATCGCCCGAGGAGGTCGCGGACTACCTCGTCGAGCAGGTCAAGAAGGCCTACGAACTGAAGGTGAAGCACGAGGACCCGGCGATGCTCGATCAACTCGAGCGCCACATCATCCTCGTGGCGATCGACCGGCTCTGGCAGGAACACCTCTACAACATGGACGCCCTTCGCGACGGGGTGCACCTCCGCGCGCAGG
Source organism: Akkermansiaceae bacterium (assembly GCA_013001695.1). Lineage (GTDB taxonomy): Bacteria > Verrucomicrobiota > Verrucomicrobiia > Verrucomicrobiales > Akkermansiaceae > Roseibacillus_B. The sequence continues at coordinate 10,861 of JABDMC010000262.1, forward strand.
GGCAGAAGGACCCGCTGGTCGAGTACAAGAACGAGGCCTACAGTCTCTTCGTGGTCCTCATGGACAATATCGAGGGCGAGGTGCTCAACAACCTCTTCCGGTCCACGACCAACCTCGAGGAGTTCGAGAAGTTCCTCCACGACCTGCCGTTCGAACTGAGCGGGCAGGAGGCGCCGCCGAGTGCCGCCAGTGCCATGAGCGGCGACAACATGGCGGTGTCGGGAAGCAGCGCGGCGCTCGCCGGTGGCGGGGCCGCACCGTCCGAAGGCGGCCTCAAGCTCAACCTCCCGAAGCGGCGGCCCACCATCAAGGTCGGCCGCAACGAACCCTGCCCCTGCGGGTCCGGCAAGAAGTTCAAGCAATGCTGCGGCCGCGAGGCGTAGCCGAGCGGACGGAATCATCCCCGGGCCTCCGGAGGAGGAGGCCCGCATCCCCGCATGGCGTGAAGGGAGTGAGGGCCATGCTGCGGCCGCGAGGCGTAGCCGGGCGGACGGCCCGGCCGCCCGGTTGGCTCCGGCGGGGAGCCCCCCACCCCGGTCCCGGCGCCCGCCACGCCCTTAAAAAGCGGCCCCGGCCCGCTTCCGGGCCCCAAAACTTGCCTTGACGACCCCGCCGATCACTCCTAGTCTCCGCGCCCCGTGCCCGGCAAAGGGCACCTGATCGCATGGCCAAAGAATCGCAACGAGGAGTTCAAATGAAGAAGGGTGAGTCCGTGGACCGCGCCCTGAAGCGCCTGAAGTCGAAACTCGACTCGGAGGGCATTCTCGAGGAGATGCGCCGCCGCCGCGCCTTCGAGACTCCCGCCGAGCGCCGGCGCCGCAAGTCGCGGACGGCCTCGAAGCGGCATCGCGTCCGCTGGCGTTACCAGTCCGAGGGACAGGATCGCGCCGAGGCGGCGAAGGAAGCCGCCAAGGACAAGTCCTGAGTGCGGCCCCGCACCCCGGCGGACCGGGCTACATCTTGCGGACCAGCAGCGAGGCATTGTGCCCGCCGAACCCGAAGGAGTTGCTGAGGGCGCTCTGGATCGGGACCTCCCGGGCCTCGTTCGGCACGTAGTCGAGGTCGCAGTCCGGGTCCTGGTTCTCGAGGTTGATGGTCGGCGGGATGACCCCCTCCTCGAGGGCCATGAGGCAGGCCGCGATTTCCACCCCCCCGGCGGCACCCAGCAGGTGGCCGGTCATGGATTTCGTGGAACTGACCACGAGCCCGTCGGTGGCGTGCGTCCCGAGGGCCTTCTTGATGGCGCGCGTTTCGGCGACGTCGCCGAGCGGTGTCGATGTCCCGTGGGCGTTCACGTAGTCGACCTCCTCGGGGTTCATGCGGGCGTGCCGGAGGGCCATCTCCATGCACCGCCGGGCTCCCGAGCCGTCCGGCTGCGGCGACGTCAGGTGGTGGGCGTCGGCGCTCAGGCCGTAGCCCGCCAGTTCCCCGTAGATTCGCGCCCCCCGCTTCCGGGCGTGCTCCAGTTCCTCGATGACGAGCATGCCGGCGCCCTCGCCCATCACGAACCCGTCCCGGTCGACGTCGAACGGCCGGGAGGCGCGCTCCGGTTCGTCGTTGCGCGTGCTCAGGGCCCGCATGTTGCTGAAGCCCGCGAGGCCCATGGGAAGAATCGTGGCCTCCGCCCCGCCGCACAGGAAGGCGTCGGCATCGCCGAACTTGATGATGCGCCAGGCCTCCCCGATGCTGTGATTCGCCGTGGCGCAGGCCGTGACGATGGTCATGTTCGGCCCGCCGAATCCGTGCTCCATGGAGACCATCCCGGAGGCGATGTTGGAGATCATCATCGGGATCACGAACGGACTGACCCGCGGGGGCCCCTTCTCGAGCAGGATCCGGTGCTGGCTTTCGAGGGTCGAGAGCCCCCCGATCCCGCTGCCGAGCATCACGCCGACGCGGTCGCGGTCGACCTTCCCGGGATCGAACTGGCTGTCTTCGAGCGCCATGCTGGCCGCCGCCACCCCGAAATGGGCGAAGCGGTCCGCCCGCCGGGCGTCCTTGGGATTTTTGAAAAACGGGCTCGGATCAAAGTCGCGCACCTCCCCCGCAATCTGGCAGGGGAACGGCGAGGGGTCGGTCGACTGGACCCTGCTGATCCCGCTGCGGCCGGCCTTCAGGCCCTCCCAGGTGCTGGCCAGATCGTTGCCAAGTGGGCTGATCACTCCGATCCCGGTGACGACAACTCTCCGCTCAGACATAGGTGGATTGGCCCCTTGAGGGGAAGCCTTTCAATACGCCTCGGCCCCGGGCGAGGCAAGCCTCATCCCAAGCGCCGGTCGCGTCCGGCGGGGTTTTCGCGCCCGCAATGGGGACAGCGCTGGTTTGCCGACCCTCCGGTGGCCCGGTAGGCGCTGCCGCACACCCGGCAGCGGATCATGAGGCGCCGGAGCGCCCGGGCGGCCCGGTGTTCCCGGCGGCGGTGGAAATAGGCGCTCGCCGCCGCCGCGACGAAGATCACCACCAGGACGAGGCCGAAAAACCCCGTGAGGCTGACCTCGATCATGGATTTTCCTCCCCGGTGTCGTGTTTCGTGCCGAACGACACGCGGATGACGCCCCACTGCGTCCCGGCCTGCTCGTCGGCGGGAGCGAGATCCGGCTGGCGCAACCAGTTTGCCAGCAGCGAGACGAGTTCGCTATCGAGCCCCCCGGTGTCGATCGCGAGGCAGAACTCGACGGTTCCGGCGGGGTCCACGCCGAGGAGGAAGCCGGCCTCCCGGCCGAGCAGGCTTTCGGCCTGGTCGCCTTCCCAGAGGACATCCTGGGTCGTCCAGCGGCCGGCCAGCCCGTCGTCGGCGGTGGTCCGGACGTAGACTTCGTCGCCCTCCCGGTGCGTCGGGGGCGGAAGGACGGTGGTGACCGGCGGCGGCAACGGGGGGACCGCCTCGCCGAGGAGGCCGGGCAGTTCGGGGGGGCGGGGCTGGTCGAGGCGCGGCCGCAGGAGCGGGCGGTAGGCGCCGCGGGTTTCCAGCTCGGCACCGAGCCGCCGGATCTCCTCGTTGAGCAGGACCGATGCCTGCGGCTCCCAGCGATCGGGGAACGGCGAGTCGACATCGGCGGCGCTCAAGAGTTCGAGCACGGCGGGGTCGTCGGGCCACAGCAGGGTGACGCTCCCGCCATCCTGCATGCGCACCGGGTCGGGATGCGGTTTCACATTCACCGCCACCGTGGCGCCGGCAAACAGCCCGGCGGTGATGAGGACCGCCAGGACGGTGCGGAAGAGCGATCCCCCGGGAACCCTCCAAGCAAACACCAGGCCCGCATCCTCATCGAGGCGCTGGCGGCGGGGCTTATGGCGTCGGAGGTCCATCGGCCGGAGGGGGTTCAAGCGGGGCGGCATCATCCGCGATGGCCGCCGGATCGCGGCCGGCCGGCAATTTCCCCACCACCATGGGTCGCATCCCGAGCTTGTGACAGCTGTTCAGGATGCCCATCCACACCTCGAGGGTGATGTGCTTGTCGGCCTCGATGAGGACGGAGTCGGCGCCGGTCTCGACGCGGGCCGCTTCGAGGTTCGCTTCGAGGTCGGCCATGCTGCCGCGTTCGCGGCCCACCGAAATCACCGGATGGGCGCCGCCCCGGGCGGTCACCAGGACCGGCTTGCCGACGTTCCCGAGCCGGAACTGGCTTTCCGCGAGGTCCACCGGGAAGCCGGCTTCCTGCGACACGCTGGTGACCAGCAGGAAGAGGACCAGCATGAGCACCAGCACATCGAGGACCGCCAGCAGATGCAGGGCCGACGGCCGTTCGGGGAGCGTCAACTCGGCGTGGTTCATGAATCGGCCGCCGCGGCTTCCGGATCGCTGACACCGCGCTGCCGCGCTTCGAGTTCCTCGCGGAACGAAACGATGTCGGACTGCGCCCCGGAATCGATGATGAGGTTGACGACCTCGATCCCGGTGCGCTCGAGGCGAAAGAGGAGACGCTTCCCCTTCCCGAGCATCGAGAGGTAGAAGACGTAGGAGCCGGTCGCGATGCACAGGCCCGCGGCGGTCGTCACGAGGCTTTCGAAGATGCCGCCCGCCATGCTGGCATGGCTCGCCTGGCCGCCGGCCTCGTTGATCTCCATGAAGACGTCGATGAGGCCAAGGACCGTTCCGAGAAGGCCCGCCAGCGGCGCCAAAAGGGCGATCCCGAGCAGGGCCCGCATGTTCTTCTCGATGCGCGGAATCTCGAGGCGGACGGCCTCCTCGGCGATCTCCCGCAGGTCGCTGCGCGGCATGTGGTGCCGGATCAGGACGCTGTGCGCCACCCGCGCCACCGGGCCGGGCGTGCGCGAGGCCTCGTGGATGGCCTCCGCGTAGGCTTTGCGCCGGATGTGGTTCGCCAGCCCGAGGAGGAAATCGGCGGCATTCATCCGGACCCCGTGGAAGTACAGCAGGCGCTCGACGACAAAAACGACCGCGAAGAACGCCAGGGCGACCTGCAACCAGAGAACCGGTCCCCCATAATCCAAAAGCGCCTGCATTGGTTTCAGTTTACCGCGCCTGCAGGTCCTTGGCCAGTGGCATCCTCGAGCCGGGTGAAAATCCCGCTCAGCGGCCCTTCTGCTTCGCCCACGAGTCCTTCAGCCCGATCGTGCGGTTGAAGACCGGCTGGCGACCGGGTTCGTGGTCCACGGTGTCGGCGGAAAAATAGCCGATTCTCTCGAACTGGCAGCGATATCCGGGATCGACGGTGTCCAGCCCGGGTTCGAGCTTGGCGCTCGTGACGACGCGGAGCGAATCGGGGTTGAGGCACGCCAGCAGCCCCCCCTCGCAGCCCTCGGGATCTTCCTCGGTGAAGAGGCGGTCGTAGAGCCGGACCTCGGCATCGACCGCGTGGGCGGCGCTCACCCAGTGGATCGCGGCCTTGCAGACCACCCCCTCCGGGGCGTCCTGGCCGATGGTGCCGGGTAGATATTCGGCGTGGATTTCCATGACCTCCCCGGTGGCGGGATCGGTCGTGTGGCCGGTGTGCTGCACGATGTAGCCGCCGCGCAGCCGCACCGCCCGGCCCGGCGCCAGGCGGAAGTACTTCTTCGGCGGGTCCACCATGAAGTCGTCGCGCTCGATCCAGATTTCGCGTCCCAGGGGCACCTTGCGGGTCCCGGCGGACTTGTCCTCGGGGTTGTTGAGCGCCTCGACCTCCTCGACCCGGTCGTCCGGGAAGTTCGTCAGGACGAGCTTCACGGGATCGAGGACCGCCATCCGCCGCGGCGCGGTGCGGTTCAGGAAATCGCGGACCTCGAATTCCAGGAGGGCCACATCCGTCACCGACTTCACCTTCGTCAGCCCGACGCGCTCGCAGAACGCGACGATGGCCTCCGGCGGGAACCCGCGGCGGCGCAGTCCCGAGAGCGTCGGAAGCCGCGGGTCGTCCCAGCCGCTGACGTGCCCGCCTTCCACCAACTGCAGCAGCTTGCGCTTGCTCATCACGGTGTAGTTCACGCTCAGGCGCGCGAACTCGATCTGGCGCGGGATCGCGGGAACCGGGCAATGCCGGATCACCCAGTCGTAGAGCGGGCGGTGGTTCTCGAACTCGAGCGTGCAGAGCGAGTGCGTGATGTGCTCGTGGGCGTCCTCGAGGGGGTGCGCGTAGTCGTACATCGGGTAGATGCACCAGGCGTCGCCGGTGTTGTGGTGGGACTCGTGCAGGACCCGGTAGATGACGGGATCCCGGAGGTTCATGTTGGGCGACGCCATGTCGATCCTGGCCCGCAGGACGGCCGCGCCGTTCGCCACGCCGCCCTCCCGCATCTTCGCGAAGAGCGCCAGGCTTTCCTCGGCGGGACGGTCCCGGAACGGCGATTCCTGGCCGCCCTCCGTCAGGGTGCCGCGCGTGGCGCGAATCTCCTCGCCGCTCTGCTCGTCGACGTAGGCCAGCCCTTCCTTGATGAGGTGCACCGCGCACTCGTAGAAGAACTCGAAGTAGTTGCTCGCGAAGTAGAGGTGCTCCCCCCAGTCGAACCCGAGCCACTTGATGTCGGCGATGATGCTGTCGACGTACTCCTGTTCCTCCTTGGTCGGGTTGGTGTCGTCGAACCGCAGGTGGCACACCGCGCCGGTGGCGGCGTTCTCCCGCGCGAGCCCGAAGTTCAGGCAGATCGCCTTGGCGTGGCCGATGTGCAGGTAGCCGTTCGGCTCCGGGGGGAACCGCGTGATGGTCGTGGCGTGCTTGCCGGTCGCCAGGTCCTCCGCGATGATGTCGCGGATGAAGTCGCGCTTGTCCGATTTTCCGCTCATGCCGGTTTGGCGGCCAGTTCCTCCAGCAGGATGCGATTCAGGCGGATGCCCGCCACGAAGTTCTCCATGAGGAAATTCTCGTTCGGCGAGTGGATCCGGCAATCGGGAAGAGCGAGCCCCAGCAAGAGGGTGTCGGCCCCGAGGACCTCCTTGAAATCCTGCACGATCGGGATGCTTCCGCCCTCGCGGATCAGGACCGGGTCGGCGCTGAAGGTCTTGCGGAGGGCCTCCTGGGCGGCCTTGCCGAAGCCCGTGTGCGGGTCGGCCGCGTAGGGCATGCCGTGGTGCCCGCGCTTGATCTCGAGGGTGACGCCTTCCGGGCAGTGCGCCTCGAGGTGCCGGCCGGCCTTCTTCAGGATGTCGATGGGGTCCTGGTCGGGGACCAGGCGGAAGGAAAGCTTCGCGAAGGCCTGCGCCGGGAGAACCGTCTTCGACCCTTCCCCCTGGTAGCCGCCGCCCATGCCGTTGACTTCCGCGGTGGGGCGCGCCCACAAGCGTTCCGCCGGGCTGTAGCCGGCCTCGCCGTGAAGCTGCGGGGCGCCCGTGACTTCCAGGAGGTCCTGCGCGGCCATCCCCGGCACCCCTTTCCACATTGTGCGCTCCCAGTCCTCGAGGTCCCGGACGTCGTCGTAGAAGCCGTCGATGAGGACGCGGCCCCCGGCATCGTGGAGGCTCGCGAGGAGGTGCGCGATGGCGGCGGCGGGGTTCGCCACGGTGCCGCCGTAGACGCCGGAGTGCAGGTCCCGCGACGGCCCCCGCACCGTGAACTCGCAGCACGCGATGCCGCGCAGGCCGTAGCCGAGCGTCGGCACCCCGGGAGCCACCATGCCGGTGTCGGAGACCACCACCACGTCGCACTTGAGTTCGTCGCGGTGCGCCTCGAGGAAGGGCCGCAGGTTCGGCGAGCCGATCTCCTCCTCGCCCTCCAGGAGAATCGTGAGGTTCACCGGCAGGTCCCCCTTCTCCTCCATGGTCTCCGCGATCCCGCAGAGGTGCGCGAAGAACTGCCCCTTGTTGTCGGTGGCGCCCCGCGCCCAGATCTTGCCGTCCCGCACTTCCGGCTCGAATGGCGGGCTCTCCCAGAGTTCCAACGGATCGACCGGTTGCACGTCATAGTGCCCGTAGAGCAGCACGTTCGGGCGGCCGTCCCGGTGCTCGTTGCGGGCCAGCACCACCGGATGCCCCGGGGTGAAGTGCACCGACCCGTCGAGGCCCGCGGCCGAAATGCGCGCCGCGATCCACTCCGCGCACCGCTCGACGTCCTCCTTGTGCCGCGACTCGGTCGACACGCTCGGGAAACGCAGGAGCTCAAACAAATCGTCCACCCACCTGTTCACGGGGCATGGATGGCGTCACGGTTGCATTCCGGCAAGCACGAACTGCTTCGGCGCGGCGTCCGCCCGGCCGGGACGGGCCGCCCCCGTCCCCCGGGTCAGTGGTCCCCTTCCCTGCGCTGGTTCTCCTTGAGCACCGCGAGGGCATCGTAGAGGCCGAGGAGGAAGGTCAGGACGGCGAGGAAGGCGCAGCCCGCCCACCACAGGACAAAGCGCAGCGGCGTCTCGGCGAGCCATTCCTCCAGCGGCCAGTTCCCGAGGGCCACCACCAGGAGCATCGCCACGATCACCCACAGGATGAACTTCCGGCGGCTGTTCCGGTCGTGCAGCAAGGCCCGCGCCACCCCGAAAACCACCGTCCCCCAACTCGCCTTCTTCTCCATGACGTCCCCCCACTCTTTCTGCCCGGGACTCCGGCGTCAATGATTCAGCCCAATTCCCACTTGTCGCGGAATTCGTCCATGCGGCGCGCCATCTCCCCTTCCAGGATGCGGATCGAGATGGCCTCGGCGCCCGAGGACATCGCGGCCTCGAGGACCATGCGGTCGTTGCTGGCCACCGTGACCTGGTGCCGGGGCGCCTGCGCGGCCGCCACCCGTTCGATCACGGCATCGGCCGTCGTCCCGGCGGGCGAATAGATCACGAGGGCCTCCCCCTCGTCGCCCCCTTCCCGGGTCTCCCTGCTTCCGCGCCCGTCGAAAACCAGCACCACGCTGACGTCGGTGGCGCCCTGGTAGGCATTCATCCGGCCGATCAGCGACTGCCGCGCGCGCCGCGGGTTGGCCCGGTGTTCCGCGAGGAGTTCCCGCGAGGCGAAGACCATGCTGTGCCCGTCGACGATCAGGACTCGCGCCATGGAACCTCCCGGGTGCCGGCGGCGTGATGCAAGCCACGCAGGCGGAGGGCCCGCCCCGCCATCACTCCCCGGACGGGGGCTCTTCCTTGGCGGGCTTCTCGGCGGGGGCCGCTTCCTCGGCCTTGGGCTCCCCAGCCTTGGGCTCCTCGGCCTTGGGCTCCTCGGCCTTGGGCTCGGGCGCCTTCTCCTCGGGAGCGGCCGGGGTCTCGGCGGCGGGCTTCGGCTTGTCCTCCGCAGCGGCGGGTGCCTCGGCGGCGACCTTCTTGGCGGCTTTCTTGGCGGCCTTCTTGGCGGGGGCCTTCTTGGCTGCCTTTTTGGCGGCTTTCTTGGCGGCCTTCTTCGCAGTCTTCTTGGCGGCCTTCTTCGCAGCGGGCTTGGCGCCGGAAGATTTCTTGATCGCTGCCGATGACTTCCGTTGCTCTTGCTTGCGCTTCAGGTATTGCTTCCGGCGGCGCCGCTTGAGGACTTTGTTGTATTGCTTACCCATCGAGTGAGCAGGGCCTTAAGGACGGGACGCCCCGCAATCAAGCCAAATTCGCCTCATCGGCCATGCCCGGACTCGTAATCAAGCCCCGCTCCCGCCTTTTCCACGGCCACGAGTGGGTCTACCAGAGCGAGGTCAAGAAGACCTTTGGCGACCCCCGCCCGGGGGAGGTCATCAGCCTCAAGGACTTCAAGGACCGCCCTTTGGGGTCCGCCATTTATAATCCGGCATCCCAAATTGTCGCGCGGCGCTTCTCCCGGCGGTCGCAGGATCTTGACCGGGAATTCTTCCTCCGGCGGATCGGGCAGGCGGTGGCCCTCCGGGACCGGCTCGAGGTCGACCCGATGCTCTGCCGGCTCGTCTGGAGCGAATCGGACGGGCTCCCGGGCGTGGTGGTCGACCGCTACGGGCCGCACCTCGTCCTCCAGACCCTGACGCTCGCCATGGACCAGCGCCTCGACCTTCTCGGGGAGGTGCTCGTGGAGCTTCTCGATCCGGCCACCATCGTGGTGCGCAACGACTCCCCGATGCGGCGGGCGGAAGGCCTCGAGCCCGCGGGCGGCATGTTGCACGGGGAGGAACCCGCTCCCTTCCTCGTCGATCACCACGGCCTGCAGTTTCACGTCGACCTCGTCGGCGGGCAGAAGACCGGGCTCTACCTCGACCAGCTCGATGCCTACGGGCGGGTGGCCCGCTTCGCGGAAGGCAAGCGCGTCCTCGACTGCTTCTCGAATCAGGGTGGTTTCGGCCTCGCCTGCGCCGCCGCCGGGGCCGCCTCGGTGACCTGCCTCGACATCGCGGCGGACGCCGTCGCCGCGGTGCAGGAGAACGCCAAGCTCAACAACCTGCAGCTCGAGGCCCGGGAAGGGAACGTCTTCGACATCCTCAAGGGCTGCGAGGACCAGTACGACCTCATCATCCTCGATCCCCCGTCGTTCACCCGCAGCAAGAAGACGGTGCGGGACGCCATGCGCGGGTACAAGGAGATCCAGCTGCGGGCCCTCAAGCTCCTCGACCACGACGGAATCCTGGCGACCTTCTCGTGCTCGCACCACGTCTCCCGGGAACTCTTCCTCGAGACGATTTGCGACGCGGCCGTCGATGCCCGCCGGACGCTGCGCCTCGTGGAAGCCCACGGGCAGCGCGGCGATCATCCCGTCCTTCCCACCATCCCGGAGACCGAGTATCTCAAGGGCTTCACCTTCCAACTCCTGCCGAACCGATGAACGTTCGCCTGTGGCTCAAGCTCGCGCTCTTCCTGGTGCCCGCCGTGGCGGCGGTGATCTTCCTGCTGGTCCGCCTCGACCCCGCGAAGAAGGTCCTCCGCCGCGCCGATGCCCTTCTCGCCACGGTGGAGCGCAGCACCATCGACCTGCAGGGCACCGGCGAGAAGGTCGACCGCTTCAACGACCTCGCCGCCCCCACCTTCGAGATCAGGGGCCCCGACCCCGTCCCGACCGGGATGATCACCCGGGCCCAGGCGGTCGGGCTCCTCGTCGAGTTCCACGAATCGATCCTCGCCTGCTCGGTCGCCCGGGGGGAGCCCTCGATCGAGTTTCCCGCCGAGGATGTGGCCCGGCTGGAGTGCAAAGTGACCGTCACCGTCAACCAGGGCGGAGGCTCCCGGAGGGTCCAGACCTACCGGTGCCGCATGGAATTCAAGGAAACCGAGGGAGAATGGCTTCTCACCCGCCTCGTGGCGGACCCAATTTGAGGCCAGAATTGCCTTGGCAACCCCCGGATTTTCCCCCAACTTCCGCGGCCCTCAGCCCCACACCATGGTAGCACTCCGACTGACACGCAAAGGCACCAAGAACCGGCCTTACTACAAGATCGTCGCCATCGACCATCGCAAGCGACGCGATGGCCGCTATATCGAGCAGATCGGATCGTACGATCCCCTCCAGGAGGGCATCAACTACAAGGTCGATCTGGAGCTCGCCGACAAGTGGCTCGAGGTCGGCGCCAAGCCGTCGGTCACGGTGGCCAGCATCATCAAGAAGGCCCGCACCGGCGAAGCCCCTCCGGAGAAGAAGAAAAAGCCGGCCCCCGCCGCCGCTGAAGAGCCCAAGGCTGAAGCGCCCAAGGCCGAAGCGCCCAAGGCCGAAGCGCCCAAGGCCGAAGAGCCCAAGGCCGAAGCGCCGGCTGAGGAAGCCCCGGCCGCCGAGGAGCCCGCCAAGGACGCCTCCCCGTCCGAGGAGTAGTTGTAGGGCGGGCGCTCCGCCTTGCCAAAGGCCTGTCCATTGTCGCTCGCCTGCCAAAGGCATTCCGGTTGTAGGGCGGGCGCTCCGCCTGCCAAAGGCCTGTCCGTTGTCGCTCGCCTGCCAAAGGCATTCCGGTTGTAGGGCGGGCGCTCCGCCTGCCAAAGGCCTGCCCATTGTCGCTCGCCTGCCAAGCGCATTCCCGTGGCACCGCCGGTCCGCGCAGCACCACGCGGCTCATCATCGTCCGAGCTTCAGCTCGATCCGGAGAAATCGTTCCACCTCGCTCAAGGTCAAGGCCGGCGCGATGCCTTCCGGCGCGGCCACCCCGCCGAAACTGATGGCGGGTTTCCCGAGATCCCGGGCGATCCGTGCCTCGCACTCCGTCCCGTCGCCGCCCGGCAGGATGATGACGGCATCGGAACTCAGGACGTTGATCCAGTTCCGGGAATCCTTCGCGCCGCCCTCCTTCCCCCGGCCGGGGAGATGCGTCCGGATGACGATCTCCACGAACTCGTTGGGGTAGCCGCCGGGCGCCGCCCAGCCGGCCCCATCGACCTCGCCCGGCAGGACGCCGAGGCACAGCCCGGCCCGCCTCCGCTCCCTCACGAAGGCCCCCGAGACGCTGCGCATCACTCCCCCGCCGCCGCCGGTCAGCAAGTGGACCCCCAGCGCGGCGAGGAGCTTCCCGAGCGGCATGGCCGCATCGTCGTGCGGGTCGCTTCCCGATCCCATCACACCCACCACCGGCAGCTTGTTCACAGTGTGACGATTCTGCCCCCGGCCGGACCGCGGCTCCATCCCCTTTTTCCTTGAGGCCGCCTCCCATCGCGATTCTAACCTCGGCCGGGAGGTGGCCGCACATGAACAAGTACATCGTTGAACTGATCGGCACCTTCTTCCTGGCGCTGAGCATCGGGGTCGCGGCCGGGTTGGGGCTGGCGGGCGACGTGGCGCCCCTCGCCTTCGGCTTCGTCCTCATGGGCGCCATCTACGCCGGCGGGCACGTGTCGGGCGCCCACTACAACCCGGCGGTGACGCTCGGCCTCTTTATCCGCGGGCGGTGCCCCCGGAAGGACGTGGCGCCCTACATCATCGCGCAGCTCATCGGCGGGGTCCTCGCGGGACTGCTCATCAAGGGCGTCTTTGCCGGCACCACCGTGAACAACGCGACCGTCGAGATCACGCCCTTCGTTCCGGGCAACTCCCTTCCGGTGCTGGTCGCGGAGTTCCTCTTCACCTTCCTGCTCATGCTGGTGATCCTCTACGTCGCCACCGTGAAGACCACGGAGGGCAACGAGTACTACGGGCTCGCGGTCGGCACCACCGTGATCGGCGGGGCCTTCACCGTCGGCGGCATCTCCCTCGCCAGCTTCAACCCGGCGGTCACGGCGTCCTTCGGCATCGACGGTCAACTCGCCTGGGCCGACACCTGGATGCACTTCTTCCCCCAGATCCTCGGCGCGGTGCTCGCCACCTTCACCTTCAAGGGACTGCACCCGGACGAGAAGTAGCCCCGCCCGCCCGCGAGGGCACGACCGCGAAACCGGATCGAGGCGCTGAGGCGCGCCTTACCAGTAGAACTGAATCGAGCCGGCGGAGTAGCGCTCCTTGATTTGAGCGCCGGACCGCCACTCGATGTGTCCGTCAAGGAACAGGATATTCATTCCGGCCGCTTCATCCTCGTTCTTCATGAAGTTGGCGAGGAGGCTGCCGTCAAATCGCCGGCAGAGGTCGGCCCACAGGTAGGGATACCAAACGTCCACCTCGGAGCTGTGGGACGGAAGCGCCGGGAGACTGCGGGCCTTGCGCCCCGAGAACATTGCCAGTCGCGGATCGTCGGTCGGAAACTCGATCCGGTTCTTGTCGTCGGCCCAGCCATTGTCGTTGGCGAGGTACACGTAGCTGAACACCGCGGATCGCCCTCCCCCGAATTCATTCCAGTAGAAGTCGGCTCTCCTGCTCCATTGCCGGTTGGCCATGCAGAAGGCCGTGTCCTTGGTGAGCCCGCTTTCGATCATGTCTTCGAGGGTGAAGCGGTCATCAACGGAAGGGTCCACGTCGTTGCGTTTGTTGTAGTGGTGCGGATGGACCAGGTTGGAATGCAGGAGGGGAAAGCGCCCGCTGTTGTCGCCGGTGGCCGCCATGGTCATGGTTCCCAGGCTCCGGAGATCACTCAGGGAGTCGGCCTTATAGGCGGCCCGGATCATCCTCGCGGTGACGCCGAAGAGCAGCGCCGCCAGAACGATCATGATGGCGACGACCACCAGGAGCTCCACCAGCGTGAAACCGGCGCTACACCGAAAATTACGGGTGATGTGGTGCCCCTTCACGTGATGGTCAACCTAATGGGAAATACTCCCGGCGCCAGCATGGAATGGTTTTTCCGGAAAAGGGCGTGATTCGCGGTGGCGCCTCTGCGGGGGGGAGCGCGGCCGGACCCCGGGTGGACATCAGCGTGTCTCACCCGCGAACTCGCCGTTCAGGAGGTCATCGCCGGTCCACATCTGCCTGTCGGGTCCCGCGGAGCGGATGGCGGGCTCCCCGGCCTCCACGAAGTGAAAGAAGAGCGGAGTCCCCCAGCGGTCGGTGAGCTCGCCGTCGGGGTTGAGCAACTCGATTGGGGGATCGATGAAGCGGATGCGGTACGGATTGTCGCCCGAGAGGGCCGAGACGATTTCGCGGTTCCCGGCGGTGGGCAGGGCGTCGGGAACCTTGATGGTGTAGAGATAGGCTGCCAGGACGTCCTGCACGAGGACGAGGTCGGCGGCGGGAGAGGAATCGGGCCCTCCGTAGCCTTGCAGATAGCGGCCCGAGAGGTCTTCCTTGAGGTCCGGCTCCGGATTCGTCGCCGGGCCGGTGGCCGGTGGCGGGACGTCACCGCGCCCGCCGCGCCCACTGCGCCCGGCGAGCCAGAGGAGCCCCCCCGCGATGGCGAGGATGAGAACCATGGCAGCGAGGCGTTTCATGCCACCTTGGCTGCCTCCTTACAGCAGGATCCCGAGCGGCGGGGTCGTCGGCGAGTAGCTGTAGAAATTGTCGAGGTTCGGCAGCACTTCCTCGAGCTGGCTGGACGGCAGCCCGAACCAGAGGGCCAGCTCCGCGAAGTACTCGTCGCAGGAGGTGGTCGGGAGGACCCGCCCGTTGAACCCGACATCGAGGCCGGTGCCGATCGCGAGTTCCGCATCGTCGGGGTAGGTCCCGTAAATGTTGCTCCCGTTGACGCACCCGCCCAGCACAATGGCATTGCCGCCCCACGCGTGGTCGGTCCCCTGCCCGTTCGACCGCAGGGTGCGGCCGAAGTCGGAACAGGTGAAGAGCGTCACGTCGTCGGTGAGGCCGAGTTCCACCATCGAATCCCAGAAGGCCTTGAGAGCCTGGTCGACATTCCCAAGGCGGTCATCGTGGTTCACGAGGAGCTCGCCGTGATTATCGAAGCCGCCGTACTGCACGAAGAATATCTGCCGGTTGTGTCCGAGGGGGCCGCGGGCCGCGATCGACTTCGCCACCGCCTCGAGGTTCTCCGAGAGGGAGTGCTCGGGAAAGGCGGTGTTCACGGTGGCGGCGTTGAATGCGGCCGAAAACGCCTCCGCGGTGTCGTAGCTGCGGGTTGCTTCGTCGGCGTAGGCGCGCCGCAGGACGTCGCGGTAGGCCTGCTCGGCGAGGGATTTGGCTCCGTCGACCCGGTTCAGCTCGGCGGCGATTCCCGACCCGGCGCCCGTCAGCGTCCTGGCCCCGTCCCGGCCGATGGCGTAGGCAAAAGTCGCATCCCCGGTCTGCAGCAGGTTGGTTCCGTTCAGGGAGATGTTCATCGAGACCGTGTTCGACGGGTTGAATCCCATGACGCGGTCCGCGAGGCGTCCTGCCCAGCCGGTCTTGAGGGCCGTCTGCGGGACGGATGTCTGCCACTCGCGCTGCTGGTCGTTGTGTGAAAACAGCGATCGCGGCAATGAGACCGACTTGTTCTTGTACTGCGCGATGGTGGTCGGCTCCACGAGCGTCCCGACGTTGGCGACGAGGGCCGCGTCGCCCGCGTCGAAGAGGGTCCGCAGTTCCGGCATCGCCGGGTGGAGCCCGAAGGTCCGGCCGGGCGTGTTGCCGACATTGAGAGGCAGCAGTTCGCCCGGGGCCATCGAGGGCGTGGGCGCCGGCAGGGCGAGGTTCGTCCGGACCGCCGCGTAGTTGTCGTATTCGGCGGTCTCGGTCGGGACGACCATGTTGAACGAGTCGTTTCCACCGTGGAGAAACAGGCATACGAGGGCACGGTAATCGCCCGGTCCGCCGATCGGCCCCGCCGCGGCGTTCCCGATCATGCGCAAGTTCGCGATGGTGCTGAGGATCCCGACCGAACTGAGGGCGGCACAATTGGCGTCGGCGAGGAATTTGCGGCGGTTCATGGTCATAGGAAGGGGTTTACTTGAGCACCGAGCCGTCAGGCGAGATGAGCGCCAGGAAGACGGCGAGTTCGGAGCGTTCGATCCAGTTCGGGTCGGTGGCGGCGTAGAAGTCGATGGCGGCCTTCATCTCGGCGCGGCCCGCGGGGCTCATGGTCCCGTGGCAGAAGATCAGGTTGAGATGATCGAGGAGGGCGTCGGTATCGACCGAGAGGCTCCGCACCGGTCCGAGTTGGAGGCGAAACTCGGGGGTGACCGCGGGGTTCCCGTAGTGGAAACCGCCCTGGATGAAGCTCCACATCCGGTTCGGGAGGGAGGTCGCGGTGAGGGCGTTCATGATCTGGAACTCGGGGCTGAGAAGCCCGAGGTCGCGCACCTCCCCGGGGCGGCTGTAGCCCGGTTCGTAGAAGTTGAACACGGAGGGCGACTCGTTGGGGTACTCGAGGAAGTCGCTGAAGACGTCCTGCTTGCGCGGCGCCCAAAACTGGATTCCGGTGAGGTCGTGCAGCGCCGGGGTGGCGGCCCCGGCATCGAAGGCGCGGGCCATGGCCACGGTGCGCAGCATCGGCCCCTTCAGGCGGCCGGCCCGGGGGTCGAGCGCCGCCGCCAAATCCCGCGCTTCCGGGTCCATGAGAATCGCCTTCACGGTGGCGGCGAGGTTTCCCCGCACTCCGGTCCCGTCATCCGCGAAGACCCCGGCAACGCGCTCCACGTAGGCCGGTGACGGGTTCGATGTCACGAGATGCTGGATGAGGTTCATCGAGATGAACGGCGGGCAGTTCGGGTGGTTGATGAGGATGTCCACCGTGTCGGAGACGTCGTCGAGGCCGGTGCGGCCCGGATCGTCGTCGAAGGCCGGCAGGGACGTCCCGAGGAAGACCTTTTCGGGCGCACCATAGACCGAGGCCGAGACGGCGTCGCCGGTGTCGTGCCGGGATTCGATCATCCGCATCGGGGCTGCGGCAAAGGCGGCCTGCCCGCCGATCCCGGTCTGGAGGTCCAGCCCCGTGAAGACCCGCGCGACTTGCTGGATGTCGTCGTTGGTGTAGGTCTCGACCGGGTTCCCGTGGACGTCGAGGACCGGCGTGCCGTCCATGTTGAGCTCGAGCAGGCCGATCGAGAAGAGCTGCATGATCTCCCGGGCGAAGTTCTCGTCGGGCATGCGGTTGATGGTCGGGTCGGCCTTCTGGTTCCCGAGGTGGCTCAGCCACCAGCCCATCCACGGGTGCACCGCGATGTCGTAGAGGAGGTCCCGGTAGTTCCCGAGGCTGTGCTCGAGGACGGTGTCGTACCAGTCGGCCGCGGCGATCCCGTAGCTGTTGCAGCGCGGCCCGATGACGACAATCTGGCTGAGGGCCCACGCCACGCGCTGCCGCAACTCATCGTCGGCGAAGAGCGCCTGGCGCATCCAGACGGTGTTCACGTTCTCGCGGTACATCGCGAAGTTGGACTGCTCCGTGACGTAGTGCGGGAAGACGTCGTAGTCCGGGGCATTGGAGTCCGCGACCATGCGGGCCGCCAGCACATCAATGTAGGTCCGCAGGTAGTTCGGCGGCGCGGCGAGTTGCTGGTCGATCCAGGTCTCGTAGCAGTTCGGCCCGAGGGCGCGCAGGGCGGCGATCTTCTGCGGGGTGGGACCGAAGGTGGCCTGGGCGAGGAAGCGGCTGGCCTGCTCCTCGGACGGCACCCCGGGAAGGGTCGAGCCAAACATGCCGCCGTGGGGGCTGCCGCCCTTCATCAGCGTGGCGAACTGCAGGAGGTCGCCGTCGTCCGACGCGGAGCGCACGCTGGCTGCGTCGCCGGCGTTCCAGCCGAGGTAAGCCTCGAGTTCGTCCTCGAGCCCGTCGAGGTCGGTGTCGGGCGCCGGGAGGAGCGCGGCGCGCACGAAGGCCCGGCCCCCGGCCGGCAGGTCACCGCGGGGAATGACCGCGGTGGTGACCGGGCCGGTGGCGGTCAGGGCGCTTCCGAAGGGACTCCAGTCGGCAAGGTCATCGCCCGCCTCCAGCATGTAGCTCTTGCCCACCTCGGAGGTGAACGAAAACTCGAAGAAGTCCGGCGCGCTCTCGACGAAACCCAGGCCCCTCAACACCGAAGCGCGGTCGAACGGATCGGTTCCGGCGAAGGCCTCCTCCAGGTTGGTCGCGCCGTCCCCGTCGGAATCGGTCCCGGGCGGCAGGCTGGAGAGGCCCGGAAAACGGAGTTCCGCGAGGTCCGGAATCCCGTTGCCATTGAGGTCGGCGGAGCCGAAGACGGCGGGCGGAATCTGGTAGAATTCCACGCTCAGCGGCAGCATCCGGTCGTTGAAGTCCGGTCCTTCGCTGCCGGTGGAGGTCGTATTGATCGTGAGGGTCCCGGCGAACACCCCGCCGGTGCCGCTGGCGGCCGTGATCTCGATGGAAACCCTGTCCCCGTCCTCGAGGAGCGGCGGGTTGCCGGTGTTCCCCGGGTCGTAGGTGACTGCGAGGCCGCTGAAGACGCCCCCCGCGCTGGCGCCGTCGAAGGTGATGGTCTCGTTCCCGGAGGCGCTGTCGTTCACGAAGGTCACGGTGCGGGTCGCGGTGGTGCCCACGATGGTGCCAAAGGCGAAATCGGGGTCGGGAGAGGCCACGTCGACCTTGAGGATGGGGTCGGCACGCTTCGGGAAAAACTGCACCTCGCCGAGTCCGGCGAAACTGCCGCTGCCGTGGGTCGAATTGACGTCGATGGCGATGTAGCGGGCGTTGATGCCGGCGAGGCTGATGTTGTCCGGTGCCTGCAAGGCCCCGTTCGTCGGGCCGAGCGTGAAGTTCCGGCTGCCCAGAAGCGTCCAGCCGGACGAATCGAATGCCGTGTAGTTGTTGTCGCTGTTGCCGCCGAACGAATCCGACCGGTAGTAGATGTCGGCCTGGTCGACGCCGCGGTTGTTGTTGGCGCCGGTGGAGACGCCGAAGTTGAAGACGTTCATGGAGGCCAGTTCGACGACCGATCCGAGGTCGAAGGCGATCCAGTGGTCCCCCACCCCGGGCAGGGGCGAACGGGCATCCGCCAGCCAGCACCAGTTCTGCCCGAACTGGTTCTCGCCCCCCTGGTGCCTCCACAGGGCCGGATCGTCAGGGTCGGCCGGGGAATTGAGGCCCGTTCCATCCACGGCGTGCAGCGGGGGACGCCCGTCGAGGTCGCTGCTGGACGCGATGGCGGTGACACCGCTCAGCGGCGCCGCGGAGGCGTGCAGGGGAAGCACCAGGACGGGAAGGAATCGGGGGAATCTTCTCATGGCGATGATGGCACCGAGGGGCTGCGGGCCTTTCCGGGAGCAGATCACCCATGAGAGCGGCACCTGCACCTCCCGGTGCGTGGTGCAAGCTAGATGAATCCGCCCGGTTGGCCAAGGCGGGATGCGCGCTCACGACGCGTTCTTCGGACCCGGCATCCGCCCGTAGGTCGGACCTCCCGCGGAGGAACTTTCGGCCGGGCGACTATCAGCGATGTCTGGATTTCGGCAGGTGCAGGATACCGTCTTCGGCCTCTCGCACTCAGATTGTTCTTGGCGAGGCCAAGGGCCCTCTGCTGAACTTGGCAGCTGAAATGATGCCTGGACGCGGGGAGTTGAGGACAGACCGCTCCCGGCAGGCCGCCAAACCACGTTTCGCCACCACCCGCCTCGTCGCTGCAAGAACCGAACGGAGGAAGCGAACATTCAGCACCCATCCCAATCGGAGTCCTGCGCCAGCCGGAGTGATTCCGCTCTTCTCCCAAGACACACGAAATAATCATCCCCCATGAAGACCAAAGGCTCACGATTCATCCTTCTCGCTCACGCTGCGATCCCCGGGCTGATGGCCGGAGCGCTGGACGCCGCGCTCATCGCCTACGAGGACTTCGACTATGGAAGCGGCGTGAATCTCACCACCGAGACGGCCAACAATGGTAGCGGGTGGACGGCGGCCTGGGCGACGACGGGGCCCTCCGGGCTGACGACGAGCGGCACCGGCCAGAGCCTCTGGTTCGGCCAGAATCCGCCCTTGATCACCGACGGCAGCACACACGTTATTTCCAGCACGAACCGGGGCAATGAACGGGATTGGAACACCACGGTGGACCTGGCCACGGAGAACCTCTATTTCACGGCATTGGTGCATGTGTTTTCCGGCGCCTCGGTGGTCGACATGCGGGCCGAGTTCTGGGATGGCGCGGGCGCGAGCGGCAACATGCGCGGGAACGTCGGCATTACCGATGGCGATCTCTATGTCCATGCCTCCACGGGCGGCTACAATCCCGCCGGCGGTGATTCTGCAGCGGGCGTGCTCGCCGGCAATACGACCTACCTCCTCGCCATGAAGCGAACGACCTCCGGCATCTCAGCCTCGCTGATCACCGCCGACGGCAACAGCAGCACCTTCGCGTCCGAGCCGGGGGTGTGGCAGGTGAACGATCCGGGTGCCTCCGGCGTCGACCTGACCTCGATCCGCCTCATCGCGAACGGCACCGACGGAGGCATTCGCCTCGACGAACTGCGCATCGCCACCGACTGGGACAGCGCCGTCAGCGGCCTCGTGATCCCCGAGCCCGGCTCCGCGGCCCTGCTCGGCCTCGGCGGCCTGCTGCTCGCTTCGCGGCGGAGGAGGGCCGCGGCCTGAGGAGGACGCCGCCCCCGATGCACCTACCGGGCTTTGAAGGCCCGGAAATACCGGCCTGAGAAGGCGAAATTCCAGCAATCACTTCGGCAAGAATCCGGGAGCCGGAGCGAATCCACCACTGCTCCCCAACCAACCATCAGCATGAAGACGAAACCCACTCGCACCCGCGGCACGACCTTGCTCGCCGTACTTGGCCTCGCCCTGGGCGTGCACGCCCAGACCCTCATTCCCGCCACGTCCATGACGGCCGAGGCGCGGCACAACTACGCCTCCCGCGAACCCGGACGGGTCCTGAACGGAGTCAGCAACGGAGGCGGCTTCACCGCGGACGGCTCCATCACGACCGCCGCCCTGCCCGCTGACTATCGTCTGGACTCCACCGTCGGCGGGACGGGGACCTTCGGGCAGGTGACGAACTGGACCGGCAACAGCGCCACCGCCCAGTGGTTCCGGGTGGATCTCGGGGCCGACTACTCCCTCGATTCGATGGCCTTCTTCAATCTCTGCGTCAATGCCGCCGGGGCCGCCAGCACCCTGAACCGCGGTGTGCTGCAGGCCGACATCTACTACCGCAGCGCGGCGGCGGGGCCGGGCGGCAACTCCAACGGCGACGGGGTCGACTTTGACGCCACGGGCTGGACGCTCCTGGGGACCGCCGGCACCCAGATGTTCACCAAGGTCCCCGCCCCGGGCGACACCTCCATCGCGCCGGACGTCGTTTCGTTCGGCGGGGTGACGGCGCGCTACGTGGCCTTCGACATCAACTCGGCGCACAGCGGCAGCAACGTCGGCATCGCGGAGCTCCTGTTCTTCGAGAGTTCCGGGGTCCCGGACCCGATCCTGAACGTGGCCCCGGGCAGCCCGGATCCGGACTACGACTTCGGCAACGTCTTCGGCGGGGCCCCCGCCCCCACCCGGACCGTCACCCTCGTGAACGACAGTGTGGGCGGCAGCGCCACCATCAATATTGACAGCGTCACCATCACCGATAACGGCGGCGGGGTCTTCGGGGGCCTGACGGTGACCTATGATGCCGGCAACACCGGCACCCCTCCCCTTCTTGAGAACGGCGACACGGTCTCCATCGAGATCGCGGCCAGCCCGGTCGGATCGGGAAGCGCCACCGGCAATCTCGAGATCCTGACGACCTCCGCGGGGGGCACCGTGACGGCCGACTTCAACGACAAGAACTTCCCGCTCTCCGCCGAGGTCATTCCGGCCGGCGAGAAACTGAACCCGAACCCCTTCATGGAATCCGGGCTCGCCGACTGGGACAACGTCTCGGGCGATGGAGAGGCCGTCCCGGTTTCGCCCGGGTTGGCCGGCGGATCCAGCGGCATGGCCCGGGTCCGCGGGATTGGAGACGCCTCGAGCACCGGCCCGGGCGATCTCGAGCACCCGACGTCCCACATGCAGTCAACCGGCGTCCCGGACGGGGCGCCCAACTGGCAGCTCTCCGCCTTCTTCACCCCCATCGACGCCTCGACCTTCGGCGGCTACTCGGAAGAAGCGACCGGGGCGACGGCCGCCGATGGGGCCTTCTCGGACCGCACCTTCCAGCTGGTGGTGCTCTCGGCCGACACGGGCCGGCCCTTCCCGGGTTTCGACGACGCCCAGGCGGCGGGCACCCTGATCAACATCGCCTACATGCCCGACGGAGTGCAGGACAACCTCGGTGTGCCAGACTTCTATGTCTTCAACGGGGACATTGCCGGGACGGCCTTTGGGGGAACCTGGATCCCGACCGGGATCGGCGCCATCGAGGGATCGATTGACAATGACGGCGACCTATCCACCGCCAACGGGGTCGGCGACGGCCTCCTCGATCCCTCCGTGGATCCCAATGACGTCGTCAACGCCTACCGGATCCTCGTGACCGGGACCGGCTTCGGCTCCCCCGGCGCCAGCTACGACATCACCGTCACGAAGGTGTCCGGTCCCGACACCTTTGTGAGCGGCACCGCCACGGGTCTCACGGCCTTCCAGGGAGTCAGTGGCGACAGTGGCACCCCGGCGGGCTATTCCTTCATCACCTCCGATGTCAGCAGCGATCTGGACACGGGATCCAACCAGGGCGATAGCGGCGTCCCCGGCCTGGCGACCCCCTTCTGGGTCGATGACGTCTGCTTCTTCAACGTGGCGGGTCCCGACCCGTCCCTGACGGTGGCCAACAACCCGGGGCGCATCGCGGTGTGCAGCCCGGACACCACCGGGACGACCTCCTTCACGATCCGGAATGATGGGACCTCGAACAACCTCGAGATCGACTCCATCAGCTTCTCGGGGGCCACGGGCTTCAGCGTGAATTCCCCCGGCATTCCCTTCTCCGTCGCCGCGGGGGCGTCCGAGGAGATTACCATCGAGTGGGACAGCGCCGCGGCCGGGGATTCCCTGGAAACCGCGACCGTCACGGTGTCGGATTCGACCAACGGCCTTTCTTCCGACCTGCTCGTGAAGGGCGGACTCGCCTCCGGCGGCTCCGTGGTGCTCGACTACAATGACCACCTCTCCGGCACCTTGGCCCAGGCCGGGAATGCCGACACCGGCATCGGCTTCACGGAATCGCTGTGGAACAATGGGACCGGGACGCAGGTGGTGGTCGCCGGCGATCTCTCCACGACCACCGTTCCCGGTTACTCGGTTCCCGCCACCGGCACCCCGCAGAGCCAATCGACCAACAATACGGCGGCCCGCCAGCAGGAGCGCCAGATCGACCTCGGCAGCGGCATCACGCCGGTGTGGTTCTCCTTCCTCGCGCAGAAGCCCACCTCGGGCGGGCGAGTCGGCGTCGGCTTCAACACCAACACCACCAATGCCACCGATCCCCGGCTGCTCTGGATCGGCGACACCCTCGCCTACCGGGTGGGCGTCGCCAACGTGGCCACCGTTTCGCTCACCTCGACGTCCGACACGCAGCTGATCGTGGGCCGCATCAGCATCAATGACGGGACCGGGGGCGAGGACCGCATCGAGGTCTGGGTGAACCCGGGCGACATGTCGTCCGTCGCCGCCCTCGGGGCCCCCGACATCAATTACGCCGGGACCAACTCCCTCGGCAGCGGCCTGACGCGGCTCAATCCCTCCGCCTACGGCGCCACCGGGGGGGACGCTCCCATCCTCGACAACGTCCGTCTCAGCGACCTGAAGGAGTCGGAGGCTTTCGACGTCATCCGGACCGGGAGTGTCCCGCCGGCATTGAACGTCCTGGACGGCCCGGATCGGATCGTGGTCTGCAGTCCGGACACCAGCGGCACGGCCACCGTCACCATCCGGAACGAGGGGAACACCACGAGCCTGAACGTCGACTCGATCAGCTTCGCCGGCGGCACCGGCTTCAGCATCACCTCGCCCGGCATCCCCTTCGCGGTGGCGCCGCGGGCCACCGAGACGATCACCATCGAGTGGGACAGCGCCACCGCCGGCGGCACCGACGAGGGCGCCACCATGACGATCTCGGACTCCGGCAACGCCCTTTCGACGGATCTCGAGGTCCGGGGCGGGTTCGGGTTCGTCGGCGGCTCGGTGGTTCTCGACTACAACGACCACGTCCCCGGTGACATGGCGCAGGCCGCCAATTCCGGAACGGGCGTCGGCTTCACGGAGGCCCTCTGGAACCCGGACACCGGCACGCAGGTGGTGGTGGCGGGCGACATCAGCACGACGACCGTCACGGGCTATTCGGTCCCGGCAAGCGGCACGGCCCAGAGCCAGTCGACCACCACCGGGTCGGCCCTCGCGCAGGAGCGCCAGGTCAGCCTCGGCGGCGGCGTCAACCCGGTGTGGTTCTCCTTCATCGCCACCAAGCCCACCTCCGGGGGCCGGGTGGGGTTCGGCCTCAACACCGTCGGGACGACCTCCTCCGACCCGCGCCTCCTGTGGCTCAACAACAGCCTCCAGTGGCGGGCCAACGGGAATTTCCCGGCGACGCCCCTGAGCTCCACGTCCGACCCGACCGTGGTCGTGGGCCGCATCACCATCGACGTGGGGTCGGCGGGTGAAGACCGCATCGAACTCTGGGCGGGTCCCGCCGACCTGTCGTCCATCGCCGCACTCGGGTCTCCCGATCTCGTCTACGAGGAAACCAACTCCCTGGGCAGCGGCATCAGCCGGATCAATCCCACCGTCTACGGTGGAGTTCCTGGCAACGAGCCGGGATTGGACAACCTGCGCTTCAGCGACCTGAAGGAGGACCTGGCCTTCGACGTGATCCGCACCGGGATCGTGCCGGTGGAGGATCCGCTCCTGGAAGTTGATGCCGGTGACAGCCCGGACTTCACCTTCGACAACATCTTCACGGCTTCGGGAAGCCGCACCATGACGTTCGTGAACAACAGCGCGAGCGGGTCCGAGACCGTCACGATCAACAGCGTCTCCGTCACCTCGGACCCGGGCGGCGTCTTCGGGTCCCCGATCGTGACCTACAGCGGCACCAACGTCCTCGGCGGCGGGGACACCGTGACGGTCGAGATCCCGGCCTCCTTCGCCGGTTCCGGGGCCTTCACGGGCGAACTCACCATCGACACCACCTCGACCGGCCCCTTCGACCCCGACAACAACGACCAGGTCCTGCCGCTCAGCGTCGCCTTCTACATCGACGGGCAGAAGATCGCCGGCGGCGACATGGAGGGCGGCCTCGGCGATTTTGATGGCACCTCCGCGGCCATCGGTCCCGGCATCGCGCCCGGCTCGTCCGGAGGAGCCCGCGTGGCCGGCACCGGCGATCCCAGCGGATCGGGCTCGGCGGAACTCTACCAGGCCGACAGCGTCCCCGACGGGGCGGACATGTTCGAGTTCACGGCCTACTTTTCGCCGATCGATACCACCCAGTGGTCGCTCTACACGGGATTCGATCCGAACGGCAGTATGGCTGATCGCAGCTTCCAGTGGGTTCTCTTCGGGGCGGACTCTCCGCAACCGGATGACCCCGATGGTGGTGGCGGGACCTTGGGATTCGACAGCACGGTGATGGCCAATGCCCTGATCAATATCGCCTACCTGCCCGACGGCGATTCCCTCGGCGGCACGCCCGGGTTCTACATCCATAACGGCAGCGTCTGGGGATACTCTGGCATCGGTGCCCTGCAGGGATCGGTCGACAACGGCGGTCCCGCCGGCGACGGGCTCCTCGATGCCTCCGTCGACCCGCTGGACATCATCAACGTCTACAAGCTCTCCGTGCGCGGCACCGGGTTTGGAACGGGCACGGCGTCCTACGACATCACGGTAACGAAAGTGTCCGGACCGGATTCCTTCACCAGCGCGACCGCTGCCGGGCTCACCGCCTTCAGCAACCTCAGTGGGAACACCAATACCCCGGCGGCCTACGGCTTCGCGACCTCCGACACGAGTTCGTCGGGTGCCTCGAGCACCTCCACTCCGTTCTGGGTCGACGACGTCTGCCTCCACGCCGGAGTGGCTCCCGATCCGCTCCTCACCGTCCTGCAGGCCCCGGGCGACATCATTGTCCTCGATCCGGACACGGATGGAACCACCACCCTCCTGGTGCGGAACGACGGAGGAAGCGCGAACCTCGATTTGAGTTCGCTGGACCTTACCGGGACCGGGTTCTCGCTGCTTTCCCCGAGCCTGCCGGTGACCTTGTCGCCCTTCGATACGCAGGCCCTCGTGCTGCGGTTCGACACCGCGGCGATCGCCCCGGAACTCGCGGCCATCACC
>JABDMC010000263.1 GCA_013001695.1 Akkermansiaceae bacterium
GCAGGCGGGACTCTTTAATCCGGCCCCGGCAGGCGGAGCGCCCGCCCTACAAGGTTCCTTCCCCTGGCAGGCGGAGCGCCCGCCCTGCAAGGTTCCTTCCCCGGCAGGCGGGACTCTTTAATCCGGCCTCGGCAGGCGGAGCGCCCGCCCTACAAGGTTCCTTCCCCTGGCAGGCGGAGCGCCCGCCCGACAAGGTTTCTTCCCCCGGCAGGCGGAGCGCCCGCCCTACAAGGTTCCTTCCCCGGCAGGCGGGACTCTTTAATCCGGCCTCGGCAGGCGGTGCGCCCGCCCGACAAACTCGCCACTCACCGGATGACCCGCGCCTCACCGCCACTCGTGCTTCGGGTAGCGCCCGGCGAGGTCCTTCTTCATCTGCGCGTAGCCGCCCGCCCAGAAGCTCTCGAGATCCTGCGTCACCTGCCACGGCCGCTGGTTCGGCGCCAGGATCTCCACCCGCACCGGTTCACCCGCGATCTCCGGCGTGCGGTCCACCCCGTAGAGGTGCTGCACCTTCAGCCCGATCACCGGCGGCTTCCCGCTCTCGTAGCGCACCTTGACCTCCCGCCCGTTGGCCAGCTTGATGCGCACCGGCGCAAATGATTCCAGGGCGGCGGCCTGCGGTTTCGACAACCATTCGCGCAGCGCCGGCTTCACCTCCCGCTCCTTGATCTCCTTGTAGGAGCGCGCCCCCGCGCAGACCTGCTCGATCAGGAAGCGCCGCTCGTCATCCCCGATGACCGGCATCTCCAGTTCCGGCCGGGCCGCGGCGAGGAAATTGACCCGCGCCACCCACCCGTCCACCGACCGGTCCCACTTCTTGAGCTTCAAGGCCCCCTCCTCGACCTGTTCCGCGAGGAGGCGCGCCGCTTCCGCGTCATCGACTTCGCCGCCCTCCCGGTCCTCGAGCGCAAGATCATCGAACATGACGCGCCGCCGGCCCATGACGCGCCGCGACACCTCGTCGTAGATGGCCCCGCTTTCCTCCCGGAACGATCCCGGAAAGAACTCCCGCAGCCATGCTTCCTCGACCAGGACGCAGCGGCTCAGTTGCACGTTCGTTTCCCGCCCCTGGATCTCGGTCATCTCGCCCGCCACGAACAAGCTCCCCTCCCGGGCCACGCTGGCCTCGTCGAGCTTCCCCCGTCGCCCGCCGGTCACGCGGCACGCCAGGGTCCCCTCCCCGAGGCGCACCGCGGCGTGATCGCGGTAGGCCTGCAGCATGGCCCTCCCGAGGGCCTCCCGCCGCGACTCGAGGTGCACCCGCCCCGGCCGCCCCCCCAGCAACCCCTCGCGCTGCGCCATCCCGCACAGCTGCTCCCACACCCGCATCACCTCCCGCGCCTGCTTGGCGTGCACCCCGAGCGGCGCGCACACGCCCGGGTCGAACCGGCAACTTTCCGCGGCCTCCACCCCGCGCCACTCCGCTTCGAAATCCGACCGGTCGCCGTCCAGCTGGAAGCGCGTCCGCTGCGCCCGCGACGCCCCCCGCGCGAAGATGCCCTCGGCCTGCAGGACCGCCGCCGCGAAGCATGCTTCCTCCACGCAGTCTTCCGCCGCGGCCGCCACCAGCAAGGCCGCCTGGCGGGGATGCAGGGGAAAGCGCGCCAGCGTGGTCCCGAGACCGGTGATCGCCCCCTCCGCGGTCGCTCCCAGCTTCTCGAGGAGCTCCTCGGCACGCCGCAGCGGCTCCTCCTCCGGGGCATCCAGCCACCGGAACCGCCGGATGTCCTCCACTCCCGACGCCAGCAGGTAGAGGACCGCTTCCGCCAAATCGACCCGGCGCACCTCCGGCCGCTCGAACTCGGCCCGCTTCCCGTGGTCGGCCGCGCTCCACAAGCGCACGCATCGTCCCGGCCCGGTCCGCCCCGCCCGCCCGGCCCGCTGCTCCGCCGCGGCCCGCGACACCTTCCGGATCGTCAGCGTGTCGATCCCCCGGCGCGGATCGTAGGACGCCTGCCGCGCCAACCCGGAATCCACCACCAGGCGGACCCCCTCGATGGTGATCGAGGTCTCCGCGACGTTCGTCGAGACAATGATGCGCGGGGTCTCCCCGGGACCCACGGCCTCCCATTGCCGCTTGGGCGGCAGGGCGCTGTACAGCGGCTTCACTTCCCACCCGCGCGCCCACGCCGCCTTCTCCAGCATCTCCACCGTCCGGCGGATCTCGAAGGCGCCCGGCAGGAACACCAGGACCCGCGGCGGACCGTGGCGGCGCTCTCCACCCGCCCGGCCCTCCGTTCCTTCGCCGCTCCCGCCGCCCTGCTCGGCCGCCTCCCCCTCCAACCCGCGCAATTGCCCGCGCAACACCTCGCCGACCCGTTCCCAGACCGGCACGGTTTCCATCCGTCCGTGCCGGCCGCGCTTCGGGGCGGGTTCCGGACGATGCTCGATCTCCACCGGAAAGAGGCGCCCGCCGGTCTCCAGTTCCACGCACGGCTCGAGGTAGTCGCGCAAGCCCGCCGTCTCCAGCGTGGCCGACATCACCACCACCTTCAGGTCGTCCCGCTTGCCATCCTGCAAATCCAGAACGCGCGCCAACGCGATGTCCGACGCCAGCCGCCGTTCGTGGAACTCGTCGAAGACCACCGCGCCGACACCCGGCAGCCCGGGCTCCTCCTTCATCCACCGCTGCAGGACCCCGTCGGTGAGATACACGACCCGCGTCTCCTTCCCGTACTTCGTGTCGAAGCGCACCGC
The DNA here is from genome assembly GCA_013001695.1 of Akkermansiaceae bacterium. GTDB lineage: Bacteria > Verrucomicrobiota > Verrucomicrobiia > Verrucomicrobiales > Akkermansiaceae > Roseibacillus_B. The sequence goes on from JABDMC010000263.1 coordinate 2,698, forward strand.
GTAGCCGACCTCCGCACCGACCTTCCCGCCGCGGAGGCGCGCCACAAACTCCGCCAGCATCCGCGCCGCGATCCGCCGCGGTTGCACCACCAGGATCCGGCCCGCCACCCCGCCTTCCAGCATCATCCCCGGGACCACCGTCGACTTCCCGGATCCCGTCGGGGCGCGCAGGAGGACCCGGGACCGGCTCCCCTCCAGGGCCGATTCCAACTCCTCACGGATCTCCTCCACCGGCAGGCGCACCCCGCTGCTCCTAATCGCCATTTGGGCCGATTCAAACGCATTTCTGCCCGGATCCCTCCGCCCGGCCGCGGCAATCGCCTGAAAGCCCCGCCCCCCGGACCCCGTTATTCACGTTGCACCCTCCCCGGAACCCTACTATCCTAGATTCATGATGACCCCACTGGCATGGACGCTCGGAGGCCCCGAGATCGCGATTCTGTTCGTTCTCGTCCTCCTTCTTTTCGGCGCCAAGAAGATTCCGGAACTTGCCCGCGGCCTCGGCAAGAGCATGGGTGAGTTCAAGCGCGCCCGCGACGATTTCGAGGAGGAGATCCGCCGCGCCGAGCATGAGACCGAGACGCCCGACACGCCCGTGAAGGAAGCCAAGGGCAAGGAAGCCCACCAAGGCTGAATGACGCGCCGTTCTCCGCATCCGCTTTTCAGACGCGCCCCGCAGATCGCCGGGGCGCTTTTTTTGCTGGCGGCCGGCTTCGGCCTGGTGTCCTGCCGGGACGATGACACCACCCCGGACTGGGATGGCACCGCCGCCGGAGCCGCCGCGGAGGCCGTCCCCGGGGAATCACCCGCGGCCCCCGCCCCCGCCGAACCGGAATCCGCATCCCTCCCCGGCCCCGCCGCCCCCGCGCCGGAGGGCGAGGATGCCCCCGCGGCGAACTCGCTGCGCTTCCTCTCCTACAATCTCGAGAACTATCTCACCATGACGCGCTACCAGAACAGCAAGCGCATCGACACCCCCAAGCCGGAACGGGAGAAGGAGGCGGTCGTGGCCCTCATCGTCGCCACGAATCCCGACGTCCTCGGCGTCTGCGAGATCGGCACCCGCGCCGACCTCGCCGACCTGCAACAACGCCTCGCCGAGGCCGGCCTCGACCTCCCCCACACCGAGCACGCCGGCGGCGCCGACGAAACCCGCAAACTCGGGCTTCTTTCCCGCTTCCCGATCACGGCCCGCAACTCGCAGCGGGACCTGACCTACAACCTCCAGGGCCAGATCACCCCGATCCGCCGCGGCATCCTCGACGCCACCGTCGACGCCCATGGAAAGGCCATCCGCTTCCTCGGGGTCCACCTGAAATCCAAACGCGAAATCGCCGAGGCCGACCAGGAACTGATCCGCCGCAACGAGGCCTATCTCCTCCGCAAGCACGCCGACGCCATCCTCGCCGAAGACCCCGACGCCCTCCTGTGCGCCTACGGCGACTTCAACGACACCCGCCGCACCACCACGGTGCGCTCCATCAAGGGACCCTACGGGTCGGAGCGCTTCCTCGAGGACCTCCCGATTCGCGATTCCTCCGGCCTCCTCTGGACCCACTACTGGGACTACCAGCACATCTATTCCCGGTTCGATTTCGTCCTCGTCTCGCCGGCCCTCAAGCCCCTCGCGCAGCTCAAGAAGTCCTACATCGTCGACGACCCGTCGTGGAAGACCGCCAGCGACCACCGCGCCATCCTCGCGGTCTTCGAGTGGTAGGGAGGCCTGTCCCCAGGCCTCCGGCGGCGAAGACTTCTTCATTCTCCCGGTCCGCCGCCTTGAAAACCGGCATACCTCCCCTCCCGCACCGCCGCCGCTGGGGGACAATCCTCCCTAGCGCGCCTCGAGGATGTCCTTCTCGGGCTTGAAGTCCCCGGCGTGATACGAGCTGCGCACCAGCGGACCGCTGGCCACGTGCCGGAACCCCTTCTCGAGGGCCACCTCCTTCAGCTCGTCGAAGACTTCCGGCGTGATGTACTCCACGACCGGCAGGTGCCGGGGGCTGGGGCGCAAATACTGGCCCATTGTCAGGACGGTCACGCCGTGCGCCCGCAGGTCATCCATGGCCTGGTGGACCTCCTCGATCCGCTCGCCGAGTCCCAGCATCAACCCGCTCTTGGTGGCCACTTTCCCATCCACCATCTCCCGGGCCTTTTGCAGCACCGTCAGCGAGCGCTGGTATTGCGCCCGGCTCCGCACCAGCGGGGTGAGCCGCTCCACCGTCTCGATGTTGTGATTGAAGATATGCGGCCGCGCCCGCATCACCATCTCGAGCGCCCAGTCCCGGTCGTTGAAGTCCGGAACAAGGACCTCGATGACGATCCCCGGGTTCCGCTCGCGCACCGCCTCGATGGTCTTCTCGAAGTGCGCCGCTCCCCCGTCCTTCAGGTCGTCGCGCGCCACCGCCGTGATCACGACGTGGTTCAACTTCATCCGCTTCGTGGCTTCCGCCACCCGCTCCGGCTCGTCGTCCTCGAGGGCCTCCGGCTTGGCCGTCTTGACGGCGCAGAATCCGCACGCCCGCGTGCACTTTTCCCCCGCGATCATGAAGGTCGCGGTCCCCTGCCCCCAGCACTCCCACCGGTTCGGGCACTGCGCCTCTTCGCACACCGTCACCAGCTTCAGGTCGGTGATGAGGGACTTCGTCGACCAGAACGCCGGATTGTTCGGCAAGCTCACCCGGATCCAGTCCGGCTTCTTCTCCCGGTGCAAGCCGGGATCCATCCGCATCTTTGGCCCCTGACAAGCGCTCATCCGGAGGGAGTCTACCTCGCCCGCCGGGATGCGCAAGCCACCCGGCGCGCCCTTTCGGCGCCGATGTTTACCGGCCTCCGCCGGCCGCCGGGTCGGCGATGTCCGCCAATCCTCCCACCTCCGGGCTCTCCCCGGACAGGCCCGCCGAAATCGGCGTGAAGGTGGCGTTCTTGACCCATTCCGCGTCCACCGCGAAGAGGTCCGACTCGGTCAGCTTCGCCACAAAGGACGCCGGCTCGGCCGGCTCCGTTGGCATCGGCCCCGTGGGAACCCCTTCTCCGCCCTCGGTCTCGTCGGCCGCGGTCATCTGGAACCACGCCAGGGTCCCCGCGAAAACGCCACAGAGCAGCAGTCCCATGAGGCCGTTGGTGATGCGGAATCCGGAATCCGGGGCGGGCGTGTGGGGGATCTCGCCGGTTCCGTCGCCGCCGGAGTGCGAGGGGTTGCGCCGGAGGGTGCCGTTCTCGGCGGACAACTCCCCGAGCATGGGAACGGGCCGCGGGCTGCCGGCCGTCCCCCCGCCGTCCGCAAACGGGCGCGCCGGGTCCCCGACGCTCTCCATGGCTTCGGCGGCGCGGGCCGCGATCTCGGAAATCGGAATGGGCGTCCTTCCCGCCTCGGGAACACTCGTGCCGGGAACCGCCGTCAAGTTGACCGGGGCCCCGCTGCCGGCCGCGCCCGATCCGGGGCGAAGCAGCAAGGGGGCATCGATCCCCGAGGGGGGATTCTCCGTCCCCGGCACCGCAGCCACCGGCAATTCGTCGAGGCCCTCGCATGACGGGAGCCCGTCGGGCAGCGGTTCCGCAGGCGCGGAAACAACCGGCGCCGGAGACTCCTCGCGGGGCGGCGGAACGGCTTCGGCATGCTCTCCCCCGGGGGCTGGCGCCCCGAAATCCGGCATGCCGGAGAACGGATCGGGGTGGGTCGCTCCGGGGGTATCGGCCTCCCGGGGAGCCACGGACGCGTCGGTTTCCGCCATCGGCTCCAAGTCCGCGACCGTCGCCACCGGCGCCACCGGCGCCTCGATCGCGGGTGCCGCTGCCTGCCATTGATGATATTCCTCGGCGACAATCACGGGCACGCCCGGAAACGGATTGGACGGCGCATCGGCGCTCAGTTCCCGGGCGCTCACTTCCGCCCCGCCCGTCGGCATGTTGTCCGCTCCCGCCCACGACTGCCCCATGCGCTCTTCCGCGGCGAGCGGCAGCTTCTGACCACTCACCGCCGCCTGCACGGCGGCACGAATCTTGTAGGTTTCCGATGTCCCGCCGTTGGAATCGTCCCCGAAGTGCGTGTCCATGTTCATTAAGATCACAAAACTTTTTAAAAGTGTCAACATTTTGGAAATAATTGTTTTGCACAACCACCAAATATTCACATTCCTGTTACGATATTCCCCGGAACGCCGTAAAAACCCGGCCCCGGTGGCTGCGATTCAGCTCAAGCCCCGCCGCCCCTCGAAGGCCCGCGACACCGTCAGGGCATCGGCGTGCTCGAGATCCCCCCCCGCCGGCAATCCCTGCGCGAGGCGCGTCACGGAGCAATCCGATCCTTGCAGGATTTCCGCGAGGTAGTTTGCGGTGGCCTCCCCTTCCACGTCCGCACCCACCGCCAGCACGACCTCCGCCCCGGGCATCTCCGCGAGGCGCTTTACCAGGAGCCCGATCCGCAGATCGTCGGGCGTCACGTTGTCCAGCGGCGAGAGCTTGCCGCCCAGGCAGTGATACAAGCCCTTGAACGCCCCGGAACGCTCGATCGGCAACACGTCGGTGGCCTCCTCCACGACACACATGATCCCCGGGTCGCGGGAGTGATCCGAACACACCGGGCACCCTTCCACCGTGGCGAAGAATCCGCAGATCGGGCAGCTCGTCACCGCGCTCGCAGCCTGCTCGATGGCCCCGGCCAGCGCCCCCGGTTGGGCTTTCGGATTCTGCAACAACCACAACGCGATCCGCTCCGCGCTCCGGGGGCCCACCCCCGGCATGCGCTTCAATTCATCGATCAAGCCCTTCACCGGCTCCGGATAATCCGCCCGCGCCATGATCCACCCCTAACAGGCCGCGCCGAAATGCAAAGCCGCAACCTCGCCGCCGGCGCTCCTTCCTCCGTGCAGCCATCCGCCGCCTCCCGCGCCCGCCGGGATCCGCCGGCGGGTTCGCTGCGTCGCCCCGCTCCTCACCTACTTCTCCCGGGCCTGCTTCCGCCGGTTCTCCGCGGGCTCCTCGTGGTTCCTCTTTTCCGCGATCGAGATCACCTTGCGCGGCGCGATCTCCTCACCTGCCTCGCAGGGCATCGGGTGCTGGTGCGCCCACACCATCGCGCAGAACCCGCTCCACAGCATGGCGGTCATGGTTGCCACCGGACTCCAGAAGACCCCCCACAGCCCCAGCACCACGGAGGCCATGGCGGTCAGGACCATCACCGTCGCCGTCAGCAGGATGCGCCGCGCCAGCCCCGGGGTCTCCAGGAGAATCCATCCCAGCCCGTAGGCGCCGGCCGCCGCCACCAGGATCCCCCACCACGGGTGCACGAAGGCCGCCTCGATACCGAATCCGCCCGCCTCGTAGCTTCCCAGCAACCACGCCTCGGCCCGCCCGAAGGACCCCGCAATGCGCAGGACCAGCACCAGCGCCAGGGCAAAACTGCCCACCACGGCCGCGGCCGTCACGGGATGCCGATGAGGATGGGTGGGATCAGAACTCACGGTGCCGGAACTTCGCCCGGGGCGCCTTCCGCCCCCCCGGCGGCCCCACGATAACTCCGTACCACCAGGTCACTCAAGTACTTGTCGGGCTCATCCACCGCCTCCACCCCCAGTTCAAAGCGTTCCTGCCCGGTGTTCTTCTGAATCAGCTTCAGCCCGAACTGCACGTCCCGGAACCGCTGCCGGCACAGTTGCAGGAGGCTCCGCCCCTGCTCCGCCGCCTGTTCCGCCAGCCTCGCGAGGGCCTCGTCCGAAAAGACGAGCTCCACCCCGTGCTGCTTCCGGAAGTCGCGGCAGAAGGTGTCCAGCGCCCGCCGCGCCCGCGCCACGTCGACCTGCTTCCCCAATTCCCGGTAGGACGCCAGCCGCTCGTCCCGCTGCTCCAGCAACTCCCCGTCGATCTTCAGTTCCGTGACGGACGTCCCCGGCAACTCGAACTTGAAGTCGCGCAGGAGCCGCTCGCAGACGGTCATCAGGGCCCGTGCCCCCGTCTTCTCCGTCTCGGCAAGCTCCGCGATCTTCGTGATCGCCGAGTTCTCGAAGGTCGCGTCGATCCCGTAGGCCTCGAACTCCCGCTCGTACTGGCGCAGGAGGCTCCCCTCGGAATACTTCATGATGTTCTCGAGGTCCTGCGCGGTCAGCTTCTCGCACACCACCCGCACCGGCAGCCGCCCGATGAATTCCGCCTCGAACCCGAACTCCAGGAAATCCTGGGTCTCGACCTGGGTGAAGAGCTCCTCGTCCATCGGCCGCTCGGTGGGATCCGCGCCAAAACCGATCTGGCCCTCGCTGAGCCGCCGCCGCACGACCTTCTCCAGCCCCGAGAAGGCCCCGCTCACGATGAAGAGGATGTGCCGGGTGTTGATGCTCTCCTTGGCGCTCCCGCCCCCGCGCTGCATGCTCATCATGGCCTTCATCTGCCCGCGGATGTCCATCGGGTTGCTCAAGGGCACCTCGGTCTCCTCCATCAGCTTCAACAGCGTCGTCTGCACCCCCCGCCCGCTCACGTCCCGCCCGATCATCTCCCCCTTCGTGGCGATCTTGTCGATCTCGTCGATGTAGATGATCCCGAATTCGGCGAGGTTCACGTCGCCCTCCGCCTTCTGCACGAGTTCCCGGACAAGGTCGTCGACGTCCCCGCCGACGTAACCCGTCTCCGAGAACTTCGTGGCGTCCGCCTTCACGAACGGAACCCCGATCAATTCCGCGATGTGCTTCACGAGGTAGGTCTTCCCCACCCCGGTCGGCCCCACCACGATCACGTTCTGCTTCTGCAGTTCGATCCCCTCCGGCAGCTTGCCCTCGTTCTCCTCCTCGAGCGCCCGCAGGTAGCGGGCGTGATTGTAATGGTCGCACACCGCGATCGAGAGGGCCTTCTTGGCCTCATCCTGCCGGATCACGAAACGATCGAGGTGCGCCTTGATGTCCCGCGGCAGGTAGTCGAAGTCGAAGACCAGGTCGGTGCCGCGACGGGCTTCTTCCGCCGGAGGCTCCGCCGCCGCGGGCGACTCCATGCCCGGCCCGTGGAACGACATCCCCTGCATCTTCCCGAAAAGATCATTCAGCGTCCTCCGCAGGTCATCCGGTTGCACGTCGTCGTCCTTGCGCTCTTCGTCACTCATGTCGGCGGCACTATCGGCCCACCCCTTCAAAACGCAACCCCCGCCTCGTTCTCCCCCAATGCCCCCAAGGCCCTAATAATCCAATAACCTAATCCCTCAACAACCCCGGTCAGACCCCCACCCACCATCGGCCCCACGCGATGATCAGCGGGATCGTCACCACCGCCACGATGGAGGTCGTCAAGACCACCTGCACCGCCGCCCCCGGGTTGCCCCCGTAGTGGCGGGCATAGATGATCGGCGTCACCGCGGAGGGCATCGCGGCCTGCACCACCAGCACCTGCTTGAATTCCACCACCAGCGGCAGGTACTTCGCGGCCGCCAGGATCAGCACCGGCATGACCACCATGCGCACCACCAGCGCCCCCGCACACACCCGCACCGACAGCTTCTCCTTGCCGAACAGATCGAAGATGGCCGTCCCGATGAGCATCAGCCCCACCGGGAAGGCGCACGGCCCGAGCCAGCCGAGGAGGCTCAGCACCGGCCCGGGGATGAACGCATCGAGCCGCGAGAACACCAGCACGAGGCCCGCCACCACCGCCACCATCGGCCCCTTCAGCAGTTCCCGCGGCGACTTGATCGGCGTGCCGCGCAAGACCATCATGCCGACCGTCCAAATCGCCAGTTCCACGCCGAGACTGTGCGTGAAGAGCATCCCGAGGACCCCCTTCTCGTCCTCGCGGAACAGCACCATCAGCAGCGGGATCGCCACGTAGCCGTAATTCTGCACGCCCGTCGTGAGGGCAAAACTCCGCGACCCTTCCCCCTTCCGCAATCCCACCAGCCTCCCCACCAGCAGGCCCACCGCCAGGCCGGCCACGATGATCGCGAACCCCACCCCGATCCCCCACCCGACCACCGCCGGATCCCTCAACAATTCGTTCCCGAGGATCTTGTCGAGGATCAGCGCCGGATACAGGACGTGGATCACCAGCTTCGCCAGCCCGTCGTCCATCGCCGGCGTCAAAACCGACACCCGCCGCAGGCACGCCCCCACCACCATCAACAGGTAGATCGGAATCACAGCCGCAATCAGCGGGACGAACTGCTCCACGGCGCGCAGCCTAGCCCGCATATTTCACGAAGTGAAACATGCGTTTTGCGAATGTGGCTGAAGCTAAATCATCCGATTCGCAAAACCGACTCTGGAGGAAACACCCAAAGTGTGTTTCCTCCGGCGTCGGGGCGGGCCCCGACGGCTCTGACCAGTCAGAGCGAGTCGGCCCCCGCGTTCGCGGGGGCGGAAATTTCATGAAATTTCCGGGCTAGGCGTTGCGGTCCGGCGGGGCGAGTCCGCTGCGCTCCAGGAAGGGCTGCAGCGACGGGTCGCGGCCCATGAAGTCGCGGAAGAGGACCTCGGGCGGCCGCGAATTGCCGCGGCTCAGGATGGTCTCGCGGAAGGCCTTCCCGACCGCGGGATTGAGGATGCCCTCCTTCTGGAAGCGGGTGAAGGCGTCGGCGTCGAGGACCTCCGCCCACTTGTAGGAATAGTAGCCGGCGGCGTAGCCGGTGGGGTCGCCGAAGAGGTGGCCGAACCGCCGCGCCATGGTGGGGGTCTCCGAGGCGAGGGGCATCTTGTAGTCCGCGAGGATTTCGCGGTCGAGCTCGTCGAGGTCGCGCCCCTGGTAGCGGGCGAGGTGGATGTGCAGCTCGAGGTCGAGCTTGCCGAGCGCCAGTTGCCGCATGCACGTCGAGGCGCTCATGTAGTTGCGCGCCGCGATCATCTTGTCGAAAAGGGCGTCGGGAATGACCTCGCCGGTCTCGTGGTGCCGGGCGAAGAAGTCGAGCGATTCGCGGTCCCAGCAGAAGTTCTCCATGATCTGCGACGGCAACTCGACGAAATCCCAGGCGACGTTGACGCCGGAGAGGCTGCGCAGCGGAACATCGCTGAGAAGCTGGTGAAGGAGGTGCCCGAACTCGTGGAAGATGGTCTCCACCTCGTCGTGGGTGAGGAGGGCCGGCTTGCCCCCGACCGGCTTGGTCATGTTCCCGCAGATGAGGCCGAGGTGGGGCTTGCGGGGGGCGACGCCCTGCGGCGGGAGGCCGGTCTGCAGGTAGTTCATCCACGCGCCCCCGCGCTTCGATTCCCGGGGGTGCCAGTCGGCGTAAAAGGATCCCAGTTGCTCGCCGCTGCCGGCATCGAAGAGGTCGTAGAAGGTCACGTCGGGATTCCAGACCTCGACGCGGTCCTCCCCGGCGCCCCCGGCGGTGCCCGGTTCGATGAAGATGCTGTCGCGTTCCTCGATGCGGATGCCGAAGAGCTTCGAGGCGATCCCGAAGAGGCCGGTCATCACCTTCTCGACCGGGAAGTAGGGCCGCAGGTCCTCGTCGTCGAAATCGAAGAGGTCCTTGCGGCGCTTCTCCGACCAGTAGGTGGTTTCCCACGGTTCGAGGGGCGCGGGCTCGGTGCCCGTTTGTTCCGCCTTGTAGTCCTGCAGTTCCCGGTATTCGCGCCGGCAGGCGGCCACGATGCGGTCGTGGAGGTCCTCCACGAAGTCGAGGGCGGTGGCGCCCTCCTTCGCCATCCGTCGTTGCAGGACGAGGTCGGCGAAGTGGTCGAATCCGAGGAGCTTCGCCTTCTCGTCGCGCCGCGCGAGGATCTTCCAGACGAGCTCGGAATTGTCGTAGTCGTCGCGGCGTCCGATGGTGCCGCTGCCCTCGAAGACCTCCTTGCGCAGCGATTCGTCATGGGCGTACTGCATCACCGGGAACATCGAGGGGAACTGCAGGGTGAAGCGCCACTTCGGCTCGTCGTCGGATCCGTGGCCCTTGGCCGCGGCGTCGGCCCGCGCCGCCGCGACGGCGCTCGGCGGGAGGCCCGCCAGCCGCGCCTCGTCATCCACCACCAGCTCCCACGCGTTGGTCGAATCGAGGACGTTCTCGGAAAACTTCTGGGTGAGTTCCGAGAGTTCCTCCTGGATCGCGGCCATGCGCTCCTTCTTGTCCGCGGGCAGGTCGGCGCCCGCGTTGCGGAAGCTGGCGGCATCCTCCTCGACGAGGCGCCGCTTCACCGGATCGAGGGCCGCCACGGCCTCCGATTCCGCGAAGGCCTTCAGGACCGTCCAGAGCCTCTCGTTCAGCGGGATGCCGGCCTGGAACGCGGAGACCTTCGGCAACATCTTGTTGAGCACCTCGCGCTGGGCGTCGTCGTTGCGGACCGAGTCGAGGTGATTGAGCCGTCCCCAGCCGCGGTCGAGGACTTCCGTGGCGTTGTCGAGCGCGCCGAAGGTGTTCTCGAAGGTGACCTCCGCGGGGTCCACCGCGCAGATCTCCTCGATGCGCGCCCGGGCTTCGGCCAGGGCCGCCTCGATGTCGGCCTCCACGCGGTCGGGCGTCAACTGCGACCACGGGACGTAGAAGCTCTCGCTCAGGAAAGGATGCGCGCTCATGGGCCGACACTGTTGATGAATGGAGTGCCGACGCAACGAAAAAGGCGCGTCCCGGGGGGCCACCCGGCGCGCTTCGCCGGCCCGCCCCCGTCACCCCCCGAAGAAGCCCCGCTGCTTTTCCGAGACGGGCATCCCGAGCTTCTCCATGACGGTGAGCATGTCCTCCCAGACCTTCCGCTTCTCCTCCTTGGCGGTGTCGTTGTGCAGGAGGTAGGAGGGATGGTAGGTGACGCGCAGGGGGATGTTCTCGAAGGTGTGCCACGACCCGCGAAGGCGCCCCACCCCCTCGCTGCTTTCGAGGAGTCCCTGCGCGGCGGTGGCGCCGAGGGCCACGATGCACTTCGGCTGCACGATGCCGATCTCGGCCCGCACGAAGGGGAGGCAGGCGTCCATCTCCTCGCGGGTCGGCTTGCGGTTGTTCGTGGTCTGCCCCTTCATGGCGGGCCGGAACTTGCAGATGTTCGAGATGTAGACCCCGCCGCGGTCGAGCCCCATGGCCTTGAGGATCTGGTCGAGCTTCTGGCCGGCTTTCCCGACGAAGGGCTCGCGGCGGCGTTCCTCCTCGAAGCCCGGGGCCTCGCCGACGAGCATGAGGTCCGCCTCGGGACTGCCGGTCGCGAAGACCATGGTGTCGCGCAGGGTGCCCAGCGAACGGGCCGCCTCCCACGTTTCGGCCCGGGCCCGCAGGGAGGCCAGCTGGTCCTCGCGGGTGGTGCCGGTCGCCACCAGCGGAGGGG
>JABDMC010000280.1 GCA_013001695.1 Akkermansiaceae bacterium
TCTCCAGGTAACGCTGGAATGCGTTGGGCTCGCAGATCTCGGCGAGCAGTTCCCGGAACGACTCGCCCTCGAGGACGTCCTCGCCGGGAATGGCCGACACCGACCCGTGCACCCGCACCTTGGGAACCTGTCCTTCCGAGAGGTGCAGGTCGGACCCGCCCCCTTCCACGAGGTGTTTGAAATACTTGTCGATTTTTGCCATGGCGGTCGGGCGCGATCAGGACTGGAAAAAGGCTTTCATCTGGACCTTGTCCTCGGCGCGGAAGAGCGCTTCCTCCTGCGTGATTTCCCCCTTCACGTAGAGGTTCCGGAGGGATTCGTCCATGGTGATCATCCCGACGTTCTTGCCGGTCTGCATGATGCCGGGAAGCATGAAGGTCTTCCCGTCGCGGACCGTCGCGGAGACCGCCGGGGTGTTGACGAGGAGCTCGAGGGCGAGGGCGCGGCCCTCCCCGCTCTGGCGGGGGACGAGCTGCTGGGAAATCACGCCGCGCAGCGATTCGGAGACCATGACGCGGATCTGGTCGCGCTGGTCGCTCGGGAAGACGTCCAGGATCCGGTCGAGGGTCCGGGGGGCGTTGCCGGTGTGCAGGGTGGCCAGGACGAGGTGCCCGGTTTCGGCGGCGGTGAGGGCGAGGGAGATCGTCTCGAGGTTGCGCATCTCCCCGACCATGATGACGTCGGGGTCCTCGCGGAGGGCGCCGCGCAGCGCCTTCGGGAAGGACTCGGTGTGCGAATGCACCTCGCGCTGGTTGATATGGCACCCGGCGGACTCGAAGACGTACTCGATGGGATCCTCGAGCGTCAGGATGTGGTCCTCGCGATCCTTGTTGATGAAGTCCACGAGGGACGCGAGGGTCGTCGACTTGCCGGAGCCCACCGAGCCGGTCACCAGGATGAGGCCGTTGTGGTAGCGGGTCAGCGGCACGAGGTGATCGGTCGGCAGCCCGAGGGTCGCGAGGTCGCGGATCTCGGTGCTGATGATCCGGAAGACGAGGTCGAGACCGAGCCGCTGCTTCACCACCGAGGCGCGAAACCGGCCGTCCTCGTTCGCGTAGGCGAAGTCGATGTCGCCGATCTTCGTGAGGCGGTCCCACTGGGCGTCGGTGAGGAGGTCCTTCGTGAGCCGCTCGGTATCTTCCGCGGTGAGCGGCTGGTGGTCGTCCCAGATCGGGGAGAGGGTGCCGTAGCGGCGCCACGCCGGCGGGTAGGCCGTGGAGAGGTGGATGTCGGAACAATCGTACTCGATGCCGACGCGCAGGTAGTCGGCAACGTGTGGAAGAACCTCGTGTGCTGGCATGGGATCGCTGGGAGGCCACAGGGCGGTGCGTGCCTGTGACGCTGGTCAGGATAGGTATCCTCAGGGGTGAGGCAAGGATTCCGGTGCCCCGGGCTTTGGGGAGTCCAAGAAATGCTCCTTGGCCTTGGCCAGGACCCAGAGCTTCATGAGGGGCTGGGAAACGCCGAGGAGCCAGCGAAACAGGAGGCCCGGGCCCGAGGGGCTTTGCATCAGGCGGCGGCTCGAGGGGCGGAAAATACGCCGGATGAGGAGGGTCAGGATGGCGGCCGAGGCACAGGCGATGCCCGCCACCTTGAGGGGGCTGCGGCCCACCGCGGCGCGGAGGCTCCGGAGGGGATGGATGCGGCCCACGAGCCCGGCACGATTGTGCGGGATCGACGCCCGGCAGGACGCGAGGGTGGCGCTCAGTCGCCGCTTTTCTTGCTGGATTGCCTTTCGTGAAGCCATTCGCGGTCTTTCTGGAATTCGGAGCGGGTGTATTCGAAGAGGGGCGGGTCCGGTTTGCGGCGAAGCAGGAGGAAGAAGGCCGCCGCGGCGAGGACGTGAAGGAGGCCGAAGCCGAGGGCCGCGACTTCCCAGCCGACGGTGGCGAAGGCGTCCGGCCACGCCGACGCAAGCCATTGGCCGAGAAGCGAGACCGCCGCCGCGAGGATCAGGACGTAGGCGAAGAACGCCGCGAGCGCCAGGAGGACTCCCAGGACGCCTTGCCTTGCGACCACGCCGGCGGCTTCCTTCGACTCGAGGGCGAAGAGATCGAGGCGCGCCTGGAGGTAGGTGTGCAGCCTGGCTCCGATCGACGGCTGCGGGGCGCGGCCGTCGTCGGGCGGCACCCCGGGCTCGGGATCGGGCGGTTCACCGGGCATGGATGTGGAGGGTTCGCCGGACGGTCACGGGAACCGGCCGGGGTGCGCTCGCCACCGGCGGTCAGCGCCGGACGATGAGGCCGAGGAGGAGTCCCGCCCCGGCGGCGATCAACACCGCCTTGGTGGGATGCTGCCGGATGTAATCCTCGGCGTCGGAGTGCACTTCGCGGGCCTTGACGCGGGTCCCCTCCCACTGCTCGCCGGCGACTTCCTTGAGGTGCTGCGCCTTTTCCCCGGCCACTTCCTTGAGGTGCTGGGCCCGCTCGCCCGCGGCATCGCGGAACTGCTGGGTCTTCTCGACGGCGGATTCCTTCAGTTGGCGGGCGCGTTCCTCGGCGGTGTGGGCCACTTCCTGGGCGCGGTGGGTGGCCGCGGCCCGGAGGTCGTTGGCGGCTTTCTGAATCGAGGGAGTATCCTCGGGGGTTCCTTCGGTGTTGGCGACTTTGGTGCTCATGGAGATGCGATGGGGTTGTGGCCCGCGCCGCGGGCCGGTTTTCGCGGGAATCTTGGCGCATGGTCCGGGTCCGCGCAAGCCGGGATGCCCGGGGGGTGAATGAACCCGCCGGCGGCCCGGCCGGCCCGCGGGAAGGGCGGGCCGGGAGCGCTAGCGTTCCGGAACGACCTGGGCTCGCGGCGGCTTGCGGAAGATCGGGTCGTTCTTCCCCCGGGGCGGCGGGGTGAAGGGGGCACTCGACCAGGTGGGGTTCTTCAGGGGGCCCCTTCCCTGGAACTGGAACAAGCCGTTGAAGGGCCGCAGCGGCAGGGTGATGAGGCTCAGGAGGCCCCGCGCATTCATGCGGATCACCATGTCGATGGTTTCCTTTTGCAGGTCGATCTTGCCCTCGCCGGTGAAGACCGTCGACGGGGTGGAGGTCAGAAAGTCCTGGGTGAACATGACCCCGTTCTGGACGATGAAGGTCGCGGAGGCATCCCGCGCCTGCTCGTGGGTGAGGCGCTTGTCCCCGAGGACCTCGCCGAAGATCGGCGAGAGGGGACCGAGGACGGGAACATAGAAGAGGTCGCCGCGCTCCAGGCCGACCGCCCCCTTGCCGTTCAGGGCGCGGATGCTGTCGTCGACGCCGGAGAAATCGAACCGCCCGGTCACGTAGCCCTGCTCGGCCTTGCTGAACCCGTAGGTGTTCCCGATGTCGCGCAGGCGGAGGCGCGTCCAGCGGATCCCCCCGGAGTAGGCCGTGGGCCGGCCGGGGACGGGCCGCACCGAGACGTTTCCGCCGATCGGCCCGCCGAAGGTGCGGGCCGTGAAATCGGAGACGTCGACGCGGTGCTTGCGCGTGCGGATCCGGGCCACGGGGGTCTCGAGGGCGAGGTCCCGGCCAAGGAAGGTGTAGTCGAGGATCCCGTCGCTGCGCATGCGGGTCACCACGTCGGTGCGCTCCCCGGCCCGGCGGCCGTCGACGACGCCGTTGGCGGAAAAGGCGGGCGGCTGCCGGAGGCGATAGGTGTCCTCGACGTGCCGCGCGGTCTTCGGGGCGAAGAGGGACAGGATCGGGCCGGGCCACGCCTTGCCCCGCAGGTTCGTGATGCGGGTCAGGCCGCTGGGCTTGTCCCACCCGATCCGGTCGGCCTCGACGACGGCGCGGACCGGTCCGCCGTGGCGCCGCCGGGCGGGGTAGTTGCTGTAGTCGAAGGTCACCCGGATGTCGTCGTAGATCGCCTCGAGCGGGTTCAGGGTGAACTTGGCGGTGACCTTCTCGATGGGAACGTCGCGGTAGGAGAAGGCGGTGAATTGCGCGTCGCCGCTGGCGGCCCATTCCTTGAGGTTGCTGCGCGAGATGGTCCCCTCGGCGCGGATCCGGACCGAGGATTTCTCGTCGAAGGCCCCCCGCGAAACGGTCCGGTCGATGCCGCCGTCCTTCCGGAAGAACGGCTGGAAGACGGTGACCGGCATGGTCGAGTCGGCGCGGTAACGGATGGTGTCCCCTTGCAGCAACAACTGGCCGTTGAGACCGCCCTTCGCATGGGTGACCACGAGGTTCTGCAGGAAGAGGTCCCCGTCCTGCCACGAGTAGTCGGTTTCGAGCCCCTCGAACGGCGTGCCGAGAAAGCGGAATCGCGGCAGCTTGATCCGGCCGATGGCCCCGATGACCACCTTCCCGGCGGCGTCGAGGTGAAATTCGCCGGTGCCGTCGAGATCCGGGGCCCGCGCCGACATCAGGTCGTCGAGGATGTGCACGTCGAAACAGGTCCGGAGAAGGCGCCCCACGTGGATCTTGGAGCGCACCTCATAGCGGCCCGCCTGCCGGGGAATATCGTAGCTCGCCTGGGCCAGCAGCTCCCCCGAGCCGTCCGAAAACTGCAGCCGGTCGAGGGTGAGGGCCCGCCCGTGGAGGTCGCCGGAGAGAAAGAGGTTTTCCATCGAGTAATCGCGCCGGCCGAGTTCCGCGGCTTCCAGCGAGAACTCGGTGCGGATCGATTCCGGCCGTTGCAGCGACCCGCGGACCCGCAGGTCGAGGCGCGGCGGGGACCCCTCCGGAAAGGACCACAGGGCGAGCTCGGCCATGAGGGAGTCGAGGAATTCATCCCGCTTCCCGGAGAGGGCGTCGTCGGGGCGGCGGGTGAAGTCCGAGAGGTCGAAGCCGTGCAGTTCGGCTTCCATGCGGAAGGGGACGCCCGCCACGCTCCCCTTGGCGTTCTCGAGGGTCAAGCGGCCGTGCCGGTCGATGGACACCGCCCCGGTGAGTTCCTCGAAGGTCACCATCCGCGGCTTCTCGGGATCCGAACCGAGGGGAATGCGCAGCGTCGACCGCGACATGTTGAGGGCCCGCAGGTAGAGTTCGCCGCGCAGGGCCTTGGCCCGGTCGAGGTCGATCCGCAGGAGCGGAATCTCGGCGAAGACCTGCTCCCGGGAAGCGTCGAAGTAAACCGTGACGTCCCGGGCGATGACCCCCCGCAGCGGCGACAGCTTCACGGTCGTGAAATCCGCGTGGATGCCGCGCCGCGCCAGCTCGCTCCCGATGCGTTCTCCCCACTCCCCGCCGAACCCCGTCTTGTTCAGCCACAGCAGCCCGCACGCCGTCCCGGCGATCAACAGCACCGCCGTGGTGGTGAGCGCTACCTGGCAATGGCGGATCCAGCGGCGGATTTTCATGCGAATAACTAGTTGGGGGAATCCTAGCCGATTTCGGCGCGGACCGCAAAGAATCCTTGCCGGGCCGATTTGCGAATTGGCGAAAGCCCGGCGGCTTGATAGCATGCGGAGAATGAGGTTGGCGGTACTCGGAAGCGGAAGCGCGGGGAACGCAGCGGTCTTGGAGATCCAGGGCACCCGCCTGCTCTTCGACGCCGGGCTCAGCGCCCGCCAACTCTGCCAGCGGCTCGAGGCCGTCGGCATTTCGCCGGATTCCCTCGATGCCATCCTGCTCTCCCACGAGCACAGCGACCACACCCGCGGGTTGCGGGTCTTCCTGCGCAACCGCCGCGTGCCGGTCTTCACCACCGCCCAGACCCGCGAGTGCCTCCGTGACGGTGCGGGAGACGGGATCGAGTGGCGCATCTTCCAGCGCGGCCAGCCCTTCGACGTGAAGGACATCACGGTCGAGGCCTTCGCCGTGCCGCACGATGCCGTCGATCCGGTCGGCTTCGTGATGGACGGCGGCGGGTGGAAGCTCGGCCTCCTGACCGACATCGGCCACGTCACCACCCTCGTGCGGGAGCAACTCAAGGGCGTGCGCTCCCTCTTTGTCGAATCGAACTACGATCAGCAGCTCCTCGAGGCCGACACGAAACGACCGTGGTCGATCAAGCAGCGCATCGCCTCGCGGCACGGCCACCTGTCGAACGCCCAGACCGCCGAACTCGTCTCCGACCTCGCCTGCCACGGGCTCAAGACGGTGGTCCTCGGGCACCTCAGCCAGGACTGCAATTGCCCGGAGGTGGCCGGCGCCGTGATGCGCGAGGCGGCCGGCGGCAAGATCTCGGTGCATGTCGCCGGGCAGCGGACCCCCACGCCGTGGGTGAAGTGCGCCCCGGCCATCCCGCAGCCTTCCGGCGGCGTCGAGCCGGGCCTTCTGCTCTAGCGGCCGCCGGGGACCGGTGCGCCGGGAACCGCGTGCGAGGTGCGGGCCTGCCCATCCCGGGGACCGCATTCCCGTCCGTCCCGGCCCGCCTCCGCGCTGATTAGCGTTGCGGATCGCGGGGTCATCGGCAAGGCTGCGCGCCTTGTCGATCCCGGCTGTCAGACCGTCCCTCGAGGAATTCCGCCCGCTGGCGGAGCAGGGGAACGTCGTGCCGCTCTACGCGCAGCTGGCGGCCGATTTCGAGACGCCGCTCTCCGCGTTCCTGAAGATCCGGGACGGGAAGCATGCCTTCCTGTTAGAGAGCGCCGAGAGCAGCGAGGCGAGCGGGCGCTGGTCGATCGTGGGAAGCAGCCCGCGGGCCGTGTTCGAAGCGCGGGGGAAGGAGATCAGCATCCGCCGGGGCAGCCGCGAGGAAACCGTCACCGCCGGGCGCGATGTCCTCGCGGAGCTGGAGAAGTTCATGGGCGCCTACCGGCCCGTGGCGCACGGCAATGCCCCCCCGTTTTTCGGCGGGGCGGTCGGGTTCCTCGCCTACGACGCGGTCCGGCAGTTCGAGCCGACCATTCCGGAGCCCCCGCCCGACGACCTCGGGCTGCCGGACGCCCTGTTTCTCATTGCCGACTCGCTGCTGCTCTTCGACCACAAGCTGAAGCGGCTTCTCGTGGTGGCCAACGCCTTCCTCGACGAGCACCCCTCCGCGGAGGAGGCCTACGGCGAGGCCGCCGGCAAGATCGCCTCCCTCGCCGAGATGCTCGACCGCCCGCTGCACGTCCCCGCCCTCGACGGACTGCAGGACTTCGAAACGCCCGTGGCCCGCAGCAACACGACCCGGGAGGAATACGAGACCATGGTCCGCAAGGCGCGGGAATACATCGCGGCGGGTGACATCTTCCAGGTCGTGCCGAGCCAGCGGTTCGAAACCGAGTTCACCCGCGCCCCGGTCGACCTCTACCGCGCCCTGCGCCACGTCAACCCGTCGCCCTACATGTTCATCGTGGAGACCGGGGACTACGCCCTGGTGGGCAGTTCGCCCGAGGTGCACGTCAAGGCCATCGCCGGGCGCATCGACATTCGCCCCATCGCCGGGACCCGCTGGAGGGGCAAGACCCCCGAGGAGGACGACGCCCTCGCCGACGACCTCCTGAACGACGAGAAGGAACGCGCCGAGCACGTCATGCTGGTGGACCTGGCCCGCAACGACGTGGGACGCATCGCGGAACACGGCAGCGTCTCGGTGGACGACTTCATGATCATCGAGCGCTACAGCCACGTCATGCACATCGTCTCGAACGTCAGCGGCCGCCTCTCGCCGGACCACTCCAGCTACGACGTCCTGCGCGCCACCTTCCCGGCCGGGACGGTGAGCGGGGCCCCCAAGATCCGCGCCATGCAGATCATCAACGAGTTCGAGAAGAACAAGCGCAACGCGTATGCCGGGGCGGTCGGTTACTTCGGCTGGGACGGCGCCCATGATTCCTGCATCGCCCTGCGGACCTGCCTCCTCAAGGACGGGAAGGTCTACGTGCAGGCCGGCGCCGGGGTGGTGGCCGACAGCGATCCCGCTTACGAATACAACGAAACCGTCAACAAGGCCATGGGCATGATGCAGGCCATCGGCCTCGCCAAGACCCTCGGGTAGAGTTTTAAGTGTGAAGTGTTCAGTTTTAAGCTTCCGGGTTCGGGAGGGTTGAGAGCCCTGCGCGACGGGCTTATCAGCCCTCGTGGCGCCGCACCACCCCGCATTCCGGTCGATCGCATCCCACTTAACACTTAAAACTCATCCCTTAACACTTCAGGCTTCATGCTCCTCGTCATCGACAACTACGATTCCTTCACCTACAACCTCGTGCAGTATTTCGGCGAGTTGGGGGCCGAGATGGAGGTGCGCCGCAACGACGAGATCAGCGTCGATGAGATTCGCGCCCTCGGGCCCGCCAAAATCTGCATCTCTCCGGGGCCGTGCACGCCGAACGAGGCGGGGATCAGCTGCGCCGTGATCGAGGCCTTCGGCGCGGAGGTCCCGCTCCTCGGGGTCTGCCTCGGCCACCAGAGCATCGGGCAGGTTTACGGCGGGGAGGTGGTGCGGGCCGACCGCCTCATGCACGGCAAGACGTCCATGATCCACCACAACGGCGAGGGCCTCTTCGCGGGCCTCGCCAATCCGCTCGAGGCCACCCGCTACCACTCCCTGATCGTGCGGCGCGAATCGCTCCCGGATTGCCTCGAGCTCACGGCGTGGACCGACGACGGGACCATCATGGGACTCCGCCACAAGGAGCACCCGGTGCACGGGGTGCAATTCCACCCCGAGTCGATTCTCACCGAGGACGGGAAGACGATGCTGCGGAACTTCCTCGCGATGCCGGCGGGGTCTACGCCGACACCGAGACCGAGAGGTCGTCGCTGAGGGCCTCGAGCGAGCGGACCAGGGCGGATTCATCGACGTCCCCGGGCACCCCGACGGTGCCGGTGGCATGGAAGACCGGGTGGCCGGCGTGCGGGGCGGATTCGAGATTGGAACTGAGTTCCTCGACGTTGCCGCCCGCCTTCGCGAGGGCCGCCGCGACCTGCCGGATGATCCCGGGACGGTCGTTTCCGATGACGTCGAAGCGCAGGAGCCGCCTGGTGCTTTCCGGCGGCGGGCCCTGTTCCTCGACGTGCACATCGAGGCGGCTGAGCCCCTTGAGGGCCGTCACGAGGGCGTCGCTGGTCTCATCCGGGCATTCCACCCGCAGGATCCCGGCGAAATTGCCGGCCAGCTGGGCCATCCGGGACTCCAGCCAGTTGCCCTGGTGGGCGGAGATCGCCGCGGCCAGTTCCTCCACCAGGCCCGGCCGATCCGGACCGATGATGGTCATCACGAGGGAACGCGCCATGGGACACCCTACTCCACGAGGACCGGAGTGCCAATCTCGGCGTTCTCGTAGAATTTCTGGGCCATGCGGCGCGGGAGGCGCACGCAGCCGTGGGAGGCCGGGTACCCGGGCAGGTGCCCGGCGTGCATCCCGATTCCGCCGTTGAACCTGAGGAAGTAGTGCATCGGCGCGCCCTGGTATTCCTGGTCGGGTCCCGGCTTGTTGATGCGGGTGTCGGCGTCGGCCACGATCACGTCCCCGGTGGTGACGTCGATGATCCGCCCGTAGAGTGACGACTCGTGGTCGATGTTCTTCTGGCTGACCTTGAACTCGCCCGGCGGAGTGACGTGCTCGGAGTCACCCGTCGATACCGGGGAGACGCCCACGAGCTGGCCGTCCTTGTAGAAGTAGGCCTTCTGTTCGGCCCGGTTGATGCGGATGAAGGGATCCCCCGGAACACCGTCGCCGTCCCAGAAGCTCGAGGACTCGACGGGGTTGGCGGAGGTTCCCTGCAGGGGTTCGGTCGCGGCGAGACCCGCGAGGTATCCGGTTTCCCCGGAATCGGTCAAATCGGTCAGGCTGAGGGGGGCGCACGAAACCATCGCAAGGATGGCGGCACCCCCGGTAAGGGCGAAGAGGGGTTTCATAGCTCGCGCGGGGAGGATGCCAGAGAGGAACCGGTGAGTCAAGATCGGGGCCGGACGCATAACCCTTAGAGGGTATTCGGAACGCGGAACTGCTTGGTGCGGTGCTTCTTCTGCCACTCCGCGGGTTTCGGCCCCGTCACCGTGTCGTCCGCGTAATATTTACGCAGGTCCTCTAACTTCTTTTTCATGGCCGCGACCTGCCCCGTGTACTTCGGATCGTTGTAGACATTGTGCAGCTCCTCGGGATCCTCCCGGAGGTCGTAGAATTCCCATTCGCCGAATTCGTAGAACTGGATGAGCTTGAAGCGGTCGGTGCGCACCCCGTTCTGCTTCGGCACCTGGTGCACGCTGGGGTACTCGTAGTAGTGGTAGTAGATGGCGTCGCGCCAGTCGGCGGGCTTCTCGCCCTTCAGCAGCGGGACCAGCGAGTGCCCCTGCATGTCGTCGGGGACCCTGGCGCCCGCGGCCTCGAGGAAGGTCTCCGCATAGTCGAGGTTCTGCACGAGGTGCTCGTCGACCGATCCGGGCTTCGTCACCCCCGGCCACTTGATGACAAGCGGCATCTTCAGCGATTCCTCGTACATCCAGCGCTTGTCGTACCACCCGTGGTCGCCGATGTAGAATCCCTGGTCGGACGAATAGACCACGATGGTGTTGTCGCTGAGCCCGAGCTGGTCGAGTTGCTCCATGATGGTCCCCACCGACTCGTCGACGCCCTTCACGCAGCGCAGGTAGTTCTTCGCGTAGCGCTGGAATTTCCACCGCACGAGGTCCTTCCCGGTGAGCTTGGCGTCCTTCAGGTAGGCGTCCTTCGGCGCGTAGTGCGCCCGCCAGGCGTGGAGCTGGGTGGGCGTCATGCGCTGCATGTTGCGCCACGCCGACTGGTCGAAGCGCCCCTTGCGCGACTGGCCGTCGTAATCCGGCGTGAGCTGGTAGAAGAGGTCGAAATGCAGGTCCATGTGCCCGTCGATCTCGAGTTCCTGCCAGCGGGCGGGGGAGGCGTTGTCCTTCCAGTCGTCGAAAAGCGTGGCGGGTTCCGGGATCTGGATGTCGTCGTAGAGCGGGAGGTGGCGCAGGGCCGGCATCCAGTTGCGGTGCGGGGCCTTGTGCTGGCACATGAGCAGGAAGGGCCGCTGCTGCGCCTCCTCGGTGGTCCGTTTTTCCAGCCAGTCCAGGGCGAGGTCGGTGGTCAGGGTGGTGCAGTAGCCGGTGTAGCGCTTGCGGCCGTCGGGCTTGATGAACACCGGGTTGTAGTAGCTGCCCTGCCCGGGGAGGATCTCCCAGTAGTCAAAGCCGGTGGGCTGCGACTTCAGGTGCCACTTGCCGATGATCGCGGTCTGGTAGCCGGCTTTCTGCAGCAGCTTGGGAAAGGTGAGCTGGCTGCCGTCGAACTCGTCGCGGTTGTCACGCAAGCCGTTGAGGTGCGAGTACTTGCCGGTCAGGAGAACGGCTCGGCTCGGCGCGCAGATCGAGTTGGTGACGAAAGCGTTGCGAAACAGCATGCCTTCGCGGGCGATCCGGTCGATGTTGGGAGTCTCGATGAGCTGGCTGCCGTAGGCGCTGA
>JABDMC010000305.1 GCA_013001695.1 Akkermansiaceae bacterium
GCTACTAAATGATCCACGGCATGGCGAACGGTGGGCTCGACATTGGATGGACGTTTGGCGTTACAGCGACTGGTGGGGATTGGGACAACAACTGCGATACAGTCAGAAACATATTTGGCATTGGCGCGATTGGATCATCGAATCACTAAACAACGACGCGCCTTACGATGAAATGGTGCGATTGATGATCGCCGGAGATGAACTGCATCCCGGCGATTTAGACAAGATTCGCGCGACCGGTTATTTGGCTCGCAACTTTACGCTGTTCAATCGACCGCAGTGGATGGATGCGACGGTCGAACATGTTGGCAAGGGATTGCTGGGTCTGACGTTCAACTGCGCCCGCTGCCACGATCACAAGTACGACCCGATCACGCAGAAGGACTACTACCAGCTCATCGCCTTCTTCAACAACGTCCCGGAAGCCGGCCGCGCCATCAAGGCGGGCAACTCCGAACCGTACATCCTCGCGCCCACCAGGGAGCAGCAGGCCGAACTCGCGAAGCGGGACGCCGCCGTCGCGAAGGCCCGGGCCGCCATGGAATCGGATGCCGTCGCCGCCCGCCGGCGCGCGTGGGAGCAGGAGGTCGCGACCGGCGCCGCCACGATCAACACCGGCCTCGTGCAGCGCGGCCTGCGGCAGGTCTTCACGCTCGACGCCCTACCGCCGGACGCCTCCGCCACCAGCGGCACGGTGCAATTCACCGACGGGGTCTTCGGGAAGGCCCTCCGGTTCGACGGCGCCACGGTGGTGCGCGTCCCGAACCACCCGCCCGGCGCCAAGCCGGACGCCGAGGAGAAGAAGGAGCGGAAGAAGCAGGCCCGCTTCCCGGCGTTGCGCGCCAGCGACGCCTACAGCTTCTCGTTCTGGATGCGGCCGGAAGCCGCCGGCCGGGGCGTGGTGCTCGCCCGCCAAAGCCGCGACATGGACCGCAAGGGGGCCGCCGTCCGGTTCCGCGACGGCCACCTGCAGTTCCACGTCATCAGCCGCTGGATCGCCGGCGCCGGGGTGATCGAGACCGTCGACAAGATCGACCCGGGCAAGTGGGTGCACGTTGCGGTGACCTGCGACGGGACGCAGCGCGCCACCGGGCAGTTCATCTACGTCGACGGCAGAAGGATGCCGGTGAGGATCATCCACAACACCAACAGCAACGTCGGCGGAACGCCCGACCGCGAACCGCTCACCATCGGCGGCGGGCACTTCGACGGGAAGTTCACCGGGGCGATCGACGAGGTCCGCGTTTACACGCGCGCCCTCCGGCCCGAGGAGGTCTACGCGCTCTCGGAACCGGTCTTCGTCCGCGAGATTGCGAAGCGCCCGGTGGCGGGTCGCACCGGCCGCCAGGGAGCGAAGTTGCGGGCGTGGTTCTTCGAGCACGGGCCCGGGAAACCGGAGTATGACGCGTTCGTGAAGGCCCGGGCGGCGCGGGATGCCTACGCGAGGAAGCTCCCGACCACCATGGTGATGGCCGAGAATCCCACCCCCAGGGAGACCTTCATCCGCAAGCGCGGCGTCTACAACGACCTCGGCGAGCGCGTCGGCCGCGGCGTTCCGGAACAACTCCCCCCGATGGCGGACGGGCTCCCGGACAATCGCCTCGGGTTCGCCCGGTGGCTCGTCTCCGGCCACAACCCGCTCACCGCCCGCGTCACCGTGAACCGCTACTGGCAGAAATACTTCGGGACCGGCATCGTGAAGACCTCCGAGGACTTCGGCCTGCAGGGCGAGGCCCCCAGCCACCCGGGCCTCCTCGACTGGCTCGCCACCCGCTTCGTCGAGAGCGGCTGGGACGTGGCCGGCATGCAGAAGCTGATCGTCACGAGCGCCACCTACCGGCAGGAGGCGAAGGTCACCCCGCAGCTCCGCCGGCGCGACCCCGCGAACCGCCTCCTCGCCCGCGGCCCGCGGGTCCGCCTCCCCGGCCCCGTCATCCGCGACCAGGCCCTCTTCGTCAGCGGCCTCCTCGTCGAGAAGATCGGCGGCCCGTCGGTGAGCCCCTACCAACCGGACAACCTCTGGATCGAGATGAGCATGGGGACGAAATACAAGCTCGGGAAGGGCGACGACCTCTTCCGCCGCAGCCTCTACACCGTCTGGAAGCGCACCGTGAATCCGCCCAGCATGGCCGTCCTCGACGCCGCCGACCGCGAGTCGTGCTGGGTCGGGGTGAAACGCACCAACACCCCGCTCCAGGCCCTCACCCTCCTCAACGAAACCGCCTTTGTCGAAGCGGCCCGGCACCTCGCGGAACGCATGATGCGCGAGGGCGGCGGCGATCCGGTCGGCTTCGCATTCCGCGCCGCCACCGCCCGCCACCCGTCGGAACGCGAACGCGCCATTCTCGAAGCAGCGCTCGACGAATACGAGATCACCTACGCGGGCGAGCCCGGGGCCGCCGGGAAGCTCATCGCCACCGGCACCACCCCCGTCCCGAAGGACCTCGACCCCGCCGCACTCGCCGCCCATTTGACCGTCGCCAACATCATCCTGAACCTCGACGAAGTCATCACGAAGGAGTGATTGATTATTGGCTATTTGTGAAGGACCCGTGATCGAACATCCAACATCGAACATCGAAGATCGCGCTGCAGGCGCCTCCCTCGACCTCACGCGCCGCCACTTCTTCGGGAAGTCCGCGACGGGGCTTGGCGGCCTGGCGTTGGCGGGGCTTCTCGACGAGGATCTCTTCGCGAGCAACGCCCTGCATTTCGCCCCGAAGGCGAAGCGCGTCATCTACCTCTTCCAGAGCGGCGGTCCGCCGCAGATGGACCTCTTCGACTACAAGCCGCACCTCGACGGGGTCCACGGCCAGGAAACCCCCGAGTCGGTCTTCAACGGCCAGCGCCTCACCGGCATGACCGCCGGGCAGACGTCCTTCCCGATCGCGCGCTCGACCTTCGAGTTCAGGCAATTCGGCCGGAGCGGGGCGTGGCTGAACGCGGAACTCCTTCCGCACCTGTCGAAGGTGGTCGACGACGTCTGCTTCGTGCGTTCCATGCACACCGAGGCCATCAACCACGACCCCGCCATCACCTTTTTCCAGACCGGGTTCCAACTGGCCGGCCGCCCGAGCATCGGGGCGTGGATGAGCTACGGGCTCGGCACCGAGAACGCGAATCTCCCGGCCTTCGTGGCGATGACCTCCAACCGCGGCGGGCAGGCCCTCTACGACCGCCTCTGGGGCGCCGGCTTCCTCCCCTCGAAACACCAGGGGGTGCGCTTCCGGTCCAGCAAGGACCCCGTCCTCTATCTCAACAACCCGGAGGGCATGAGCCGCGCGACGCGGCGCTCGACCCTCGACCGCCTCGGGGATCTCAATGCCCTGCACCACGCCGAGTTCGGCGATCCCGAGATCCGGACCCGCATCGCGCAATACGAGATGGCCTACCGCATGCAGGCCTCCGTCCCGGAACTGACCGATGTCTCGAGCGAGCCGGAGAGCACCTTCGCCCTCTACGGCGAGGACGCCCGCAAGCCGGGGACCTACGCCTACAACGCCCTCCTGGCACGCCGTCTCTCGGAGCGCGGGGTGCGCTTCGTGCAGATGTTCCATCGCGGGTGGGACACCCACGGGGGTCTCGTCCAGCAGCTCACCTCGCGCTGCCGGGAGACCGACCAGGCGTCGGCGGCCCTCGTGACGGACCTCAAGCAGCGCGGCCTCCTCGATGAAACCCTCATCATCTGGGGCGGCGAGTTCGGCCGCACCGTCTACTGCCAGGGGAAACTCGGCGAAAAGCAGTACGGCCGCGACCACCACCCGCGGTGCTTCACGATGTGGATGGCCGGCGGCGGCATCAAGCCCGGCACCGTCTACGGCGCCACCGACGACTACTCCTACAACATCACGGAGAACCCCGTCAGCGTCCACGATCTCCACGCCACCATCCAGCGCCTCCTGGGCATCGACCACGAAAAGCTCACCTACAAGTTCCAGGGCCGCCACTACCGCCTCACCGATGTGCACGGGCAGGTGATCGATGACATCGTGGCGTAGCGCCGGCTCCCGCCGCTCCGGGGGGGCCACGGTCCGGCCCGCTACGCCCCCCGCCGTCGCATGGCGCGGAGGAAGGGCGCCGGGTCGCCGAGCAGATGTCCGCCTTCCAGCTCCGCCCTGGCCTCCTCCGCGAGCGGCCCGGTCTGCCTTCCCAGCCCGCACTGGCAGTAGATCGCCTGGCGGCTGACTTCCCGGAGGTCGGCGGCGCGCGTTTCCTCCCAGTCGCGCTTGTCGTCGCCGGCATCGTCCCGCATGAGGGCCTTCTCGAAGTCGATGAGGACGATTCCCGCCGGGGCCGGTGTCACGATGGCATTGTGCAGTTCGGCGTCGCCGTGCGCGATCCCCGCGGCGTGCAGCGCCCCGAGCTTCCGGTGCAGCTCCACGAGGATGTTCCAGAGCCCGATCAGGGTGAGGAGGGGCGTCTCATCGGCGGCGTCGATGTTGCGGACCTCCGGCTGGTGCGTGAAGGGGGTCACCCGATCGAACGGTATCCCCGGCACGAAACAGCTCCGGAAGGTCGTCCGGTTCGAGCCGATCGGCGGGGCCACGTGCAGCCCCTCGACCCGGCTCACCGCCAGTTGCCGCTCCTCCTCCCCGGCGGGGTCCTGGAAAAAGCAGATCGGATAGTACGATTTCCGGAAATGCACCGGATACTGCTCCGCGAGCGGGTAGGCCTCGAGGGTCTTGCGCCCCGCGATGACGAGGTCCCCGGACACCAGCGGCTGGCCGTTGACCTCCCGCTGCAGCAGCGTCCGGAGGACGAAATCCTCCTCCCGGGGCCGCTCCAGCAGCTCCTGGTGCCCGTCCGGAATCTCGAGGGAATGCCACGGGGAAACTGCGATCAGGGAGCTCATATTTGACAATTTTTTATGAGGAACTATCAGGGGAGGCAGGTGCCGGCCCGGCAACCTCCCTTTTTGGCATGGCGAGTGCTTCTGCAAGCACGCGGCAGGCCGTTTGTCTCAGGCAATCGGGTCCGCGTCTAGTCATCATTAAACATCACAAGACATGAAGCAACAAAGCTCGAGGGCCTCGGCTGTGGCCGATATCGCCTCCCGCCCCACGCCCACCCGCACCATCAACTACCACGAGGAATCGCCGGAGGATCTCTTCGGCGTGAACACCTTCTCGCTGGCCGTGATGGAACAAACCCTTGGAGCCGGGACCTACTCCTCGCTGCTCGAAACGATCCAGGACGGCAAGAAGCTCGACGGCAAGGTGGCCGACGAGGTCGCCGACGCGATGCGCGCCTGGGCGATGTCGAAGGGAGCCACCCACTTCACGCACGTCTTCTACCCGCTCACCGGCTTCACCGCCGAGAAGCACGACAGCTTCTATGATCCGGGCGGCGACGGCGCCACCGCGATCTCGAAGTTCAAGGGCAAGACCCTCATCCAGGGCGAGCCGGACGCCTCCTCCTTCCCGAACGGGGGGATTCGCGCCACCCACACCGCCCGCGGATACACCGCCTGGGATCCGACCAGCCCGGCCTACCTCATCGAGAACCCGAACGGCACCACCCTCTGCATCCCGACCTCCTTCGTGTCGTGGACCGGGGAAGCCCTCGACAAGAAGACCCCCGTGCTCAAGTCGATGCAGGCCCTCGACAAGCAGGCCCGCCGGATCCTCAATCTCTTCGGCCACAAGGAGATCGCGCACGTCTCGGCGTCCGCCGGTCCCGAGCAGGAGTACTTCCTGATCGACAAGGCATTCTACTACTCCCGCCCCGACCTCCTGGCGGCGGGCCGCACCCTCTTCGGCGCTCCGTCGCCCAAGGGCCAGGAGTTCGACGATCACTACTTCGGGGTCATCCCGGACCGCGTCATGGCCTTCATGTACGAGGTCGACCGGGAGCTCTTCAAGCTCGGGATTCCGTCGAAGACGCGGCACAATGAAGTGGCCCCCGGGCAGTTCGAGATCGCCCCGGTCTACGAATCGGCCAACGTGGCGTCCGACCACCAGCAGCTCGTCATGACCACCCTGAAGAAGGTCGCCGACAAGCACGGGCTCGTCTGCCTCCTCCACGAAAAGCCCTTCGCGGGCCTGAACGGATCCGGCAAGCACGTCAACTGGTCGCTCGGGAATTCCACCCAGAAGAACCTCCTCGACCCGGGCGACACGCCCCACGAGAACGCGCAGTTCCTCGTCTTTGCGGGGGCCGTGATCCGGGCCGTCGACAAGTTCGCGCCGCTCCTGCGGGCCGTGGTGGCCTCCGCCGGGAACGACCACCGCCTCGGGGCCAACGAAGCCCCCCCGGCGATCATCTCGATCTTCCTCGGGGAGCAGCTCGCCGACGTCTTCGAGCAGATCAAGGCCGGCGGCGCCACGACCTCCAAGCAGCGGGGCACGCTCAACATCGGGGTCGACACCCTTCCCGAGCTGCCGAAGGACGCCGGCGACCGGAACCGGACCAGCCCCTTCGCCTTCACCGGGAACCGCTTCGAGTTCCGCGCGGTGGGGTCGAACCAGTCGATCGCCGGGCCCCTCACCGCGATGAACACCATCGTGACCGAGTCGCTCGACTACATCGCCGGGAAGCTCGAGGGAGCCTCCGATCTCAACGGCGCCATCCAGGAGGTTCTCGAGGAGATCCTCCGGGACCACGGCCGGGTCATCTTCAACGGGGACGGCTACTCCGAGGAGTGGCATGCCGAGGCCGCGGAGCGCGGACTGCCGAACCTCAAGACCACTCCCGACGCCCTTCCCGCGCTCACCTCTCCCGAGGTCGTCGAGATCTTCGAGAAGTACGGCATCCTGACCGAGGCCGAACTCCACAGCCGCCAGGAGGTCTACTCCGAGCAGTACTGCGGGTACGTCAACGTCGAAGCCAACCTCGTCGCCGAGATCGGCCGGACCGTGATCTTCCCGCTGGCCATCGAGTACGCCAAGGAACTGGCGGAAGCGTCGGCCGTCCTCGGCGGGGCCGGCCGGGTCACCATGGAGAAGGTCAAGGAGCAGGCCATCGCCCTCGAAGGCGCCCTCGAAAAGCTGGACGAGTTCCAGGCCGCCGCCGGCGACGATCCGAAGGCGTGGGGCACCACCGTGGTCCCCGCGATGCTCGAGGCCCGCGCCGCGGGGGACGCCCTCGAAGCTCTCATTCCGGACGAACGCTGGCCGCTTCCCACCTACCAGGAAATGCTCTTCATCAAGTAGGCATTGCCACCATTCATGACCACGCCGGGGCTCGCAGGGGCCCCGGCGTTTTTTTGTCCCGCCCGGGGGCAATCCCGGCGCCGGGGTGGCGGGCGGAGCCGCCGCCGCGGACGATGCGGGGGCTGCGGGTCAGAAGAAGAAGAGCAGGCCCGTCACCAATTGGTGCCGGTGATTCCAATCGCCGCCGCCGAAGCGGGAGGCCTGCCAGCGGTATCCCAGCTTCGCCACGACGCCGTCACAGACCGGCCACCGCAGGCCCGTTGTCAGCCAGTTGAAGTTGAACCCGTCGTCGGTGAATTCATAGAAGAACTCCTCCTCGAGGAAGGGCTTCGCGTTCAGGCTGGTGAACTCCCATGGCGCCACGAGGCGGGTTTCGTTCCGGTAACGGAAGCGTTCCGGCGCGAGATCGTCCTCGAAGGTCCGGAATTCCAGCCGGTGCCGGTTGGCGAAGCTCCAGTCGCCGAGCATGGTCCTGTAACTCAGGATGGCCGAGGGGCGGTATTCCTCCCGCCACTCCTCGCCGATGTCGAGCCAGGCGTGCCGATAGCCGGCCTCCACCGCCCATCCCCCGCCGAGATCGTAGCCCAGGTTGAGGTCGACGTAGCCGAAGAACAGGTCGTCGAATCCGTTCACCGTCGTCAGCAGGTTCCTCGAGGCGAGGTACCAGTCGCCGGAGAGGTCCTTCTTCACGATCAGGTTGTGAGCCGAGCCGGTGTCGGTGTCCGCCCGACAGTCGCCGGCCGTCAGCCACCCCGTGAGAGCCAGCAGCAGTAAACGTGCGTTCATTCCGGGGATTCTGCGTTCTTCAACCTGTATGCCACGAGGGCGTCACCCTGGTTGTCCTGGTCGTACTCGTGAAACCTCCCGCCCGTCGCCGTGAACACGACGTAGGTGGCGCCGTCCAACTCGAATCCCATCGGCGGCGCGGAGCCCGCGTGCGGCAGCTTCTCGGACCAAACCTCCTCGCCGGTCGCCGAACGAAACGCGTAGGCCTTCTCGTCCGTCGTCCCCGTGGCGAAGGTCAGACCGCTGGCGGTCGTCATGACGCCCCCGAAATTCAGGCTTCCCTCGTGGCCGGGACTCTGGCCGAAGGGACGCCTCCAGTTGATCCGCCCGGTGATGAGATTGAGGGACACCAGGAACCCCCACGGTTCATCGGTCGCGAGGGAGCCGTTCGCGTCGCGCAGCACCTGCCAGAAGCCGTCCAGCGCGTAGCCGTCCTTCTCCTTGATGTGGTCGTCGTGGGCCCGCATGTAGGCCTCGATCTTCGCCAGCGCCTCCGCGGTCTCGTCGAACTCGCCTTCCACGTATCGATGCACGTCGCGGTAATATTCGGGGGTCAGCTTGACCCCCTTGTTCCTCGTCTTGTCGAAGAACCCCACCAGGCCGGGTTGGAACCCTCCCGGGCTGAACTCGCTCCCGAACGACCCCTGCCGGCCGACACCGTGGCAGGAACTGCAGGCGCGGACATATTCCGGGTCGACCGGAAACTTCGTGGCCTTGAGGTAGGCCTCCGTGACCTCCTCGAAATACGTGTAGGTGTTGTCGGACCAGCGCTGGTGGACCGGGTCCCTCCCGGTCAGATGCTCGAAGCGCTTGGCGATCTTCTTGAAGACGGGGTCGTCGTATTCCACCCGGAGAATCCACGGACAATTGTTGATCGGGATGATCAGCGAGCCGGTGGTGTAATCGATGGCGCCGCCCATCCACTCCGGTCCCCCGTGCAACCCCTTGACGACGGAGTCATGTTCGATGCTCGGCCGGGTCAACAGGTCGGTTTTCGCATACCGCATCCGGTGGGCCATGTATTCCCGGTTCGAGGGCTCCTTGGGCAGGTCCGAATCGAGGTCATACCGGACGCCGGAAACGGGTTCCGGCCAGGAAAAGACCGGCTGGGCCGCGGCCTTGCCGTCCGGCGACCACTGCGCGCCCGCCGGCAGTGCGAACTGGACGGCATCCGGCCGCAGGTAGCGGCCGGTCTCGACGTCCACCGCATGGACGTTCCCGCTCTTGCCGAACCCGAAAACGACACGCCGCGCCATTTCCCCGTCGCGCAAGGTGGCCAGGACCGGCTTGCCGATCATGTCGAGATCCCAGACATCGTCCACGACATCCTGGCTCTGCCAGAGGATCGATCCGTCCCGGGCGTCGAGGGCCAGCATGCTGCAACCGAAATCATGGCGCATCTTGCGGCCCCTGCCGTCCACCCCGTGCACATCGTCCGAGAGGTTGCCGGTGATCGCGATGAGTCGATCGGTCTGCGGGTCATACGTGAAGCCGGACCACGTCCGCGGGCTCGGCTCCCCCGCCTTGAACCGGGTGCGCCATTCCACCGCCCCGGACTGGATGTCGAAGGCCGCGACCTCACCCCGGTTGAAGGCGACATAGAGCCGGTCCCCGACGACGATCGGCGGCAGCTTGGAGATCTTGTAGTCGTATTTTCCCCGGAGGCCGGATTTGCCGCGCCCCCCGAAGGGAGCCGCGGCCCCGTCGCTGGCACGAAAGGCCTGGACGCCCCGGAAATGGGGCACAAAGAGATAGGTCTCGTCCCCCACCCGGGCGAGGGTGAGCCCCCGGCGGCCGGCCGGCGCCGGCAGGTCGTGCCTCCATTTCTCGGTGCCGCTGGCGGCATCGAGCGCGATCACCGCCCCGTCCAGATCCACGGTGTACAACAACCCCTGGTGGAAGACGGGCGTCGCCTGCACGGTGTTGCCGGGGCGCGACCTGCCGTAGCGAAATACCCAGGCCGGCTCGAGATCCCGCACGTTCTCCGGGGTGATCCGGGTGGAAGCGAAGTAGCGCGACCCGTTCCGGTCCCCGGCCGAGAAACTCCAGCCGGCGAGCTCGTTTTCCGGCGGCATCTCCACGGTCCCCGACAAGCCCCAGGCGTCGGCCTCCGTGCAATTCTCGACCGGCTTGATGGTGGATAGGTCCGGCCTGGCGATCCACTCCCTCCAGAGCATGGCGCTCAGCGGAGGACCATCCGGCACGATGCGGTTCCCCACCAGGCGGTCTCCCACGATCCCGCCCGCGGCAAGACCCGCCGCCAGGATTGCCACGGCCCACCGTTTCCGCTTCCGCGTCCATTTCATGGGCCTAGGACTTGGAGATGCAATAGACGTGCGTCTTGGTCCGGAGGTAAATCCGGCCTCCGCAGATCGCCGGGCTGGCCATGAACCCGGAATCGAGCTCGTTGACGGCCACCCGCTTGTAATCCGGCGAGGCCCTCACCACGTAGGTGGTGCCTTCCTCCGAGCACAGGTAGAGATGACCGGCGGCGTACACCGGCGATGCCGAAAAGTTGCCCCCCAGCCGCTTCCGCCAGTGGACCTCGCCGGTGCGCCCGTCAAAACAGCTGAGAATCCCCTGGTCGTAGAGGTTGAACAGCATGCCGTCGTGCCACAGCAGCGAAGGCACGTAACAGGTCGCCGAGGCTCGATCCTCGGTCCACACCACCCGTTCGGTCCCGGGTTCGAGGGTGGCGTCGGGCCGGACGCACATGGTTCTCCTCTTGGGCGTTCCGCCGCTTGCGTAAACGAAATCCTTGCCTGCCGCCATGGTGTTGCAGCTTGCCTCCGCCGGGCTGTCGACCGACCAGAGCTGTTCGCCGGTCCGGGGATTGTATCCGGCCACGGTCCATGTCCCGTTGATCACCAACTGCGTGTCATCGTCAACCTCGACGAGGAGGGGCGTCCCGTAGCTGCCGTTCTTCGTGGTCTTGCGGGCCGTGCGCCACATGACCTTGCCGGTCTTCCGGTGCAGGGCGGCGAGATAGCCCTCTTGGGGATCGTCCCCGGCGACAATCACGAAGGACTCGAACAGAACCGGCGACGAACCGTAGCCGAACTTGGTGTTGAACGGTCCCACCCGGGTTTGCCACTGGATCTTGCCGTCCATGTCGAGCGCCGACACGTGCAGGCCCCCGTCGTTGAGAAAGAGGGCGAAGAGCTGGTCGCCCGAGGACGCCAGGGTGCAATCCGCAAAGGTGGCCTTCTTGTTGAGGGCCGCCGACATTCCGCCGCGGTGGACGACCGTGTCCCAGATCTGCCGGCCGGTCTCCCGGTCCAGGGCGAGCACCGACTGGGTTTCCGCGTCGCGATCCGCCGTCGTCAGAAAGAGTTTCGTTCCCACCACGATGGGGCTGGAATGCCCCTGCCCCGCGATGGGGGCCTTCCAAAGGACGTTCCGGCCCTCGGCCCACTCGACGGGGACCCGGGAGTCCTTGCTTCTGCCGTTGCGGCCCGCTCCCCGCCACCAGGGCCAGTCGCCGCTCGCGGGCGGAGCCAACCGGATTCCATCGAACGAATCGGGAACGCTCAATTCCTCGACGTCCGACAGTGGCGTTTCGGGGACGTCGAAGTCCTCGCCGGAGTCACGATCGCATCCCACGCACGCCAGGATCGGGATCCACAAGAGCAATTGGCGCATCTCGAAGACTGGTCTTCTCCGTCGTAACATCCGGTCGGGAGTGAAACTGCGGACGGGGTGCCCGTCAACCACTTTCCCGGGGAAGAGGATGTTCCGCCCTCGCTGCGGATGCCCGTGTTCCGGCAATCCCGCCGGGCGCAGAAGAGACGCCGGGAGGCGGAAGGGACGGGCCGGGGTGACGGTGGTTCGCGCCGGGACGGGCTTCACC
>JABDMC010000307.1 GCA_013001695.1 Akkermansiaceae bacterium
CCTCAGTCGTGAATCTCGATTCACTCCTTCGGAGCGCCTTGAATTTGGAAAATCATCCTCGCGCATCATGTTGCACTACTTACGGGACACCACACTAGGACGCCCCGCCCTCAGCGCCGCTCCAGCCACCCGTGCGCCCCGAACTTCCGGCTCACGAGGCCGGCAATGGCGGCCTCGTCGGGTTCAATGCGGGCCTCCACCACCTCGCCCGCCAAACGCCCGGCAAAGGGATGGATCACCCCCTCCCCGGCGCCCTGGAC
Organism: Akkermansiaceae bacterium; assembly: GCA_013001695.1. Classification (GTDB taxonomy): domain Bacteria; phylum Verrucomicrobiota; class Verrucomicrobiia; order Verrucomicrobiales; family Akkermansiaceae; genus Roseibacillus_B. Next base: position 261 of record JABDMC010000307.1, read on the forward strand.
GCTCCCCTGGTGGAGCAGGCCGTGCTTCGTGCGGCGCTGCCCGGCCCCCGCGATCTTCCTCCCCCGCCCGTCGGTCAGGTCCCATGCCACCGGCTTTTCAAAGCACGCCGCGGAATCGACCGCGGCGTCCTCCCGCGTGAGCACCGCCTCGATCCCCGCAGCGCCCAGCGCCGCGGCCAGGGCGGCATGAATGACGCCATAGCTCCCGGCCCCGCGCAGGCCCGCGAGGCGTTCGCCCTTCGGGACCACCAGCGTGTAGGTCTGGTCGACGCGATGATCGACGATCCCGCCGCCGGTCGCGCGCCGGACGAACGAGACCTCCTCTGCCGCGAACATCCCGCGGGCCGCCGCCAGCGGGTCGAAGTAGCCGAGGCTCACCCAGGCGCCCTTCCACCGGTAGAACCGCAGCACCGGCGTCGTGACCGTGGCGAGCAGCCACTCGTCGACCGCCATGTTCTCCGGCCCGGTCCGGGGGACCTCATCCCGCCACAGATCCACCCGGCCCAGTTCCATCCGGCCTGCCATCCCCCGGGTGCCGCCGCGCGGAATCATGAGACCCCTCACCGCGCCGCCTTGGGCGGGGCGACCTCCTCCTTGACCGGTTCGCTCGTCAATCCCTGCCGGTAGCGGGCCGCGAGGATGTCGACGACCCGCGGGTGGCTCGCGATCAGATCGCTCATGTGCGTCCTCAACCCCGGGTGCCCTTTCTCGGCGGCTTCACAGATCTCCGCGATGTCGCCCCCCGGACCGGCGTGCCGGCCGGGCGAGAGGAACAGCATGGAAAGAATCACCTCCCCCTCGAACCCTTCGGTCCCAAGGAGGTTCTCCAGCAACGGCTCGTTGAAGGCGTACTCGTCACCCTCCCGGCGCTCCATCGACGAGGCCTCCACGGCGCTCGCTTCGCTTCCCAGCTCCTCGCGCAACTGGGCGGCGAGGTGATTGCGGACCTGGTTGACGGCGAGGCGCGGGGTCCCGTGGTCCACGAGCGTCACGGCGGGCCGCTCGAGTCCCTCCTCCCCGGCCTTGCGCCGGACGAGGTCCGCAAGGATCCCGGCCACGGTGCGGTCCTCCGGGTTGTCGAGGTCCACCATGCACGGCGCCACCCGAACCTCGAGCTCCGGCCAGTCGGCCCGCATCTCGCGGACCCGCTGCGGGAGATACTCGAAAATCGCCGCGGTATGGCCGAAGAAAAACGGAACCACGAGGAACGAGTTCGTCCCGTCCGCGGCGTGGCGCGCCTTGACGAACGGCTCGAAGATCTGCGCCGGGGTGCCGTCGAGGTCCGCCGGGTCGACCTTCGTGGAATGCAGCAACGAGACCGGGTGCACGGTGGTGCCGGCCTCCTCGCCCAGGGCCGCCGCGATCCTGCGGAGGCTCAGCGTCGCTTCGGGCCGGTACGACCCGTTGTCGACCAGCAGGGTGCAGGGTTGGTTGTCATTCGCCATCGCGGCGCCACTCTTGCACCGATCCCGGAAAAGAAAAGAGTCCGTTCCCGGACAAAAAAATACGGGACGAGGTTGCCCTCGTCCCGCGGGAAAAATCCGGTCGGAGCGGCTTCCTAGCCTTCCTTGAGTTCGGCGATGAGCTTCGGGTCGGTCGCGTCGACCTTCACCACTTTGCCATCGACCTTCACCTTGGCGACCATTCCGAGTAATCCGTCAACCGAGCGACCGCCCGGCTTGCATGGCGCGCCGCCTCATCCACCGCCCGACTTCTGCCGGGAGTAGCGGACCAGGGTGATCGGCCGGGTCTTGTTGAGATCCTCCCGGCCGGCGAAGAGCGTCGAGATATCGAGGCTGCCGCTCGTCTGGGCAATCGACCCCGGACCGTTCTCGGCATCCTTGCGGTGGAAGATGGTGTACTCCACCTCGACATTGTCGATGTTCCGCTTGCTGCGGTTGAGAATCTTGATCTCGTAGCCGGCGGGCGTCTTGACGGTGCGCTCCGAATCGGTGCGGATCGTCTCGCGCTCGCCGTTGAAGATGTCAAAGTCGAGGTTGAGCTTCTGGCTCGCCTCCAGGGCGTCGGCGTTCTCCTCGAGGAACTTGCGGTCTTCCTCGGAAAGATGCTCGGCCTTGAAGCGGATCTCCGCCCCGGCGGTCTTGCGCACCGTGACGATCTTGGTCTTCTTGTCGTAACCGATCGGAAGCGCCTTGAACGACTTCGTGCCGTCGGCGCTGTGGAACTCGCGCTGTTCGAACGCGAGGGACGACGCGCTGAGCGCCGCACAGATGAGGGCTATGCCAAATTTAGTTTTCATCGGACTGTCATTATAGATACGGCAATCGGAAGCCGAATTCTAGCGTGGAATTGTAAATCTTTGGCGATAATCTCGCCCCGGGAAATGGAGTCCTCCGCCGCCGCAAACCCACTGATGTTCAGTCATTCCTGCCGAGGAGGTACCGCCTCGAGGAGAGGCGCCGCGTCGAGGGCCAGCTGGAGGGCGTCGCGCCGGGCGAGATCGGCCTCCCGGGAGGCCGCCAGGGCCCGGCTGGCCAGCCGGCGCAGAAGCCCGGCGTCGAGCGCCCCGCGGTGGGGTGATTCGCGCAGGAGCAGCCCGAAGGCCGCCAGCGTGCTGGCCGTCTGGAAATTGCCCGAGGCCCCGTCCCAGTCGCGGGGCGGACCGCTGACCGGGGAAATGATGGCGCGGGGACTCGCCTCGTCGGCGTCGGAAAGGACGAGCCCGACCCGCAGGAGCACCCCGTGCTCGGTGAAGACCGACTGCTTGGCGGGAAGCAGCTCATAGAGGACGAAATTCGAGTCTCCCGCCCCGAGGCTGCGCGACACGGGCGGGAATCGCCCCGCGCCCCCCCGGGCGTAGCCGAGCAGCCGGTAGCTGCGGACCATGTCGGGCTTGAAGTTGATCTCGAGATTGGCGGTGGCGGGCAGCGGAGCTCCGGAGCCGTTCTGCAGGAGGACCCCGAGGAGAACGGCCTCCGCATCCCACGGGCAGCGCACCAGTTCCGTCCCGAGCCGGATGTCATCCATCTCCGCATCCCATTCGTTGTCATAGCGGACCTCGTTGACGAGTTCCTCGACGCGCACGGCGTTCTTCGGGGGCAGGGTGTTCGCGCCGCGCACGAACCGTTCCACGATGGCGAAGCTGGCCGTCCCCGCCACCTGCGGCACCCGCGCCCGCGGGGCATCCCGGCACGAAAGGAAATCGTTCTCCACGAGGGGAGGCAGCTTGCGCAACTCGTCGAGGTGGGCTGTGCGGGCCGCCTTCTCGACGCCCCGGAAAAAGGCCGCGGGGTCCTCACTCATCAATCGTCCCAGGGCGTGATACTCGGCGCTCCCCACACCGGTGATTTCCGCCTCTGCTCCGGGGGCCGCCGGGGACCCCTGTCCGAGGAACCGCCTCGGCTCGCCGGCCGCCGGCGCCGGCGCCAGGAGGACCTGCAACTGCGCCTCACGCCGCTGGGCGGCTTCCTCCCGGAAGGTGGTCCTTCGTTCCCCCACCGGGGTGTTCACCATCATGAAAACGGCACCCGCCAGGAGGCCCGCGGCGATGCCCGTGACGAGGGCCACCCGGCCCCACCGGCGCGCCCGGTCCCTCGAGATGATCTTCTCGGGCACCGGCATGCGCCCCGCCTGGCGCACGGCTTCCCGCCGGGCCGGATCGAGCCCCAGTTCCTCGGCACCGAAGGCCGATTCGAGACACGCCGCCATTTGGCGCGTTTCCTCGATGGCCCGGGCCACGGCGGGATTCGTCATGGCGGCCCGCTCGACCGCCGCCACGTCGGCCCCGGCGAGTTCGCCGAGGGCATGCGCGGTGACACGGGGATCTTCCGGGTGGATGTGGCTCATGTCGGTCGGTTGGAATTGAGGTTATCGAGCAAATCCGGCGGCAGCAGGGATCGCAGGCGCTTCAGGCCGGCGTGCAGTTGAAACCCGACGTTGCCGGTGGTCAGGCCCGTCAGGGCACTGATCTCCTTGTAGCTGAGCCCCTGCTGAAACTTGAGGCGAATCACTTCGCGCTGATTCTCGGAGAGCCGTTCGAGCGCCTTCATCACCTGGCCGACGCGTTCGTCCCAATCGGCACGGACGCCCGGTCCCGCGGCCTCGCTCTCGAGGCCCGCCAACCGCTCGTCGCTGAGCTCCACCATGCGCTTTTCCTTGCGGAGCACATCGAGGGCCCGGTTCCGGCAGACGGTGAACAACCAGGCCTTCAGGCTGCGCTCGACCTTCGAGCGGTCCTGTTGGTAGAGGCGGATGAAGGTGTCCTGGACGACGTCCCGCGCGCGCTCGAGGTCGTGCACGAAGCCCATGGCATAGGCCACGAGCGGACGCTCGAATTCCGCGAGGGCATGTTCCACGAATTCTTCCTGGCTCAACGGCGTGTCCTGGGGCTTGCCCATCCGGGCTCATTCTACACGGGAAACGCCCCGGACGAGGTCTTCTTAGGCCGATTTTCAAGTTCCCCGCCCCGGCCCGGCCGGCCGGGCTAATCGCGCCCCACGAAGTAGGAGAGGTTCTCGAGCTCGAGGGCGAGGTCGACGTTGTTGACCGTGACCGATTCCGGGACCTGCAGGACCGTGGGGGAAAAGTTCAGGATCCCGGTCACCCCGGCGCCGACGATTTCGTTCGCGACCTCCTGGGCGCCGTCGGCCGGCACGCAGAGAATCGCGAGCCGGACCTCGTTTTCCTGCACGAACCTGGTGAGGTCGTCGATGTCGTGGAGCGGCACCGAGATGCCGCGCTTCACAACCCCCTCCGGGACGGCGTCGAACGCCGCCACCACCTCGAAGCCCTCCTTCTGGAACCCCTGGTATCTCAGGAGGGCCGTGCCCAGGTTGCCCGCCCCGATGAGGACCACCGGCTGCAGGTGCGTGCGGCCGAGGACATCCCGGATCGCATTCCGCAGTTCCTCCACCGAGTACCCCAGCCCCCGCGTCCCGAACTGGCCGAAGTAGGTCAGGTCCTTGCGCAGTTGGGCGGGCTTCACCCCGGCGGCCGCCGCCAGCGCCGAGGAACTCACCGTCTCGGCCCCGTTCTCGTGCAGCTTCGTCAGGCACCGCTGGTAAATCGAGAGCCGGTAAATCGTCTTCCTTGGAATTTCCACCTTTTCCACGCGCGGTCATAATCGCCCGCCGATGCGGAAAGTCAAGGAATCGGCGCGCCCCGGCCGATTCGCCGCCGCCCGGCGGGCCACCGATGCCCCGGAACGAGTTTGCTCTCCCCATCACGGGCACTTTCCCCTTCACTCCTGCCGGTGAAGGAACTCAAGGACGGCATTCGTTCCGAAGTGCGGATCGATTTCGAGGGGCGCGTCCACAAGTGCTTTCGCGGGCACGAGAAGGAAAAGCGCTGCGAGAACGAGGCCCACATCCTGCGGGCCCTCGAGGAACGCGGCTGCCCGTACGTCCCCCGGCTCCTCGACCACGACCAGGCCGAAACCACCATCGTCACCACCAACTGCGGCCAGCCGGCGCCGGGCATCTCGCGGGAGCGATCCGATGCCCTCTTCGCGGAGCTGGAACGCGAGTTCGGCGTGCGCCACGACGACCCCGAACCGCGCAACGTCACCTACTCCGAGGAACTCGGCCGCTTCTGCCTGATCGATTTCGAGCTCGCCACCCTCCTCCCCGATCCCCACCGGGATCCCGGCTACCACCCCACCCCCGCCCCGGGCTCGGCCCGCCTCCGCTGGGCGGCCCTCACCGACTCGGGCTCCTACAAGCAGGCCAACGACGACGCCTGGATCGCGCTGGAGGTTGCCGCCGGGCGGTGCGAACGCCTCGGGGTGCACGGCGAACGCTTCCTCGATCCCCACCCGCTCCTCTTCGCGGTCGCCGACGGGATCGGCGGCGGCCGGGCCGGCGAGCTCGCCTCCCGCCTCGTCCTCGCCGGAATGCGGCGCATGCTCCCCGACCTGTTTGCGGATGGCCGGCACACCGACTGGGAGGCCCTGCTCAACGCCCTCGTGTCGCGCTGCCATCACGACATCAACACCCTCGCCGCGCGCGAGGCCAACCTCGAGAAGATGGGCTGCACCCTCACCCTGGCCTGCTTCGAGGACTCCCGCCTCCACCTCGCCCATGTCGGCGACAGCCGCCTCTACCGCCTCCGCGACGGATCGCTTGATCTCCTCACCGACGACCACACCTTCGCGTTCAAGGCCTGGAAGCGCGGCCGGCTCAGCGAGCGCGAATTCCGCCTCCACCCGCGGCGGTCCGCCCTCTATGAAGCCCTCGGCGGCGGCCACCCGCAGATCTTTCCCCAGGTCGCGACGATCCCGACGCAGCCCGCGGACCGCTACCTCCTCTGCACCGACGGGCTCATCGACGGCCTCTGGGACGGCCCCCTCGCCCAGACCCTCGGGGAAGGGCATGCCGAGGCCTGCGCCGAGGCCCTCCTCCGCAAGGCCCGGGCCAGCTGCCAGCACGACGACGCCACCCTCATCGTGGTCGATTTACCCGCCGTAAACGATTGACAAGCGCCGCGGAATTGGCACACGTCCTGACGCCCAAGTGCGCCTGCGGCCAGCTCCCCCCCGCGGCGGCGGCCCAATCCAAGACACCACCACTACCATGGCTAACGTAAAACTCGAATACATCTGGCTGGATGGCTACACCCCCGAGCCCAACCTCCGCAGCAAGACCAAGATCTGGGAATACGACGGCGACGGCACCCCGGAGGTGGATGCTCTCCCCGGGTGGGCGTTCGACGGATCCTCCACCGAGCAGGCCGAAGGCAGCTCGTCCGATTGTCTCCTCAAGCCGGCCCGCATCGTCCCCGACCCGGACCGCATCAATGCCTACCTCGTCATGTGCGAAGTGCTCGCCGCCGACGGCTCGACCCACCCGTCGAACACGCGCGGCGGTTGGGACGACGACGACGACTTCTGGTTCGGATTCGAGCAGGAATACGTCCTCAGCAAGGAGAAGATCCCGATCGGTTTCCCGAAGGGCGGCTATCCCGGCCCGCAGGGCCCCTACTACTGCGCGGTCGGCAACGGCAACGTCGAGGGCCGCGACATCGTCGAGGAGCACCTCGACCTCTGCATCGAGGCCGGCCTCGGCGTCACCGGCATCAACGCCGAAGTCATGATCGGCCAGTGGGAATACCAGCTCTTCGGACAGGGCGCCAAGCGCGCCGCCGACGACCTCTGGCTCTCGCGCTACCTCCTCGTGCGGACCGCCGAGAAATACGGCGTCACCGTGGAACTGCACCCCAAGCCGGTCGTTGGCGACTGGAACGGCTCCGGGATGCACACCAACTTCTCCAACACCTTCATCCGCAACGAAGGCGGCGAAGAGGGCATGAAGAAGCTCCTCGACAAGTTTGCCCCGGTCCACGACGAGCACATCGCGGTCTACGGGTCCTACAACGACATGCGCCTCACCGGAATCCACGAGACCCAGGCCATCGACAAGTTCAGCTACGGGGTTTCCGATCGCGGGGCCTCGATCCGGATCCCCATCGGCACCGTGCAAAACGGCTGGAAAGGGTACCTCGAGGATCGCCGCCCGGCGTCCAATGCCGACCCCTACAAGGTCGTGCGCCGCATCCTCCAGACCGTGAACGGCTGATTTTCCGCCTTGGTTCCACTTCTTGGAAGACCGGGGGTTGCGGCTCCCGGTTTTTCATTTTCGCGGGTCCCCCCGCCACGGACACTCCGCCGCCGCCATGCATTCCTTCCACTACGCGCACGGGCTCCTGCACTGTGAGGAGGTCTCCCTCGCCGATCTCGCCGCCGAGTTCGGCACGCCCCTCTACGTCTACTCGGCCCGCACCATCCGCGACCACTACACGCGCCTCGACGAGGCCCTCGCCGGCCTCGACCACCACATCGCCTATGCCGTCAAGGCGAACTCGAACCTCTCCATCCTCCGGATCCTCCGGGAGCTCGGCAGCGGCTTCGACATCGTCTCGGGGGGCGAGTTGTTCCGCGTCCTCGAGGCCGGCGGCGACCCCGCGACCTGCACCTTCGCCGGCGTCGGGAAGACCCGCGAGGAGATCCGCTACGCCCTCGAGGAGGGCATCTACTGCTTCAACGTCGAATCGGAGGCCGAGCTGGAGTTCGTCAACGAGGTCGCCGGGGAGATGCAGGTCACCGCGCCGGTCGCGATCCGCGTCAATCCCAACGTCGATGCCCAAACCCACAAGTACATCTCGACCGGCAAGTCCGAGAACAAGTTCGGGATCGACTACGAGTTCGTCGCGGGGCTTTACCAGCGGGCCGGGAACTGCCCGCACCTCGCGGTCCGGGGAATCCAGATGCACATCGGGTCGCAATTGCGCTCGGTGGAGCCCTTCGTGGAGGCCATCGAGCGCGTGGCGCCCCTCGCCGCGGAACTGAAGGCCGACCACGGCATCGAGTTCTTCTCGATCGGCGGGGGCATCGGCATCATCTACGATGCGGCCCTCGAGTCCGGCGACGTGGCGTGGTGGTCCCGCCAGGACGACGCGCCGCTCACCATCGACCGCTACGCCGCGGAGGTTGTTCCCCGTCTCAAGGACCTCGGCCTCAAGATCCTCCTCGAACCCGGCCGCTACATCGCCGGAAACGCCGGCGTCCTCCTGACCTCCTGCCTCTACGAGAAGGCCGGAAGCGCCAAGACCTTCAAGGTGGTCGATGCGGGCATGAACGACCTCATCCGCCCCGCGCTCTACGAGGGCCACCACGAGATCGTCCCCGTCCGCGAGGACCTCAACGCCCGCCGCAAGACCGCCGACGTGGTCGGCCCCATCTGCGAAACCGGCGACTTCTTCTGCCAGGACCGCGACCTCGCCGATTTCCAGGCCGGGGACGTGGTGGCCCTCATGTCCGCCGGCGCCTACGGGTTCACGATGGCCTCGAACTACAACACCCGCCCGATGCCCGCCGAGGTCCTCGTCGACGGGTCCGAGGCCAGGCTCATCCGCCGCCGCCAGACGTGGCACGAGCTCGTCGCCCCCGAACTGTGATCCTCGCGGCGGCCCCACCGCCGGCTCCCCGCGACCACCGCCGCGGGGATGCGCGCCGGGATGGCCCCCTTACCGGCTCCGCCGGGTCGCCTCCGCCACATCCGCCTTCCCGCACCCGCCGCAGCGCGACTTCAGGTCCGCCGCGATCTGCTTTGACGCGGGCGTGATCGCCAGCCCGCCCAGGCCGGTGCAGCACACCTCCCGCGGCATGAGGTCCCCGACTTCCTTCATGGCGTCGACGACCTCGTCAAACGGGACGAGGTGCCGGTAATCGGCGAGGGCCATGTTGGCCGAGGCGAGGGCATTCGATCCGGCGGTGACATTCCGCCCCAGGCACGGCGCCTCGACGCGGTTCGCGAGGGTGTCGCAGGTCATCCCGAAGCTGTTCTGGAGCGCCATCGAGGCCGCCCCGATCTGCTGCTCGAACGAGCCGCCCGCCATGCCCACGATCCCCGCGGCGGCCATGCTGGCTCCCGATCCGCACTCCGCCATGCACCCCGCCACTTCCGCCGCGAAGGTCGAGTGCGCCGCGATGAACACCCCGATCATGCCGGCCGCCAGCATCGCCTCGACCCGCTCCTCCCGCCCGAGTCCGAGCGCATCGGCCACCCCGAGCACCGCCCCGGGCAGGGCGCCGCACGAGCCCGCGGTCGGGGCCGCCACGATCACCCCCATGGAGCTCTTCATCTCCATCATCGCGGAAATATACATGATGATCCGGTTCAGGACGTCCCCGGGAACGAGTTTCCCGCCCTCCATCATCTCCTGGAAGCGGGGCGACTGCGACGGCAGGATGCGGTCCTCGTAGGCCGTCCCGCGCAGGCCCGACGCGATGGAATCCTCCATGATCCCGACCAGCTTCGACATGCGCGTCCGCACCTCGTCGGTCGAGATGTCGCCCCGGGCCGCCTCGTAGAGGGCCCCCAGCTCGCCCAGCGTCATGGTCCCGCCGTGCTGCCGGCGGTATTCCTCCATGGCGCCGCAGCGGATCCATGGCACCTCGAGGTCGCGCCGCGAGAGGACCGGGAGGACCGGATCGAGCACCCGCACCGCGGCCACCGCCGGGTTGTTCCGCAACTCCTCCAGCACGCCTTCGTCCGGAGCGGAGCAGCTCTTGATCTCGATCATGTCGCCATGACGGCCGGCACACGGGATGACCTCCTCGAAGGAGGCTTCCGCCTCCAACCAGCCCGCGAGGCCGTCCGCCGGCTCCGACAGGAAGACGAGGGTTTCGAAGTAGTCGCCCGCCATCCGGACCGCCGCTCCCTCGATCTCCTGCACCTCGATCATCCCGCCGCCCGTCGAGATGGCCGTGAGGCTGCGCTCCTCCCGGCTGTTGCGCAGGGTCAACTTGTAGGTGTTGGGGTGGGCCGCCCCGTAGCTCGTGTAGCGGATGGTGACGTCGATCCCGTGCTTGCCGATCTCCTCCCGAAACCGCGGCAACCGGTCATCGTCGGTCTCCCATCCCATCAGCCCCCCGAACAAGCCCAGGTCCGACCCCTGCGACTCGTGGGTCGTCACCAGCGACCCGTTGGGATCGTACTCGACGAGCACCTCCGTCAACTCGCCGCCCATCAGGTCCCGGGCCAGGCGCCCGATCCGCAGGGAGGCGGCGCTGTGCGAACTCGAGGGGCCGCGCATCACCGGCCCCAGCACGTCGTTGAATATGCTTGGTGGCGTTTTCACCTTGCTTGAACGCTACCCCCCGGGCGCACCAAACACAAGCGGCTGTTCAATCCCCGGCGCCGCGGGAATTTGGGTTCAGTTTCCGGCCTTCCCCGGTCAGATTTCACCGGCCCCCGGCCGTTTCCATCCCGGCACCCAGAATCCTGAACCCGTTCCTCCAGCTCCACATCCTCGTCTTCATCCTGGCCTTCACGGCCGTGCTGGGACGCATCATGACGATCGAGGCGCCGTCCATGGTCCTGTGGCGCACCGGCATCGCCGCCGTCGGGATGTGGATCTGGCTCGCCGTCGCGGCGCCGGGCCTGCTGCGCCTCCCGCGCCGGGTGGCCCGCGATGCCATCGGGGTCGGATGCCTCATCGGCGCCCACTGGATCTGCTTCTTCTGGTCGATCAGCCTCGCCAACATCTCGGTGGCGCTGGCGGGCTTCGCCACCATCTCGCTGTTCACCGCCATCACCGAACCGCTCATCGCCCGCCGCCCGGTGCGCCCCACCGAAATCCTCACGGGCATCATCGTGATCGTCGGCATTGTCCTGATCGCCGGTCTCGAGACCCGCTACCTGGCCGGCTTCTCGGTGGCCCTCGCGGGCTCCGTGCTGGCGGCCCTCTTCCCGGTGTTCAACCGGGCCTTCATGCAGCAGGGCCATTCCTCGCGCGCCATCTTCCTCTACGAGATGTGGGGGGCGGTCCTCATGTGTGTCACCTGGATCGCGCTGACCCCGCGTTTCACCTTCGAAGTTCCGCGTGCCGACGACTGGCTGCCGCTTCTCACCCTCGCCATCCTCTGCACCCTGGTCGCGCAGACCTGGAACATCCACCTCCTGCGCCGCATCACGGCCTTCACCTCCAACCTCGCCTTCAACTTCGAGCCGGTGTGGGGCATCATTCTCGGGGCCATCCTCTTCCACGAATACAAGGACCTCCACCCCGCCTTCTACCTCGGCACCCTGCTCATCGTCGCCGCCAACTTCCTCGATCCCGTCCTGCGGCGGCGGGCCGCCGGCCGGACGAGGCCCTGATCTCCCGCCCCGGATCACATCCGGAACAAGCCGCCCTTCTTGCCCCCCAGGACCACCGCCCCGATGATCGAGATCGACAGGAACACCATGGCCCACACCCCGAGGGCGGCCGCCAGCTCGTGCCCGTTGCCGAGGGTCCCGAGGAGCGAGTAGATCGCCTTCGTGATCGGGAAATGCTCCGCTTGCTGGGCGAGAATGAGGCTGTCGCTGACCTCCAGCATCGCGAACGCGAAGGCCAGGATGCCGCCCGCCACGACGTTGGCGCCGAGCAGCGGCAGGGCCACCCGCCGCATCATCCGCGCCGGCGTGGCCCCCAGGGAAAGGGCCGCCTCTTCCAGCGCGATGTTGCTCTGCTGCAGGCCCGCCACCGCGGCCCGCACCACGTACGGCAGCCGCCGCACCGCGTAGGCCACCACCAGCAGGAGGGCCGGGTTCTCCGCCGTCCCCACGAGGAAATGAAAGACCCGGCCTTCCTGCGAAAGCGCCAGGAATCCGAAGGCCAGCACCAATCCGGGCACCGCCAACGGCAGCATCACGAGCGCATCCAGCAGGGACCTCCCCTTGATGTCGCTCCGCACCACCACCCACGCGATCATCAGGCCCAGCACGATGTCAATCAGGGTCGACCCGCTCGCGTAGAGCAGGCTGTTCTTGATCGACGGCACCACCAGCGGGTGGCCGAGTGCTTCCCGGTAATGCTCCCCGGTGAACGAGGACGGCAGGATCGTTCCGTACCAGTCGCCGGACACCGAGGACAGGATCACCCCGAGGTGCGGCACGGAGGCCACCACCAGCACCAGCAGGAAGACCCCGCTGCACAGGAAGCCCTTCACCCCCCGCAACTCCACCTCGTTCTGGCGGCCCTTCGGCCGCGGCGTCATCCCCAGCCCCGACCGCCCGAGGAGCTTCTTCGAAATCAGGAAGACGCCCGCCGACACCACCAGCATCACCGCCACCAGCGCGTAGGGAAACGGGTTCGACCCGAGGTCCTTGATCCCGTCGTAGACCTGCACCGGCGCCACCCGCGTGTAGTCGAAGACCAGCGGCACCCCCAGTTCCGTGAACGACCAGATGAACACGATCGCCCCGCCCGCGAAGATGCCCGGCATCGTGAGGGGCAGGGTGATCCTCCACAGCCGTTTCCACGGCGGACAGCCGAGGTTCTGCGCGGCCTGCTCCATCGCGGGATCGAGGTGCGACAAGGCCGCCGCGACGTTCATGTAGAGAATCGGATAGAGGTGCAGGGCGTTCATGATGACCACCCCCCAGAACCGCCCCTCGCCGAGCCAGTCCACCGGCGCCCCGGCATCCATCAACCCCAGATCGACCAGGAAAGCGTTCAGGGCCCCCTTCACCCCCAGCATCTGCTTCACGCCCACCGCCCCCACGAACGGCGGGAGCACCAGCGGAATCAGGATCAGGGCTCCCAGCGTCCCCTTGAACGGAAACCGGTAGCGGTGCGCCAGCAGCGCCAGCGGGAAGGCGATCAGCAGACTCGCGAGGGTGCTGGTGACCCCCAGCATGAAGGCATTCCGCAGCCCTTCCAGGTACACCGGGTTCGAAAACACCTCGCCGACGAAGGCCAGCGTGAAGCCGGTGTCCTTCGACCAGAACGCCTCCCCCAGCACGATCGCCGCCGGAAATATGAAGAACACCCCGAAGAGCACCGCCACGATGACGGTGATGGTGATGGCGATCCTGCGGTTCATGCGGTCAGTGAATGTGGCGGCGGTTTTCAATCGCCCAGCCCGTTGTTTCGGAGGTCAGGAGTCAGGAGTCAGGAGTCAGGAGTCGGGGGTCGGGGGTCGGGAGGCAGGGGGCAAGGAGCGAGGAGCCGGGCACTCTAACAGAAACGGGACCATCGAATATCGAATATCGAATATCGAATATCGAATATCGAATATCGAATATCGAATATCGAATATCGAATATCGAATATCGCCCATCGCTCATCTCCCCTCCCGCGCGAGGCGCGCCGCCTCCCGGTAGTTCGCCCGGAACGTCCGGCCGAGTTGGTTCAGGAGCCGCGCCGCCGCCACCTTGTCCTCGGACTTCAGCGCCTCCCGGATGACGGTGCCGGTGCGTTCGTACGACACCGCGCCCACGTGGAAAAACGTCGAGGTCGCCTTTTCCGGAAAGCCCGCCTCGATCAAGGCCTCCCACCCGGCTTTCAGTTCGTGGTGCGAATCGATGCACATCACCCGCACGATGGTCCGCAGGGCCGTGAACAGGTGCCCCGTCAGGGCGCCGTCGTAAACGAATTCCCCCGCGGCCTCGTAGGGCATCGCATCGCGATCCACCATCATCGCAAGGGTTTCCCCCTCGTAGAGGTCCCGGCGGATCGGCAGGCGCCGCAGGGCGCGGTGATGCGGCCCCGGGTCCGCCCCCACCCTCGCATTCCAGATCATTTGCCCCCGCTTCGTCAGCAGGAACTCCACGAACTCCTGCGCCAGCTCCGGGTGCGGCGCCCCGCGCAGGACCGCCACGGGATCGACGCTGATCGAGCTGCCCCCCACCGGCGTGATGAACTCGAGGCGGGAGGTCCCGTCCTCCTCCTTGAGCGACTCGTTGAAGGACCGGCCGTAGAAGTCGATGCACATCCCCGCGACCGCGTTCCCCTGCGCCACATCATGCGGAATCTTCGACGCGCTGTCGGTGAAGTAGCGCGCATTCGCCCCGATCCTCTGGATGAGGTTCAGCCCGGCCTTCCATCCCGCTTCCATGACATCGTCCCGGCCCGCGCCCGTTTTCGCCACCGCCTGCATCTGCTCCTGCACGAGCATCTCGAAGGCCTTCGCCACCGAGCCGCTCTTCGTCGGGTCGGCCAGCGCGATGCCGCGGTAGTACTCCGGCGTCCCGAGATCCTCCCACCGGGACGGCGGCACCAGCCCGCGGGCGTTCACCAGGTCGGTGTTGTAGCAGATCCCGAAACTCGACAGGCAGACGCCCACCCAAGTGTGCTCCGGGTCGTAGTACCTCTCCCCGCTCATCGTCGCCGGGATCACCCCGCTCTCGAACAATTCCTTCCGGCTCTCGAACACCCGCAGCTTCTCGAATCGCCCGAGGCTCGCCTGCTTCGAAAAGTCGTACTCCCCGCCGCCGAAGAACAGGTCGATCCCGATGCCGTCCCGGCCGCCCGCCGCGGCCGCCTCGTAGGCGCTGTCGAGCACCCGCTTGATCTCCGACGTCCCCCCCGGCGTGCGCCAGTTCACGTAGACCCGCTCGCCGGACTTCTCCTTCCACCACGCCGCGAAGGCCTCCCCGAACTCCCGCCGGATCGTCTCGTTGTGCGGCGATATCACCTCGAGGCGCACGTCCGCGCCCGCCGCCCCGGTGTCCCCTTCCTCCCGCAGGACGAGCGGGGCCGCCACCACCACCGTCATCGGCACGAGGATCGCCGCGTACTTCCGCCAGCCGACCGTCATGATGCCGCGTCCTCCGGGCCTCCCGCCTCCCGCGCGGTGGCGGGGGATGGATGACAGCGTGCTCTCGTCTGCATGTGTCCCCGCTCCATCAGTATTTCAGGACCACCACATCTTCGCGGTTCACCTCGATCCCGATGGTGTCCTCCCCGGCCTCGCGCACCACGTGGGGGTTCATTTCCGCAACCTGCAGCTCCACCCCGGAATCGGTCACGACGCGATACTGGATGAGGTCCCCGAGGTAGACCGTCTCCGCAATCCATCCCTTCATGGCCCCGTCGGCGTCCACCACCTTCAGCGCTTCCGGCCGCACCGCCACCGTGGCCTGCTCGCCCGCGCCCGGCTTCCAGTCATCCACCGTGAGGCGGCCCGCCACGACGCCCGCGGCGGTTTCCACCTCCACGCTCCCGTTGCTCCCCTTCCCCTTCACCTTGCCCTCCAGCAGGTTCGTCTCGCCGATGAACTCCGCCACGTAGGAACAATTCGGATTGCGATAGACCTCCTGCGGGGTGCCCACCTGGACCACCCGCCCGGAATCCATCACCGCCAGCCGGTCCGCCATCGAGAGGGCCTCCTCCTGGTCGTGCGTCACGTAGACGCCCGTGAGGTCGTTCTCCTTCACGATTCGCCGGATCTCGGAACGCATCTCGAGCCGCAGCTGGGCATCGAGGTTCGAGAGCGGCTCGTCGAGCAGAAGGCACTTCGGCCGCACCACGAGGGCCCGCGCCAGCGAGACGCGCTGCTGCTGCCCCCCGGACATCTGGTCGATCCCGCGTTTTTCGAAGCCCTCCATCCGCACCATCTTGAGAACCTCCTCGACCCGCTCCTTGATCTCCGGCTTGGGCACCTTTCGTTCCTCCAGCCCGAAGGCGATGTTCTGCCCCACCGACATGTGCGGCCACAGGGCGTAGCTCTGGAACACCATCGCGGCCTCGCGCTTGTGCGCCGGAAGCCGCGTCACATCCTCGTCTCCGAAGAACACCTTCCCCTCGGTGGGCTCCTCCAGCCCCGCGATGCAGCGCAGCAGGGTCGTCTTCCCGCAACCGCTCCCGCCCAGCAGGAAGAACAATTCTCCCTGCTCGATCTCAATCGACACGTGGTCGAGGGCCCGGAGCTTCCCGAAATCCTTCACCACCGCTTCCGTCCGGATCGCATCCGTCATCGCCTCCCCATCCTCGAAATGCCCCGTCGCATATCAAGACAAAGCCATGGATCCGGGCCCCACCCGCGAATAGTGGTCCGCCGGGACCCGCACGCGCGCCCAAATTAGCGCCGCAGAATCGCCCCCCCCAACCCGCCCAACCCGCCCAACCCGTCCGACCTGTCCGACCCGTCTCCCTCCGCTCCCCGGCATTCCGAGGGAAAAAATATGCTCGAGGGGGGA
>JABDMC010000340.1 GCA_013001695.1 Akkermansiaceae bacterium
CTCGCGGTCCTTGATCTTGCGGCACACCGAGCACACACACGAGCGGTTGAGGAACCGGACACACACGCGTTCCACACCCATGGCGGCCATGGCGTTGAGCCGGTGTTTTTCCAGTCCGGCGTCGTGCAGGAGGCGCAGGGCTTCCGCGGGTTCGTAGCGGAAGTGCCAGTGGCCCGAGATGTCGATGTAGTCCTCGGCCTCCTCCATGCCCCACAGTTCCGTGGCCGCGGCCAGGACGCGCAGGGGGGCGAGGATTGATTCGGAAAGGCGCGGGTCCGGAGTGTAGTCGTGCTCGAGGATGGTGCGCACGAGCGCGACGGTGTCGTGCTCGTAGAGGGATCCCTCGCGGCCACTGTAGCGGTTGCTCAAGGTGACGGCCTTCTCGATGTCACCGCTCTGCAGGGCGGTGAGCGTTTCGGCGACGGACTGGGTTCTTGACATCGGCGTGGCAGGGTGGGGTTGCGAAATGCTGGCCGCATCCCGGAAGAAAGCAATCCCGGAGATGACTGCGATGTGCTCAACTGAGGATCTGGAAGCCGCGGGGCTCGTCGAGGGGCGGGGTCTCGGCGATGGTGTGGTGCTTGATATGGTGGGCCACCGCGCTTTCCTCGAGGATCTCCTTGAGGTAGCCCTCGACCTCCTCGTCCTCGCCCTCGGCGTGCAGTTCCACCGTGCCGTCGGGGAGGTTGCGGACCCAGCCGCAGACATCGAAGCCGGTGGCGATCTGCCGGGTGGTGTAGCGGAAGCCGACCCCCTGCACGCGGCCCTCGAAGATGACTTTTCTCGCGATCATGGAGCTTTTGCGGATGAGTCTAGGGAGGCGGGGAGGAGTTCGTCGAGAGTGAACTCGTCGGCGCAGTTGGCGAAGGTGACAGTGGTCCCGTCACGGCGGACCCGCTGGTGGCGGCCGGCGGGGTCGTCCGGGGTGACCTGTCCCTGCAGCAGGGCGGCCATGCGGATGGCGGCTTCCTCGCCGGACCAGATCGAGATCCAGAGGAGGTGTTCCCCTCCATCTGATTGAAAGATCCCGTAGCGATCCGCCCGCCAGGCCGGTCCCAGGGCCTCCCCGTCGAGGTGGTCGCCGAGTCGTTCGCCGAGGAGGGCGGCGGCGTAGGCGCCGAGGGATTCCCCAAGGAGGAGTCCGGGGAGCGCGGGGAGGGCGGGGGTGGGTTCGAGGACGGCCGCAGGCGCGAGGAGGGCGAGGGTGTGCGCGGGTGGGGCGGCGAGCATCTCGGGGAAATCCTCGCCGGCGGCCAGGCGCCGCCGCACGGCGTCGCGACCCTCCATGAGCGGGAGCTGGGCGAGATTGTGGGTGTAGACCGGGAGCGAAAGCAGGAGGGCCTCGTGCTCCATCTCGGCGTTGCTGGGCAGCGGCAGGGCGCCCCCGCGCTGCGCGAGGAAGCGGGCCTCGATTTCCGCGGCAATACCCCCGCGCAGCGCCCAGTCAGCGAGGTAGGCGTCATCGGAGTTCCCCGCCGCGGGGCCGAGGAGGGAGTGGGTCAGGAGGCGGGCGAGCCGCCCCTGCTCGGTCGGGTTGAACAGGTCGAAGTCATCGGCCAGCGCGATGGTCGGGGATTCCCGGGCACACCCGCGGTCGGCCGAGGCCCGGGCGGTGCCCCACTGGGTCGCGAGGTCCTGGGACTCCGGAAGCAGGTGCAGGAGCGCGTAGGCGCGGGCGCGCAGGGCGAGACCGTCCTCACCAAAGTGCCCGGCGAGCGTTTTCGTGGTCAGCTCGACGAGTCTTTCCGGCGGAACCCGGGTGAGGGACGGCATTGGTCCGGGCTCCCGGCCGAGCTGTTCCAGCACGAAGCGATGGACGGCAGCTTCCGGCGCCCCGGATGGCGGATCCGGTGGGCGGTCCCGTCCCTTGCGCAGGACCAGGAAGGCACCCGCGATGGCGGCGAGGACCAGCAGGACGACGAGCAGCTGCGGCCCCTTCATGCGATCCTGGCGAACTCAGCGGCTTCCGCTGTCGCGGAAGGGGTTGTTCTCCGGGAAGGTCGTCTTCATCCTGTCCTTGCCGAAGATTTTCTCCGCGCGCTCGCCCTCGAGGAAGTTGTAGCAGATCGGGCGGCTCCGGTTCCCCTGGGCGTCGTAGGTGTAGTACATCCGCCGCACCGGCATTTCCCTCCCATTGTTTGGGTTGAGACGTTTGGTGCGGGCATCGAACATGTCCTCGGCGACAAGCTTACCGTGCTCCTTGTGGTATCCGTAGGCGACCTTGTAGAGGAGGTTCTTGCGGCCATCGTAGATCTTGCAGCTGCGGGGATTGCCCAGTGCATCCATGCGGTAGACCGACACGAGCACGAGCGCGCCATTGCCGCTGAAGGTCTTCTTGGTGTGGATGCGGTCGTCCGGGCTCCGGCGGAACTCGGTGCGGGTGCCGTCGTAATGCCGCATGAAGCGCACGTTCGGGCCGGCCTTTTCCCACTTTTCCTGGTATTCGTCCGGGAAGGATTTCTGGGCGCTGAGCACCGGAAGGAAGCCGAGGAGGAGGGCCACCGCGGTTGCGATGCCGAGCTTTGCGGTTGTCGTAGGCATAGACTGGAAGCTAAGACGATCCCGGCGACGGATCAATGACCAATCCACCACTCATCTGGGAAGCCCGGGGCCGCCGCCTCGACCTGACGCGGCGCGCGCTCGTCATGGGTATCCTCAACACCACGCCGGATTCGTTCTCGGACGGGGGATCTTTCGAGGAAACCGAGCCCGCGTTGCGGCATGCGCGGGACATGATTTCGGAGGGAGCGGACATCATCGACGTGGGTGGCGAATCGACCCGGCCGGGGGCGGAGGCGGTCGGGGTGGACGAGGAAATCGCGCGTACCGTGCCCGTGATCGAACGGCTGCGGGGCGAATGGGACGGGCTCATTTCCATCGACACCTCGAAGGCGGCGGTGGCGGCGGAGGCGCTTGCGGCCGGGGCCGACATCGTGAACGACGTCACCGGATTGCGCGGCGACGTCGCCATGGCGGAAGTCTGCCGGGAGAGCGGGGCAGGGGTGGTGGTGATGCACATGCAGGGGCAGCCGCGCACGATGCAGGAGCACCCGGAATACAATGACGTGGTTGTCGAGGTGCGGTCGTTCTTCGAAACGCGACACCGCGAACTTGTCGAATTGGGATTGCGGGAGGGCTGCCTCGTCTTCGATCCGGGGATCGGCTTCGGCAAATCCCAGGATCACAATCTGCTCCTGCTGCGCCGCCTCGACCAGCTTTCTCCCGGTGGTCGACCCCTCCTGATCGGTCTCTCGCGCAAGAGCTTCCTCGGAAAGGCGATGGGATCTCCCGACCTCGCCCTGCGGTCGTGGCCGACGGTGGCGCTCACCGCCTACACCCGCTCGAAGGGCGCACGGATCCACCGCGTGCACGAGGTGGGGCCGAATCGCGAGGCCTTGCGGATGGCCGAGGCGATCATGGACGGTGGCCAAATCTCGTAGCGGAACGCCTGTCTCCATTGGAGACGGTCGGAACGGGAAGCCGTTCCGCTACGGCTGAGGAGGGGGCGTCCATGTCGTGGTAGCGGAAGCGCTTCCGCTTTCGAGGGGGAGAGTGAACCCTTGGAGGTGGCGCGACCTTTCGAGGTCGGAACGGGAAGCCGTTCCGCTACGGGGAGAGGTCTACTCCCCGAAGACGTAGCGCTTGTTCACGACGGTCACGTTGGGCGGGCGCTTGCTTGTCTCGAAGTGGCGGTAGCCCTCCTGCTGGTTTTTCCAGAAGGATTCCCATCGGTGCTCCTTGGCCCGGGCCATGCGGGCCTCCGTCATGCGGAACGGAAACACATGCACCCGGAAGAAGCCTTGACCGTTGGCGAGGGCGGCGTCGCAGATCGTGTAGATCTCCTCGATCCTGGCATCGGTCATGGCGAAGCAGCCGATGGAAACGCGGTTGCCGTGGACCATGAGAAAGGAGCCGGTGCGTCCGTGCGCGCGGTCGTAGGCGTTGGGGTAGCCGAGGTTGAAGGCGAGGTGGAAGCGGCTGTCGGGCTTCATGCGGCCGGGCGGGACGAAGTAGAAGCCCTCGGGTGCCTGGCGATCGCCCTCGGCGAGCTTGGGGCCGAGCTTGCCGGACATCGCGACGACCGGCCAGGTGCGGAATTTCCTGAAGCGGCCGTCGGTGCGATGGCGGACCCACAGTTCGAGTTCGCGTTCCTCCTTGAAGATGCGGATGAAGACGGGGTCGCCGAAACGAAGACCCGTGGCGGCGAGGTCGCGCTCGAGGGCGGGG
>JABDMC010000347.1 GCA_013001695.1 Akkermansiaceae bacterium
GCCCACGCCCGCCGCTTTCCTTGCTTGGGTTCGCTCATTCGCTGACCCTCTTCTACTTGCGCCGCTTGGCCCGGTCAAAGCGAGATGTCCGCTCGCGGGTGGAAGTTTCCGCGGGTTTTGCGGCCGGGGGGGGCTTTTTGGCGGCCTCCGCGGGTGCCTCGGCGGCCTCCGGGGCCTCGTAAACGGGGCCCGGGGCGGGGGATTCGTGGGGCCGGGGTTGGCGCCGTCCGGCCTGCTTCTTCCGGGATTTCGCCGGTTTCCGGCGTTGGCGGGCGCCCGCCGGGACGAGGACCGGCAGCTTCCAACCCATGCGCGTGATGAGGGCTTCAAACAGCATGATGGCCAGGGCCGCGATGAGCAGCGGCAGCCGGAGGTCGGTCGAGTGCGTGGCGGGCGGTCGGAGCCAGGCCGTGGACAGGTCCAGCAGCTCCCGGCCACCGGAAAGGCGGGACACCTCCCGCAACTCCTTCAGGCGGTCCGGGTCGAACGACCACTCCGCGGAGCTCCCGACCACCAGCGGTCCGAAGGGGATGGCATGCGGGCCGGCCTGCACCGCCCCGCGGATCACGACCCCCTCGTCCAGCTCCCTGGCCATCGAGAAGTGCCCCGGGGCGATCCGCTTCCATGCCACTTCGTATGGCGTGCCGCCGGTTTCGCCTTCCACCAACTTGACGCGGGGCGCCTCGCTGGCGAAGCGCTGCGACCATTCCTCGGTATCGTAGAGGAGGTCGACGGTCAGGCGGGTGCCTTCGAGCCGGTGGCGGAGACCAAGGCCGGGCGGCAAGTCGAAGCCCATCAACCAGCGGCCGAGGGTTTGCACGAAGTCACCGTAGGCCGGCCATCCCCGGATCATCTCGGAATGCTCGCCGCCGAGCGGGAAGGAGACCGCCATGCTGCGGCCGATCCCGCGGCGGGCGTGGGCCACGAGCGGCGCCAGGTATTCGTCCTTCGAGACGAGCGAGGGCGTGGCGTCCTCCCGGACGTAGGAGAGGTTGTAGCCGTCGACGGAGGAGAGCCATTCGAACGGCTTCGGCGAAATCTCCGACCACTGGCCGGTCGGTTGGGCCTCCACCGGTTCCTCGATGAACGCCGACCGGGCCACCGTGACGGTCTCCTGCGCAAAGAGCTTCGGAATCTCGAGCGGCCGGCTGGTGAAGAAGATCCGCCCGTTCCCGCGCTTCGCGATGTCCTCGAGGAGCTGCGCATCCGGATCGGCGCGCGTCCCCAGGCCGATCACCGAGACGCTCCCGCCATTCTTGGTGACGTCGTCCAGGAGGTTGATGTAGTCCCCCGGCTGCTCGGAGTCGGCGGCATCCGAGAAGAGGATGATGTGCCGGGTGCCGATGTCGGCTTTCTTCAGTTCCTCCCACGCCGCCTTCAGGCCGCGGTAGACGTAGATCCCGCCCCCTCGCGACTGCACCCGGCGGACTTTCTGCATGAGCGTCTTCTTCCGGTTGCCGATCGTGGTGAGCTTGAGGATCGTGTGGGGCTCGCTGTCGACCGCGTAGACGCACACCTTGTCCATGCCGCCGAGGAGGTCGATGGCCTTGGCCGCCCCGGCATTGGCGAGATCCATCTTGCTGACCTGCTTCCCGCCGCCTGCCGCGACGCTCATCGACATCGACCCGGACCGGTCCATCACGATGGCGAGGGCCACCGCGAGCTTGCGGTGCTCGGACTTGAGTTCCATCGAGACCGGCAGGAGGGCGTCGACCGGCGACTGGAAATAGCCGCCCGCCGCGAAGGACTGCTTGCCGCCGGCCATCAGGAGGCCGCCGCCCTGTTCCCGCACGAAGAAGTCGAGGGCATCGAGGAAGTCGATCGGGATCTCGTAGGCCGGGACGTTGTTGAGGATCACGGCCCGGGCCCCGTTGAGCTGGCCGACGCGCAGGGTGAGGGGGTTGGCGGCGGTCTCCACCGTGAAGCCCTGGTTGGTGAGGACCGCGGCCACCGGATCGTCGGTGTACTTGCTGACCAGGAGGATGCGCGGGCCGCCGGTGATCTCGATCCAGCGCTCGGCGCGGTTGTTGCCCGGGTGGGCGTCGGTTTCGGGGACGATCTCGGCCTCGTAGCGGTAGGCGCCGGTCCCCGCGAGGCGGTCGGTGAACTCGACCTTCCCGACGCCGTCTTCGATGGTGACCTCCGTTTCCGTCAAGAGCTGCCCGTCGCGGTAGACGCGCAGGGGGAGGATCGTGTCGGTGAAGCCGCGGACGGCGATCCCCAGGACGAACGGTTCGCCCATCTGCGAGCGGGTCGGCAGCTCGAGACGGGCCACGCTGAAGTCGTCGGTGGTGTCCTCGCGCACGAGGCGGTAATCGAGCGGAATCCCCCGGGCCTTCAGCTTCGCGGCGGCTTCCACGAGCGGCTCGGTGGAAAAGCCGTCGCTGAACACCAGGACCCGCGCCGGGCGCCCGGCATCGGCGAGGGCGAGGACGTTCTGGACCGCGAGGTTCGTGCGGGTCAGCTTGCGGGACCCGGTGTAGATCGCGGCCTCGCCCTCGCCCTGTTCGAGGACCTCCGAGGCGTAGTCGACGAAGCGCAGCTCGTCCCGGCGGGATGGCTTGGCGCGCCGCAGAAGTTCCTTCCATTCCGGGAGGCCCTTGTCGACGAGGTCCTCGGTGGATTCCGACCGGTCGAGGAGAACCCACAGGTCGAGGGCGCTATCGTTGCGGGTCAGTTGCGGGTCCGCGAGGAGGAGCGTGACGAGGAGCAGCAGGATGGCGCGCAGCGGGCGCCAGAGTTGCAGGCGCGGCCAGAACCACCCCGCGAACACGAGGACCGCGAGGAGAAAGAACCACTCTGGTGAGGTGAAGGTCAAATCGGACGGGGTGGGGAGAATCTGGTTGGCACGGGGCGGGATCAGGTCGCGGCGGGGAGCGGCTCGGAGTCTTCCTCCCGGGGACGCTCCTTGGTGAAGTGCCACGCGAGGAGGAGCGCGGCGAGGACAAGAAGCACCCAGAGACGCCAAAAGTGGTCTTCCCGCGTGTTGCGGTCGACGGCCTGGCCGGAGGCCGGCGCGATGCGGTCGGCCTCGGCGCAGTCGCGCAGGTCGGCTTCGCGCGTGTCGGCGAAATGGCAGGCGGATTCGAGCAGGACCTCCTCACCCTGGGTGACCCGGAAGAAGCCGGGGTCGGCCGGGGCGCGCAGGGAGGATGCCGAGGAAAGGGGAACGACGGTGGCGTCGGCGACCTCCCCGTCGGGGCCGAAGGTCGTGAAGCGCAGCGGGGCGGCATCGGGGCCGCTGCGGGTCGAGATCGACAGCCGCTGGCCGGTCTCGGTGTTGCGGGCCTCGCGGGCGACCTTGCGATCGCGCAGGTCCTCGCAGAACCGGTGCAGGAGGACCACCATGGCCGGCAGCTTGAGGGCGTTCGAGAGCGACGGGTCGAAGTTCAGAATGAGCTGTCGCAGGCGCACCGGCGGCGGCGGGGCGGCGTCCGGATCCCCGGCGGCGGCATCCTCGAAGACCGCGCTGGTGCGCAGCGCGATGAGCGGCCGCGGCCCCTGCCAGAGCAGAACCTCGTCCGACGGCGTCAGTTCCATCTGGATCGATTCGCGGATGAGCAGCGACTGCCAGTTGAGGCCGTCGACCAGCGGGTGCTTCTCCGCCACGATGCCGCCGCTCAGGTATTTCCGCCCCCGGGTGGTCTCGTCGAGCAGCACGATGGCGTCGGTGGCGGGAAGGGCGGGAAGGAGCGGATCGTAGGTCACCAGCGCGAGGTCGGCGGCGTCGGCGTCGTCGATCACCTCGATCCCGGGGAAGGTCACCGCGAACCGGGAACTGAACTCGGAAAACTTCTGCGAGGTGTTGGAAAACAGCTTCAGGGTCTTGGGGGCCGGGCGGATGAGGGGAAGCTCGTCATCGAGGGTGAAGGCGTCGGGCCCGAGGGTGATCCGCAGCGAGGGGACCCCCTTCGGGAAGGCGGAGGCGATGGTGGTCATCCCGTTCGACGGGATCTCCACCGGCCGCGGCTCGGTCCGGCTCCCGTCGGGAAAGAGGACCGACCACGTCCGCGATTGCACGGAGTCGGAGTAGTTCCGGATGAGCGCCTTCCAGACGAGCGTGTCCCCGTCGCGCTCGAAGGTGGCGCCCGTGAGGCCGACGTTCGGGGCGGCCTCGCCCACCGCGAGAAGCTGGGCGTCGAAGGGAAGGTCGTCGACCGGCGTGTCGGTCGCAAAGACCAGGAGGCCCTCGCGCTTGATCCGGCTGCGCGCCAGCCGCAGGGCGTTGTTCGGGTCGGTGGCGCCCGCCTGCGGCGACCACGCCGCGATGCTCTCCATCGCCTCCTCCGGGCTGTCGCCGGAATAGACCGTCGGCTGGTCCGCGTCCGATTCGAAGATGTAGATGTCGAGCTTGGCGGCGGCCCCGCGCAACTCCGGGAGCTTCTCCCCGAGCGCCACGGTGAGCTTCTCCTTGAAGACCGACATCGATGCCGAGGAATCGAGGACGATCGCGACCTGCTGGGTGGATGCCGGACGCACGTAGCGCGGTTCGACGAGCAGCCAGGTCAAGAGGACGACCATCAGGAGTTGCAGCCACAGCGGGATGGAATTCGTGAGGCGGTCGAAGCGGCGCCCGCTGACCGATTCCCGCTGCGTCTGGACAAGCAGGAAGAGGGTCGAGATCGGGATCACCCTCGCCTGCCGCTGGAGGAAATGAATCAGGATCACGGCGGGAATCCCGAGCAGGGCCCAAAAGCCGAGGGGATTCGTGATGATCAGGTTCATGGGCACGCCGCGGGACCGGCGGCCAAGCGATACGCCAATCATCCCTCCAAATCAACGGCCGCGCCGGGCAATTTGCGCGAAAAACCCGCGGGGGCGGCGGCATCCGCGGCATTTACCGGCGGTTTACACACGCCCCGGCCGCTTCGGGGTAATCTCCACAGCAACAAGCCAAGGAAATGATGAAACGAAGCGACTTTTTACGCAGGGCGGTGGTTCTCGGAGGCGGGGTGTGCCTGTGGGCCCCGGCCGTCTCCGCCCACGGGGTGATCGACCATCACCATCACTGGTTCATGCCGCATGTGCGGCCGCCCCATCCGCCCCACATCCCGCCCCGGACCGGCGGCCCCGTGGAGGTCCGGCGGGTGGATGCCTCCGTCCGGATCTCCGGGCAGGTCGCCACGACCACCTTGACGGTGGCGCTCTTCAATCCGGCCGGCCGGCAGCAGGAGGGACAGGTCCTGCTGCCCGTGCCCCGGGGCGCCGCCCTGAAGTCGTTCCGCCTCGAGGGCCAGGCCGGCAGCTTCCAGGCCGAGCTGCTCCCGCGGGACGAGGCGCGGCGCATCTACGATGAGATCGTGCGGCGCTCGAAGGACCCCGCGATCCTCGAGTTCGCCGGCCTGCAGGCCATCAAGTCGAGCGTCTTCCCGGTCGGCCCCCGGCAGGAAGCCCGGGTGCAGTTGACCTACGAGGAGCTTCTTCCGGCCGATGGGGGGCGGGTCGACTACGTCCTGCCGCGCTCCGAATCGCTCGACTACGAGGTCCCGTGGCGGATCGACCTCTCGTGGGACGTGAAGGGCGGCATCGCCACGGCCTATTCGCCGAGCCACCCGATCACCCCGCGGCGCGATCGAAATCGGGTCACCGTGACGCTCGACGGACGGATCGATCCCGGGGCCTTCCGGCTCTCGGTCCTGAAGCGCAAGAAGAAGGCGGCGGTGGCCACCTTCCTCTCCCATCCCGATGCCCGCGGGCCGGGCGGCTACTTCCTGATGCTCATGGCCCCGCCCGAGCCCGACGCCCGGCGTCCGCAGTTGAAGCGCGAGGTCACCCTCGTCCTCGACCGGTCGGGGAGCATGGCCGGGGAGAAGCTCGACCAGGCCCGGGCCGCGGCCATGCAGGTCGTGGAGGGCCTCGAGGACGGCGAACACTTCAACATCATCGTCTACAACGAGGCCGTGGAGCGGTTCTCGCGCGCCCCGGTGGTGGTCAACCGCGAGAACGTCATGCGGGCCCGGCGCTTCATCAACGGCATCCGGGTGAGCGGCGGCACCAACATCCACGACGCCCTCATGGCGGCGATCCGCCAACCGCGGGGGAAGAACTCGGTGCCGATCGTTCTCTTCCTCACCGACGGCCTGCCGACCATCGGGGAGACCTCCGAGAAGCGGATCCGGGAAGCGATCGCCAAGGCCAACACCGAGCGGCGCCGGGTCTTCACCTTCGGGGTGGGGGTCGATGTCAACACGCCCCTGCTGTCCCGCCTTGCCGACGACAGCCGGGCCACCGCAAGCTACGTGCTGCCGAAGGAAAAGGTCGAGGTGAAGGTCGGCCAGGTCTTCCGGAGGCTCTCCGGTCCGGTCCTCGCGGATCCCGCTATCGAGGTCGTCGACGCCGGCGGGCGCCCGGTGCCCGGGGCCCTCACGGATCTCCTCCCGCACCGCCTCCCGGACTTCTTCGTCCACGACCAGGTGGTCCTCGTCGGGCGTTACGACGAAGCCAAGCCCCTCCAGTTCCGCCTGACCGGCCACGACGGCGCCAAGCGCCGCGAGTACGAGTTCCAGTTCAAGCCCGGCAAGAACCGGCACCCCTTCGTCCCGCGCCTCTGGGCGATGCGCAAGATCGCGGTCCTCACCGAAGCGCTGCGTGACATGGGAGCCGACTCGGCGCTGACCGGCTTCACCGGCGACCAGGTCAAGCCGAACGACCCGCGGGCCAAGGAGCTCATCGATGAAATCGTGAGGCTCTCCACCGAGCACGGGATCCTGACGGAGTACACCGCCTTTCTCGCCCGCGACGGGGCCGTCTTCCAGCCGCAGGCCCGCCAGGAGGCGGCGGCCGCCGACAACTTCCGGGCGCGCGTCATGCAGAAGCGCAGCGGGGCCGACTCCGTGAACCAGGAGATGAACCTCTGGGCGCAGAAGGGCGCCGGATGCGTCAATCCGACCAACTTCTACATCGACGCGGAGCTGAAGCGGGTGCAGGTGGGCAACGTCCAGCAGGTCGCCGACAAGGCGTTCTACAAGCGGGGCAATGAGTGGGTCGACGCCAGCGTCGCGGCCGCCCCGGCCGAGGCCGGCCTGCCGGTCGAGGACATCGCGGTCGGCAGCGAGCAGTTCCAATCGCTGGTCGACCGCCTCGTGGCCAATGACCAGCAGGGGTGCCTCGCCCTCGGCAACAACCTCGACCTCGTGGTCGAAGGAAAGCGCTACCGCCTGCGATGAAACCGATTTTCCGCCGCCCGGCGGAGCAAAGAACAACCGAAAACCAACCAGACAATACGATGAAAACGAAAATGACCAAGACGGCGCTGCTCTGCGGGGCGGCGGCCATGATCGGGAGCGGCGCCATGGCGCACAAGCCCCACGCCGCACCCGAGCCGGCCCCGGCAAAGGGACAGGCCAAGGTGCAGCTCGCCATCCTCCTCGACACCAGCGGCAGCATGAGCGGCCTGATCGAGCAGACCAAAACGCAACTCTGGCAGATCGTGAACACCTTCATTGACGCCAAGCAGAACGGGAAGGTGCCCTTCGTGGAGGTGGCCCTCTACGAATACGGGAACGACGGGCTGAATGCCGAGAACCACTGGATCCGCCGGATCCAGCCGCTCAGCCGCGACCTCGACATGATCAGCAAGGACCTCTTCGCGCTCCGCACCAACGGCGGATCGGAATTCTGCGGCGCGGTCATCGAGCGCGCCATCGGGGACCTGAAGTGGGACCCGTCGCCGAACGTCTACAAGGCGATCTTCGTGGCGGGCAACGAGCCGTTCACGCAGGGGCCCATCGACCCGCAATCGGCCTGCCGGGCCGCCATCGCCAAG
Source organism: Akkermansiaceae bacterium (assembly GCA_013001695.1). Lineage (GTDB taxonomy): Bacteria > Verrucomicrobiota > Verrucomicrobiia > Verrucomicrobiales > Akkermansiaceae > Roseibacillus_B. The sequence goes on from JABDMC010000347.1 coordinate 7,766, forward strand.
GGCGTCATCGTCAACACGATCCACTGCGGGACCGAGTCCGCGGGCGTCAGCGGCGGCTGGAAGTCCGGCGCCGTGCTGGCCGACGGGAAGTTCCTCATCATCGACCACAACAAGGCGGTGGTGCACATCGAGGCGCCGCAGGACGCCGAGATCGTGAAGCTCAACGAGGAACTCAACAAGACCTACATCCCGATCGGGACGGTCGGCGCGCAGCGCTGGCTCGAGCAGGATGTGCAGGACGCCAACGCCGAAGCCAGGAAGGAGTCCGGGGCGCAGGTGCAGCGGATCCGCGCCAAGGCGAGCATGAACTACTGCAACGCCAGCTGGGACCTGTGCGACGCGGTGGCCGCCAAGGACTTCGACTGGGCGAAAGTGAAGAAGGAGGACCTCCCGAAGGAGATGCAGGGGATGTCGCTCGAGGAGCGCAAGGCCCACGTCGCCAAGCGGCAGGCCGCCCGCACCGCCCTGCAGGAGAAGATCCAGGACCTCAGCAAGAAGCGGGACGCCTACGTGGCAACCGAACTCAAGAAGCGCGGTGAGGCCGACGAGGACACCCTCGACAAGGTGGTGGTCGCCACCGTCAAGGAGCAGGCCGCCGCGAAAGGATACGCCTTCAGCAAGTAAGCGGCGATTCTCACGCTGCGACAGGGAAATGGATTTGGCAGCTGCGCAGGTGGCTGCCGACTCCATTTTTGAGGTGCGGCGGCCCGCTCCGGGCGCTACAATCAACAGGACCAATGGAAGCACCGACGATACTGGTGGTGGAGGATGATTCCGGAATCCGCCAAGGGGTGGTGGACGCCTTGACCTTCGCGGGCTACACGGTGCTCTCCGAGCCGGATGGCGAGGCGGGGCGGCGCACGGCCCTCCGGGCCAGCTACCAGCTGCTCCTGCTGGATCTCGTCCTTCCGGGGTGCAGCGGGTTCGACATCCTGGCGGCCCTGAAGAAGGAGCGGGCCGGGCAGCCGGTCATCATTCTGTCGGCGCGCGGCGAGGAGGCCGACCGCGTCAAGGGACTCAAGATGGGCGCCGACGATTATGTCGTGAAGCCGTTCAGCGTGCGCGAGCTCCTGGCGCGGGTGGATGCCGTCCTGCGGCGGACCACCGAGCGGCCCGCCGCCGTGAACGGGCATGCCGTCAACGGCGCGGAGGTCGATTTTTCGCGCCGCGAGGTGCGCTTCCCCAACGGCGAGCGGCAGGAGTTGTCGGATCGGGAGGCCGAGTTGTTGCGCTATCTCGTCGCGCAGGCGGGGCGCGCCGTGCCCCGCGAGGAACTCCTGCGCCAGGTGTGGGGGATCGATCCCAAGAACATCGAAACCCGCACCGTGGACATGCACGTCGCCCACCTCCGCCAAAAGCTGCGGTGCGAGGCCGCCGTGGTGACGGTGCGGGGGAAGGGCTACATGATTTCGGATTGATGGGAACCAAAGCGACAGCGTCGATGCCATGAACCGGCCGTGGGTCATCTGGGTGGTCCTCGGACTGTGCGGCCTCCTCATCCTCGGGGCGATGGGGTGGTTGACCCGGCACGTCCTGCGGATGGAGGCGGAGCGCTCCGTCGCCATCGCGGAGGCCGAGCTGGAAGAGCGGGTGCGCCTCGCCCTCTCGCGCATGGATACCGCCGCGTCGAGCTTCCTGCTCGTCGAGAACCAGCGGCCGCCGGCCCACTACGAGGCATTCTACCGCCCGGAGGACGTCTTCACCAACCAGTACCAGAATGTCGCCCCGGGCATCGTCCTGCAACCGTCGCCGCTCCTCGGGGAGACTCCCGAGTTCGTGCGCTTGAATTTCGAGCTCGGGACCGACCGGCGCTTGAAGTCGCCGCAGGTCCCCACCGGCAACCAGCGCGATCTCGCGGAATCGTCGGGCATCGAATCCGTCTTCCTGGCGCGCGCCGCGGAGGACCTCGCGAGGCTGGAGAAAATCCTCGATCAGCCCGCCGACGGGGAAGGGGCGCAGGGGGCCACGATCATGGACCGAATCTGCCTCGCCTGCAGCCCCGCCACCGTGAGCTGGAACTACGTGGAACCCGGGGAGGTCGACCAGAAGGCCGCCTTCGTCCAGCAACAGCGCGCCGAATCGCAAGTGGCCCGATCGTCGAAGGAGTATCAGCAGGATTTCGCGTGGGTCGAAAAGGGGCGGCGGGCCCAGGTCTATGGGGAGGCCCTCAGCAAGGCCGCCGATGCCTCCGTGAAGCCCGCCGCCATCAACCGCGCCAAGATGGCGGCGCAGTCGGCCCCGCTGAACGATCAACTGCCGGGGGCCGCGGAGGTCGGCGGGGCGGAGGAGCCCGCCGGGCCGGCCGCGAAGGTCGACATGCAGTCCGGGGCCACGCCCTTCCAGCCGGTGTGGATCGGGGGGGAACTTTTCGCGGTGCGGGAGGTGCGCCACAACGGCCGGATCCGCTACCAGGGATTGTGGCTGAAGGCCGAGGAACTCAGCCGGCACCTCCTGGCCAGCGTGGATGACCTCCTTCCGGGGGCCTCGCTCGCGCCCATCGAGGCCCTTGCGGTGGCGGCCCTCCAGGGCGCCAGCCGCGTCGATACCGCCGCCTTGCAGGACGATTCGCGGGCCTTGATCACCGTTCCATGGCGCCTCGTGCCCGGGGAGGCGGCGGTGCTGCCGGTGCTCGCCTGGACGCCCCTGCGGCTTTCCCTCGCCATCGGGTGGGTGGCGGTGTTCCTGGCGCTTCTGGCCGCCGCGGCGCTGGTCCGCAGCGTGATGCGCATGAGCGAGCGGCGGGCCGCCTTCGTGTCCTCCGTGACCCACGAACTCCGCACGCCGCTGACCACCTTCCAGCTGTATTCCGACATGCTGGCGGATGGCATGGTTCCCAGCGAGGCGAAGCGCCAGGAGTACCTCGGCACGCTGCGCAGCGAGGCCGGGCGCCTGAACCACCTCGTCGAGAACGTTCTCGCCTACTCGCGCATCGAGCGGGGCAGCGCCCGCGCCCGTCACGAGAAGGTCCCGCTCAGCGACCTCCTGGAACGCTTCCGGCCGCGGCTCGAGGAGCGGGCCGGAACGGAAGGAGCCCGGCTGGAGGTCGAGAACGGGGAGACGTGCGACGGCATGCAGGTCGACACCGACGTCACCGCCGTCGAGCAGATCGTCTTCAACCTCGTCGACAACGCCTGCAAGTACGGCATGCCGAAGGAAGGCGCGGGGGTGGTGCGGGTGCGGGCCCTGAACGGGGGAAACCGGGCCCGGATCGAGGTGTGCGACGAAGGCCGCGGGGTGGCGCACCGGGATCGGAAGCGCCTCTTCCAGCCCTTCCACAAGTCCGCGAAGGACGCCGCCCATTCCAAGCCGGGGGTCGGCCTTGGCCTTGCGCTCTGCAAGCGACTGGCCCGGGCCCTCGGGGGCGACCTGCGCATCGACCTCGGGCGGGACAAGGGCGCCTGTTTTGTTCTCGAATTGCCCGCCGCCAAGGGCTGAGGGTTTGCGCGGGGAGGGATCCGGCCCTAGGGTCATGACCTATGCGGAAAATCCTGCACATCGACATGGACTGCTTCTATGCGGCCATCGAGGTGCGGGACCAGCCCGAGTTGGCGGGGAAGCCGGTGGCGGTCGGCGGCCGGACCGGGCGGGGCGTCCTGACCACCGCGAATTACGAGGCCCGCAAGTTCGGATGCCGCTCCGCGATGCCGACCTTCAAGGCCCTCGACCTCTGCCCGGACCTCATCATTCTCCCGACCCGCTTCGACGTTTACCGCGAGGAATCCGCCCGCGTGCGCGAGATCTTCGGGCGCTTCACGACGCTCATCGAACCGCTCTCGCTCGACGAAGCCTACCTCGACGTCAGCCACCTCGAGTCGGATGCGGCCTCGGTGGCGTGGGAGATCCGCTCGCAGATCCGGGAGGAAACCGGGCTCACCGCCTCGGCCGGCATCGCCCCCAACAAGCTCCTCGCCAAGATCGCCAGCGACTGGAACAAGCCCGACGGGCAGTTCGAGATCAAGCCCGATGAGGTGGACGCCTTCATGCGGGACCTGCCGGTGGCGAAGCTCTTCGGGGTGGGGAAGAAGATGGAGGACAAGCTGGCCGCAATGAACGTCCGGACGTGCGGGGACCTCCAGGGAATCGAAAAGGTCGAACTCGCCGACCGATTCGGGAAGTGGGGCCTCGATCTCTACGAGTTGTGCCGGGGACGCGATGAGCGGGCCGTGCGCGTCGACCGCATCCGGAAGTCCCTCAGCAAGGAGCGCACCCTCGCCGAGAATGTCTCCGACTTCGCGGCCCTCGCCGGCTTGATGGAAGACCTGCGGGAAAAGGTCGAGGCCGCCCTCGCCAAGCACGAGGATCGCGACGTCAAGGCCGCGGTGGTGAAGCTCAAGTTCGCCGATTTCACCCAGACGACCGCGGAGCGGAAATGCGCCGGCGTCCCGGGGGATGTCTGCCGGGAACTCCTCGGGGAAGCCTGGTCCCGCGGAGGCGGCAAGCCGGCCCGCCTCATCGGGGTCGGCGTCCGATTCGCCGACCCCAAGCCGGTCGAGCAGCTCGACCTCGCCCTCGACTGAGCCTCTCCGTCAACCCGCTCCTCCGGATGCACCCCCGGCAGGCCAGCGGCCCCGGCAGTATCGACATGGGTGTCCACGCGTGCGGTGGATCTGACGCCGGTGGAGGGACGGGGCGTGACGATGGGGGATCCGGGGGGTAGGCTCGCACGCGTGGAGTTCACCGATATCGACCGGGATGACATGCGGAACCTGCTGGCGGAGATCGGGGAGACGCACATGCCGTTCGGGAAGTTCGGGCCGAAGGATTATCCGCCGGCGGGGGTGCCGATCATGGATCTCCCGCCGGAATACCTCGGTTGGTTCAAGGAGCGGGGATTCCCGAAGGGGCGCCTCGGGGAGTTGCTGGAGATCGTCTACGAGGTGAAGCAGAGCGGGGCCGACGGGGTGTTTGCGCCCCTCCGGGCGGTGCGGGGCGGGCGGACGAAGCTCCGCAAGCCGCGGCGGCGCGTGATTGATTTCGGCGAGGATTAGGCGCCGGGCGCGCCGGAGCGGGGTCGCGGGAGGAGCGATTTACGCAATGTTTACAATAGGACCGCGATTCGGGGGTCTGTCTGGCGGGAGGATTTGACAGATGTCCGGCCCTCCCGTGAATTCATTCAAGGAATATGAGAAGATTGATGATGGCGTTGCTGGCGGGGATGGTGGCGGCCGGGGGGACGGTCCAGGGGGCGAGCCCCGCGGAGTTGCGCAAGCAGGCCGCCGAGCACCGCGAAAAGGGAAACTGGAAGGACGCCCTGGCGGTGCACGAGACCCTGCTCGAGGAGGTGTCGGACGAGCAGAGCGGGGAGGACCTGAAGTGGGCGGTGGCGGAATTGCGGAGCCTGAACGAGATCAAGCGCTTCGATGAGTTGGTGGAAGGCGCGGTCGAGCGGCACGCCGCGAACTGGCGGGTGATCTTCGAGGCCGGGCACCTCTACCTGACGGGGGAGCATTGGGGCTACATCATCGACGGCGAGTTCCAGCGCGGACATCATCGCGGCGGCGGCCAGTGGACGAATGCAACCGAGCGGGACCGGGTGCGGGCCCTGCAGTTGTTCCTGCGGGCGCAGGAACTGGCGGGCGAAGCGGCGACCGCCGCGGAACGGGGGCGCATCCTGGAGAGCCTCGCGAGGGCCATCACGATGCAGCGGACGAGCCGGCAGCACGTGTGGGCCCTGGGAATCCTGACGCCCCTCGACGAGTTGCCGGACTACGAGGCGGGATCGCAGCTGGCGAGCGGCTCCGGGGCGCCGGTCGATGACGACGGTGATCCGCTGTGGATGGCGGTTCCGGAGTCGTGGGAGGCGGCCGCCAACGACGGGGAGCGGTGGCGATGGCTGCTGGAGACGATGAAGGTGCTGGGGGTCCCGCAGAAGGCGGTGGATCTCGAGTACCGGTGGGCGCAGTTCCTCGTGCAGCATTACGGGGTGCGGACCATGGCGGAGTTTTCGTGGTGGCGGACCCAGGGGCCCGACGAGCAGGAGGGAATCCTGCAGGTGCACACCCTGAAGGACGACGAATCCATCGCGAAACTGGCCGGCGGCGTGAAGCGCTTCTCCCTGCCCGAGGGGTTCCGGTTCATCGCGATCCTGGGAGAGAACGCCGCGGCCCACGGGTCCTCGGCGGACCTCCTCGTGCAGGTTTACCTCGACCGCCGGCAGTACGTGAAGGCCGCGGCGGTCCTGGAAACCGCGATCGGGAACCACGGGGCGGGGCCGAACCGGAGCCGGGCGAAGCTGCTGAAGCAGATCCGGGGCGACTGGGGCCGGTTTGAGGCCGTGCCGATGATGCCGGCGGGCGAGAAGCCGCAGGTGCCCTACGTCTTCCGGAATGCCGGGGCCGTGGCGCTGGAGGTGCACCGCATCAAGATCGACCTCGTCGTGGACGACATCTTCGCCTTTCTCGAGGGCAACCCCCGCGAACTCGACTGGGAGAAGATCAACGTGGGCGCGATCGGGCAGCGGCTGGTGGCGAAGAACGAGCGGAAGTACCTCGGGGAGAGACTGGCGGAGTGGGAGGTGGACCTCGAGCCGCATGACGGTCATTGGGACAAGCGCGAGATGCTGGAGGTCCCGGTGACGGAGGCGGGAGCCTACCTGCTGAAGGCGACGGCCGGGGATGGCAACACGACGTGGATCGTGGTGTGGCTCTCGGACACGGTGCTGGTGAAGCACGCCCTGAAGGAGGCGTGGGCCTATTATCTCGGGGACGCCAAGGGGGCGGCCCCGGTGGCGGGAGAGCTCCAGTTCTTTGCCTACCGGGTGGAAAACCGGGAGGGGGCGAAGCGGGTCTTGAAGAAGTTCGACATCCTCACGCGCCGATTCAGCGAGAAGACCGGGAAGGACGGGCTGGCGATGGTCGGGAAGGACAAGCTGGCGCGCGAATACCAGTGGATGGTGCGGGCCCGGGGTCCCGGGGGCCGCCGCGCCTATCTCGGGTTCCAGTCCCACTACTGGCGGGACTGGCGATGGGACGATTTCCGGCAGGAGCGGTCGATGGGCATCACCGACCGGCCGGTCTACCGGCCCGGCCAGTCGGTGCACATGAAGTTTTGGTCGCGGGCGGCGCGATACGATCTCGGAGACGTGTCGACTTTCGCGGGGCGGACGTGCCGGGCCGAGATCCACCACCAGGGGACCGGAAAGGTGCACGAGGTCAAGAATCTCCGGACCGACGCGTGGGGCGGGGTGGAGTTTGACTGGGAGCTTCCGGAAGACGCGCGCCTTGGCCGGTATTCGGTGAATCTGCAGGGGGCGGTGCCGGGGGGAGGGCTGACCTTCCGCGTCGAGGAGTACAAGAAGCCGGAGTATGAAGTGACGGTGGAGGCCCCGAAGGAGCCGGTGCGGCTCGGCGAGGAGATCGAGGCCACCGTGCAGGCCACCTACTACCACGGCGCGCCGGTGACGGAGGCGAAGGTGAAGATCAAGGTGCAGCGCTTCAGTCATTCCGAGCGCTGGTTTCCGAGCGGGCGCTGGGACTGGCTGTACGGGCGTGGCTACTGGTGGTTCGGATCGAGCTACGAATGGTACCCCGGGTGGGAGCGCTGGGGATGCGTGCCGCCGGTGCCTTCGTGGTGGGGTGGCCAGCGGTGGACGCCGCCGGAGCTGGTTCTCGAACGCGAGGAGCAGGTCGGGGCGGACGGCACCGTGACGGTGAAGATCGACACCTCCGTGGCGAAGCTGGCGCACGGCGACATCGACCATCGCTACGAGATCACGGCGGAGGTGGTGGACGCCTCGCGGCGGACCATCGTGGGGAAAGGGAGCGTGCTGGCGGCGCGGGAGCCCTACCAGGTCACGACCTGGCTGGACCGCGGCTACGCGCGGCCGGGGGACATCGTGACGCTCTCGTTCGCGGCGCGGACGCTGGACGGGCGGCCGGTGACCGCCAACGGAACCGGGACGCTCTACCGGGTGGGGATCGGGGACGACGGGAAGGTGAGCGAAACGAAGGTCAAGGAGTGGGACCTGCAGGCCGGTGATTCGGGGGAGGGCGACCTGAAGTTCAACGCCCCGGAGGCCGGCCAGTACCGCTTCGCGGTGGTGCTGACGGATGCGAAGGGGAACGAGCAGGCGGGGGCGACGGTCTTCGTGGTGCGGGGCGAGGGCGACGAAGGGCGCGGCATGCGCTTCAACGATCTCGAGTTGGTCCTCGAGAAGAAGGAATATGAACCGGGCGAGACCGCGAAGATCCTGGTGAACACGAACCAGCGCGGGGCGCGGGTCCTGCTGTTCCTGCGGAGCAACGGTTTCACCGCCGAGGAATTGAAGGTGGTGCGGGTCAAGGGGAAGTCCCGCGAATACGAATTGCCGCTCGAAAAGCGCGACATGCCGAACATGTTCGTGGAGGCCGTGACGATCGCGGGCGGCCGGGTGGTGACGGTGGCGCGCGAGATCGTGCTGCCGCCGGAGAAGCGCCTCCTCACGGTGGAGGTCGAACCGGGGAAGGAGCGCTACAAGCCGCGCGAGAAGACGGGGGTGACGATCCGGCTGAAGGACGAGAACGGGGAACCCTACAAGGGGACCGCGGTGGTGACCGTCTACGACAAGAGCCTCGAGTACATCTCGGGCGGCAGCAACGTCCCGGAGATCCGGAAATTCTTCTGGGACTGGAAGCGCCGGTATTCGCAGGGACGGCTGCAGCATTCGCAGATATGGGGCGGCGGGAACCTCGTGAAGCCGAAGACGGATGCGATGCAGATCCTCGGGCGGTTCGGGGGAGGAACCGCCGAGTTGGCGGACGGCAGGAGCGGTTTTGGGCGGGCCGAGGGAGCCGTCATGCGGAAGTCGGCGCTGGCGGTCCCGGCGGCGGCCCCGGCGACGCTGTCGATGGATAGTATCGCGGCCGATGAAGAAGGACGCGACGCGGGGTTGGGCGATGCCGCAGGCGATGCCGGAGGAGGGCCGGAGGTGGTGGTGCGCTCCGAGTTTGCGGACTTGGTGAAGTGGGCCGGATCAGTGGAGACCAACGCGGATGGGGAGGCCGTGATCGACCTCGAGATGCCGGACAACCTGACGACCTGGAAGATCAAGACGTGGGCGATGGGGCACGGCACCCGGGTCGGGGAGGGCGAAGCGGAGATCATCACCAGCAAGGACCTCATCGTGCGCCTGCAGGCGCCGCGGTTTTTCGTGGAGACCGACGTGGTGACGCTGAGCGCGGTGGTGCACAACTATCATGCCGAGGCGAAGGAGGTGGAAGTGTCGCTGGAACTGGACGGCGGGACGCTGGAGGCGCGGGGCGGGAACGCCACGACGGTGGTGATTCCCGCGAAGGGCGAGGAGCGGGTCGACTGGACGGCGGTGGCCAAGCGGGAGGGGGAGGTGACGGTGCGGATGAAGGCCATCGCGGCGGATGACGCCGATGCCATGGAGATGACCTTCCCGGTGTACGTCCACGGGATGGCGCGCACGGAATCGTGGAGTCGCCAGATCGGGCCGGAAGGGAAGAAGGCCGTGATCGAGATCGAGGTCCCGGAGAAGCGGCGGCCGAACGAGACCCGGCTGGAGATCCGGTATTCGCCGACGATCGCGGGGGCCATGGTGGATGCCCTCCCGTATCTGGCGAACTACCCGTACGGGTGCACCGAGCAGACCCTGAACCGCTTCGTGCCGACCGTGATCACCCAGAAGCTGTTGCAGGACATGGGCGTGGATCTCGCGGAGGTGCGGACCAAGCGGGTGAACCTGAACCCCCAGGAGATCGGGGACGCCGGGAAGCGGGCCGCGCAGTGGAAGCACTGGAAGGAGAACCCGGTGTGGGACAAGGATGAGGTCGACAAGATGGTGCGGGAGGGCGTGCAGCGCCTGCGCGAGATGCAGAACGGGGACGGCGGCTGGGGCTGGTTCTCGGCGTGGGGGGAGCAATCCTACCCGCACACCACCGCGGTGGTGGTGCACGGCCTGCTCATGGCGAAGGAGAACGGGGCGGCGGTGCCGGACGACATGCTGGGCCGCGGGGTGGCCTGGCTGAAGAAGCACGAAGCGAAGGAGGCGGAGCGGATCAGGATGTGGAAGAAGCGGAAGCGCAACACCAAGGAGCGCGCCGGCAACATCGATGCCCTGGTGCGGCGGGTCCTCGGGGAGGCCGGGGAGAACGGGCGCGAGATGGAGCGCTACCTGTTCCGGGACAAGAACCAGCTCGCGGTCTATGCGAAGTGCCTGCTGGGCCTGGAATTGCACCGCGTGGAGAATATGGCGGACCGGGACGTGGTGCTGAAGAACATCGAGCAGTTCCTCGTGACCGACGACGAGAACCAGACGGCGTGGTTGAACCTCGGGAACGGCGGCTACTGGTGGTACTGGTACGGGAGCGAGTTCGAGGCGCACGCGTGGTACCTGAAGCTGCTGGCGGCGGTGAAGCCGGGGAGCCCGCAGGCGCGGGGCCTCGTGAAATACCTGGTCAACAACCGGAAGCACGCGAACTACTGGCGGTCGACGCGGGACACGGCCTACTGCGTGGAAGCGCTGGCCGATTTCCTGCGGGGAAGCGGGGAAGACGCGCCGGAGATGGAGATCGAGGTCCGGCTCGACGGGAAGGTGCTCAAGACCGTGACCGTGACGAAGGAGAACCTTTTCAGCTTTGACGGGACGGTGGTGGTCGCGGGGGACGCCCTGGGTGCCGGGAAGCACACCGTGGAGCTGCGCAAGAAGGGCCGGGGGCCGTTGTATGCGAACGCCTACCTGACGGTCTTCAGCCTGGAGGACTTTCTCCGGAAGGCCGGGCTGGAGGTGAAGGTGGAGCGGTCGTTCTACAAGCTCGTGCCGGTGGAGGCCACGCAGGACGTGGCGGGATCGAAGGGGCAGGCGCTGAAACAGAAGAAGGAGAAGTTCGAGCGGGTGGCCCTGCAGAGCGGGGACCAGGTGGTGAGCGGGGACCTGATCGAGGTCGAGCTGTCGGTGGAGAGCAAGAACGACTATTCCTACCTGGTCTTCGAGGACTGGAAGGCGGCGGGGCTGGAGCCGGTGGAGGTGCGCTCGGGCTACAACCGCAACGGCCTCGGGGCCTTCATGGAACTGCGGGACGAGCGGGTGGCGATGTTCGTGCGGAGCCTGCCGCGCGGGCGGCACAACCTGAGCTACCGGCTGCGGGCCGAGATCCCGGGGACCTTCAGCGCCCTGCCGACGCGGGCCGAGGGGATGTACGCCCCCGAACTGAAGGGCAATTCCGACGAGATGAAGCTCTCGGTGCGGGACTAGCCCGGAAATTCCCTGAAATTTCCGGGTTAGGCGCCGGCGGGGGCGCCTCAGGGGGCGAGGCGCGTTTCGAAGGCGGAGTCGGGCGCGGCGCCGTTGTCGAGGGCGCTGCGGTAGAACTCGAGGGCCTCGGCGTGGCGCCCCTGCTCGGCGCGGATCACGGCGAGATTGTAGAAGGGCTCGGTGAGCGTGGGGTCGAGGCGGATGGCCTCCTGGAAGTGGCGTTCGGCGGCGTCGAAGTCGGGGCTGTGCCCGGCGATGGAGCCGAGGAAGACGTGCGCCTCGGCATTGGCGGGGTCGAGGTCGAGGACGGAGCGGAGGTGACCCTTGGCGAGGTCGAACTGCCGCAGCTCGTAGTGGGCCACGCCGAGCATGAAGCGGGCGTAGGGGAGCGGTTGGTCGTCGCGGATGGCGAGGGCGTTTTCGAACGTCTGGATGGCCTTTTGCGGTTCGCCCATGCGGAGGTAGACGACGCCGAGGTTGAGCATGCTGGGGACGTGGCCGGGGTGGTCCTCGTCGAGGATGGAATCGAAGAACTCGCGCGCCACGAAGTAGCGGCCGTTCGAGAAGGCGCGGCGGGCCAGGCCGGACTTGATCTGGATGCGCTGCTGGAGCTGGCGGCCCGCGACGCTGCGCTCCTCCGCGCTCGGGTGGTCGGAGAAGACGAACTCGTCGTCGATCTTGCGGTCGGAGAGGAGTTCGTTTTCCTCGTCGGTGAGCTTGAGTTCCTGGCCGGTGGCCATGCTGAGGGCGCCCATGAAGGCGTTGTCCTCGACGCCGAGCCGCTTCACCTCGGCAAAGAGGAGTTCCTTCGCCTGGCGGCGGCGCTGCTGGACGCGGAGCTGGCGCTCGATGATGCCCCGGAGCATTTCGATCTCCTCGCGGGTCTCGGCATCGGGGGTCGTGGTGGCCTCGGCCTGGAGCTCGTCGCCGGCCTCCTTGAGGCGGGACTCGATCTGCAGGAGGCGCCCCTGCTGGTGGGTGGTTTCGCGCTGGAGCTCGATGATGCGCCCCTTGGCCATGGCGAGATCGCGCTTGGCGGTGAGGAGATCGTCCTTGGTGCTGTCGTTGTCGGCGGCCACGGCGGCGAGACGGTCCTGGGCCTGCTTGAGGTCCCGGCCGAGCTTCATGTTCTGCTCGATGAGGAGCTGGACGCGCTCGGATTCGTTGATCCTGAGGAGGGCCGCCATCTGGTCGCGTTCCTTGAGGAGGCGGTCGCGCTCGTCCCGGAGGCCGGCGATCTCGGCGCGGGACTCCTCGAGTTCCCGTTCGAGCTGGGCGGTGCGCACGTTGGCGGCGCTGAGGAGCTTGTCCTTCTGCTTGAGCGACTCGTTGAGTGCGGCGAGCTGGTTGCGGAGGCCGGCCACGACCTCGTTCGAGACCTGGCGTTCGGTGGCGAGGCTTTGCTCGAGGCTGGCGGCCTTGCGGCGGGCGTTGTCGGTGTCGGCGCGGAGGGTGGCGAGTTCGGCGAGGGCCTTCTGGTGCTCGGAGCGGCTGTCGCGGAGGGCGAGGGCCATGGCGTCCCGTTCCTGCTGGACCTTGGCGACCTTGGAGTTCAGTTCGGCCATCTGGCCGTCGATGGGGGCGCGTGCCATGGCATTGCGCTGGGCCTCGAGGGCGTCGAGTTCGCGGCGCAGGCGGGCGGCGTTGGCATCGCGGGAATCGCCGCCGCTGCCGAGTTGCGAGCGGATGTGGGTGATGTTCTTCTGGAGGGCGGCGATCTTGCGGCGCTCCTCGGGGCCGAGCGTATCGAGGCCCGGCGGGGCCGGCTGGGGGCTGACGCCCTCGCCCCCCTCGACGAGGCCGTGGACCTGGCGTTCGAGGGCCTTCTGCTCGGCGAGGGCCTTCTCGCGGATGCCGTCGAGGGATTGCTGGGTGGACTTCTGGCGGTCCTGGACGAGGTGCGGTTTCCACTCGGGGTTGTAGAGGGCGACGTTGTCGAAGAGACGCTTGGCCTTCTCGAACTTCGTGTAGGCCTCGAGGAAGCTGCCGCTCTTCTGGAGGCTCTCGGCGTCGCGGATCGTGAGCCACGCCTGGAAGTAGACGTCGGAGGGGTCGAACTGCCGGAGGTCCTCGTCCTGGGCGGCCGCGGGCGGGCAGAGACATGCGGCCGCGATGGCCAGGAGGCCCGTGGCGATTGAGCGCAGGTGCGTCATCGAGGGCCAAATCATAGGGGATCGGCCCCCCCGGGGAAAGGGGGAAAATGGTCCCATCATCAAGCTCGCCGGTCCTTGGGGGTCTGCAGCCAGCGGGAAACCTCGTCGAGGGGGAGGGTGTTGAGGACGTCCTCCCGGCGGAGCCAGCCCTTGCGGGCGACGCGCACCCCGAAGTGGAGGGCCTGGAGGTGGTCGACGTGGTGGGCGTCGGGGTTGATGGAGCACCGGACGCCCTTGTCCCGGGCGCGGTGCCACCAGCGCCAGTCCATGTCCATCCGCTTCGACGAGCAGTTGAGCTCGATGATGGTGTTGGTCTCGGCGGCGCAGTCGATGATCTTGTCGTGGTTGACGGGGTAGGGTTCGCGGCGGAGGAGGAGGCGGCCGGTGAGGTGGCCCATCATGGTGACGTGGGGGTTCTCCATGGCGCGGATGATGCGCTTGGTCATCTCCTTCTCGGGCATGCTGAAGGAGGCGTGGACCGAGGCGACGCAGTAGTCGAGGGTGGCGAGGACGTCATCGGCGAAGTCGAGGGATCCGTCCTTGAGGATGTCGACCTCGGTTCCGGCGAAGAGACGGAAGCCGTCGAAGTCCTCGTTGAGGGCGGCGATGGCGGCGACCTGGGCGGCGAGGCGCTCCTCGTCGAGGCCGTTGGCCTGGAACGACGACTTCGAGTGGTCGGAGATGCCGAGGTAGGCGAAGCCGAGGCCCCGGGCGGCGGCGGCCATTTCGGCGAGGGTGGACCGCCCGTCGGATTCGGTGGTGTGGTTGTGGAAGGTGCCGCGGAGATTCTCCTGCTCGAGGAGGACGGGGAGGTCGCCGGATTCGGCGGCCTCGATCTCGCCGCGGTTTTCGCGGAGGGCGGGGTCGACGTAGGCGAGGCCCAGCTCGCGGTAGATCCCGGCCTCGTCCTTGATCTTGCCGGTGGGGTCGTCGCGGGTGGCGCCGTCGACCGGGGCGAGGTGGTACTCGTTGAGGGTGAGGTCCTGCTTGAGGGCGCGCTGGCGGAGGGAGACATTGTGCTCCTTGGACCCGGAGAAATACATGAGGGCGAACGGCCACTCGGCGTTGGAGATGGCGCGGAGGTCGCACTGCAGGCCGTTCTCGAGCCGGATCGAGGCCTTCGTGTCGCCGTGGGCGATGACCTCCTCGATGCCGTCGAGGGCCGCGAAATGGGCGGTGAGCTCGGCGGGCTTCCTGGTGGCCACGAGGAAGTCGAGGTCGTGGACGGTTTCCTTGGCGCGGCGGTAGGATCCGGCGACCTCGGCGCGCGAGACGGCCGGGTGGGCGCGCAGCTCGGCGAGGATGCGCTCGGCGTGCGGGGCGACCTCGGCGAGGAGGAAGCGCCCGGCGAACCGTTCCTTCTGGGCGAGGGCGGCGAGGATCTTCTCCTCGGACTTCTTCCCGAACCCGGCGAGGGTGGCGATCTTGCCGGCCTCGGCGGCGCGCTTGAGGGCGCCGAGGGAGGCGATCTTGAGTTCCTCGTAGAGGGCCTTGACCTTCTTGGGCCCGAGGCCCTGCACGTCGAAGAGCTCGAAGAGGCCCTCGGGGAACTCGGCCTTGAGGTTCTCGTGAAACTCGAGGTGTCCGGTGGAGGCGAGTTCGTGGAGTTTCTCCTGGAGGGCGTCGCCAATGCCCTTGATGCCCTTCAGTTCGCCGTCGCGGGCGCGCTGGAGGATGTCGCCGTCGAAGGAGCGCACCACCTCGGCGCCGTTGCGGTAGGCGCGGATCTTGAACGGGTTCTCGCCCTTCAGTTCGAGGAGGAGGGCGATCTCGTCGAGGACGTCGGCGAGGGAGTCACGGGTCGGTTCTGCCATGGCGGAGGGGCCCCGGACGGGAGCCGGGGGGATCTTGAAGAGGCCGGGGGCGGATCGCCATCGATTATTGCAGAATCAGGTCGGAGACGACCATGCGGTGATCGGATTCGGGGATGGAGACGACGCAGGACCGCACCGGGAGGAACTCCTCGGAAACGAAGATGTGGTCGAGCCGGAGGATGGGGAACCGGCGGTGGTAGGTGTTGCCCCAGCCGACCCCCGCGACCGCGAAGCTGTCGATGAAGTCCCTGCGCACCACGCGGTAGATGGAGTCGGTGGCGGGGGCGTTGAAGTCGCCGGCGAGGATGGTGGGCCCCCGGGTGGGGGTGCTGGTCTCGAGGAGGGTGAGGGCCACCGCAAGTTCGCGGCGGCGCAGCTGGCGGTTGACGGCGTGGGTGTGCCAGCACTCGCGGCGCCAGAGGGCGAGGTCGGTGGACGCCGCCTGGAGGTGCAGGTTGACCAACTCGACCTTTCGGCCGTTGGGGAGGCGCATCGTGACGTGCTGGCTGCGGAAGCCCTCGAGGGGGTTCTTGATCTGGCGTTCGATCTCGCCGCGGACGACGATGCCGCACCGGCGGATGCTGTCGTAGCGGTAGTCGCCCTTGCCGCCGTAGAGCGTCTGGTTGAGGAGGCGCAGCCGGTAGGGGTGGGGGATCTCCTGGATGAAGATGACATCGGGCTGGTAGAGGACGATCGATTCGGAGAAGTCCTCGGGGGACCCCGACCAGTTGATGGTGGCGACGCGGAGGACGTTGCGCCCCTCGAAGCGCACGGGGACCCCGGGGTTGGGTGGCTCGCGGCCGATGCGTCCGAGCGGCCGGGCCTCGTCGGCCAGCACCAGGATCGTGACGGACCACGCCGCCACCGCGAAGAACGAGAGCGGCGCCCGGCAGAGGAAGGCGAGGCTGGCGAGGAGCAGGCCGATGCTGCCCCACCCCCAGATCGGGAAGAGCGTGAAGGCCGCGAAGCGGTCGGGGAGGCGGCTGTATAGCGCCACCACGACGAGGTGGAAGCCGAGAGAGGCCACCACCAGGCCGACCGCGAAGGCCTTCCTCCCGGGGCGGTACATGATGGGTGAATCAGTCTTTGAGTTTGCCCTCGAACATGCGGAGGGCGTCCTCGATGAGGGGGTCCTTGTAGAACGCGGCCTGGGGGGAAGCGGGTGCGGCGGGGGCGTCCGGCTTGGCGGAATCCGCGGCGGGCGGCGTGGCCGCCGGGGTGACAGGGGC
>JABDMC010000348.1 GCA_013001695.1 Akkermansiaceae bacterium
ATATCGAACATCGCGCGGCTCTGCCGCGCCTACTCCGCGCCGGGGATGCGGAGGGGGGTGCCGTCGGGCATGGTGGTGGCGGGGCGGTGGGCGCCGGCTTCGCGGAGGGCGCGGTTCTCCTCCTGGAGTTCGGCCAACTTGCGGCGGAGGACTTCGAGCTCGTAGGCGTCGAGGTCGGAGGATCCGGACGCGATGAACTCGCTGACATCCGTGCCGACCGCGATGGCGGCGCCGATGACGCCGGCGGGATTGCGCTTCGGGAGGACCGCCCAGCGGATGGTGGTCGGGGACTCGGCGCCGGTGCGGAGGCGGGTGACCACGATGCCGCCCGGGACGCCGCCGAAGGCCTGGCCGATAAGGTGCGTGAGGGCGCCGCGCTCGTCGGTCTCGACGAGCTCGGGGAGGCTGATGCCCGCCATGTCGCCGCCGAGATAGCGGGAGAATTCATCGTTGGCGGCCTGGACGATTCCGGTGCGGTCGATTTCGGCGACGAGGAAATCGGGGCTCTCGAAGAGGAGGTCCCAGGCGCTGTCGCGAGGCCGGTCCGCACCGGCACCCCGTCCGGCGGGATCCGGTTGCTGGCGAAAGCGATCGAGAAAGCTCATGGCGGTGAAGGCGGGGGAACGGGTGGCCCCAGCGACTCTAGCAGGACGGGTGCCGGGGGGAAAGGGGGATGTGCGGGCCCGGTTTCGCGGGCCGGGGAGCGACGGCCCGGCGGGGCGGCGGGTGGTCGCGAGGCCCGCCGCGGGGCCGGACCGCAACAGTTGACACCGCAAGGACGGCCGGTATGTTCCGCGCCTCACGAACCGAACAACAAACCATGAGTGCAGCCCAACTCGAGAAGCAGGAATTCCAGGCCGAGGTCCGGCAGATCCTGGATATCGTCATTCATTCGCTCTACACGGATAAGGAGATCTTCATCCGGGAGTTGATTTCGAATGCCTCCGATGCGCTGGAGAAGATGCGCCTCGTGCAGCTGACCGAGACGGCGGACGGGAAGATTTTCGAGGCGGATCGCGAGCTGGAGATCAACATCTCGACCGACGAGACGGCCAAGACGATCACGATCTCGGACCACGGGATCGGGATGACGCGCGAGGAGTTGAAGGAGAATCTCGGGACGATCGCGCATTCCGGGACGAAGGCCTTCCTCGAGGCCATGAAGGAGAGCGGGAAGGAAGGGGCCGACGTCATCGGTCAGTTCGGGGTGGGATTCTACAGTTCGTTCATGGTGGCGGAGCGCGTGGAGGTCTACACGCATTCGTGGCGGGAGGACGGCGAGCACCTGAAGTGGGAGAGCGACGGGGACGGGGGATACAGCATCGAGGAGGCGCCCGGGCAGCACCGCGGGTGCCGGATCGTGGTGCACCTCAAGGACGAGGAATTCGCCCAGGCGGGGCGGGTGCGCGGGATCATCGAGCGCTACTCGAACTTCGTGGCATTCCCGGTGAACCTGAACGGGGAGCGGATCAACACGATGGAGGCCCTCTGGCTGAAGCCGAAGGCGGAGATCTCGGAGGAGGACTACAAGGGGTTTTACCAGTTCATCGGCCACGCCGGCGACGATCCGCGCTACACGATGCACTTCAGCGCGGACGCGCCGTTGGCGATCAATGCCCTCGTTTTTGTCCCGGGGGAGAACATGGAGCGCTTCGGAATGGGCCCGCAGCCGGCGGGGGTGGCGCTCTACTGCCACAAGGTCCTGATCGACCAGCATCCGGAAGGGCTCCTGCCGGAGTGGCTGCGCTTCCTGAAGGGGGTGATCGACAGCGAGGACCTGCCCTTGAACATCTCGCGGGAGTCGATGCAGGACAGCGCCCTGGTGCGGAAGCTCGGGGCGGTGATCACGAAGCGCTTCCTGAAGCACCTCGAGAAGCAGGCCAAGGAGGACCCCGCGGCCTACCGCGAGTTCTTCAGCCGGTTCGGGCGGTTCATCCGCGAAGGGGTGGTCTCGTCGCCGGAGTACCAGGAATCGCTCGCGGGCCTGCTGCGTTTCCAGTCGTCGATGACGGACGGCGAGGAGTTGACCTCGCTCGACGAGTATGTCGACCGGGCCAAGGAGGAGCAGGAGGAGATCTACTACCTGGTGGGGCCGTCGCGGGAAGCGCTCGAGAAGGGACCGCACTTCGAGGCCTTCCACGCGCGCGGCCTGGAGGTGGCGTTCTTCACGGAAGCGGTCGATGACTACGTCCTCGAGGTCCTGCGCGAGTACAAGGGGAAGAAGCTCGTCTCGGCGGACCGGGCCGGGATCGAGCTCGAAGACGTTCCGGCCGATGGCGAGGGGTTGTCGGAGGAGGAGACCGGGGAGCTGGTGCAGTGGCTGAACAAGTCGCTCGGCGACCGGGTCGAGAAGGTGGAGGCCGGCAAGCGGCTGGTGAATCACCCGGTGGCGGCGCTTCTCCCGGAGAACGCCCCGAACGCCCAGATGCGCGCCATGATGGCGGCCATGGGCCAGGAGTTGCCGGAGGCGAAGGCGATCCTCGAGATCAACCCGCGGCACGCCCTCGTGGTGCAACTCGAGGCGCTGCGCAAGAGCGACTCGGACCTCGCCGGGAAGTTGGCCCGGCAGTTGACGGACAACGCCCTGCTGGCGGCCGGGCTCGACAAGGATCCGGCCGCGGCGGCGAGCGGGATGAACGAGTTGCTGGAAGCGCTGCTGAAAAGGTAGCGGAACGGTTGCCCGTTCCGACGGGAAGACGCCTCACGCCGTGCGGGTTGACCGGAGCGTTCCGGTTGTGCGCCTCAAATCGGAACGCGCAGGCGTTCCGCTACGTGTTCAGCGCGACCGCGAATGTGGGGCGGGAGGGCAACGAGGTAGCGGAACGGTTGCCCGTTCCGACGGGAAGACGCCTCACGCCGTGCGGGTCGGCCGGAGCGTGCCGGTTGTACGCCTCAAATCGGAACGCGCAGGCGTTCCGCTACGTGTTCAGCGCGACCGCGAATGTGGGGCGGGGGGCAACGAGGTAGCGGAACGGTTGCCCGTTCCGACGGGAAGACGCCTCACGCCGCGCGGGTTGACCGGAGCGTTCCGGTTGTGCGCCTCAAATCGGAACGCGCAGGCGTTCCGCTACGTGTTCAGCGCGCCGGTGAATGTGGGGCGGGAGGGCCGCGCGGGCGAGCGTCTCTGTCACCCCTGCCGGGGTTCGCGATCGGGTTGGCCCCGTCCGGTCCGCGGGTTTTCACCCGCGGCTGGGGTTGTGATGCCCCTGCCGGGGCTCCCGACTGTGCCGGTTCCGGATGTGATGCCCCTGCCGGGGCTCCGGCGATGCACGGACAGAATGGATCACAACTTGTCACACGGAAATCGGGGCCTTCCAACAGTCGTTTGAATAACAGATGCCGCGCCGGGGTCTTAACAGCAGCACCGAAACTCCAACCAAGAGAAAGAAAAAACATGAAAAGACTGATGACCACTGCAGCCGTTGCGATGGCGGGAATGCTTGCCGTTCCTTCCGTGGCTGAGGCGAGACCGTTCGGCAGCGTGACGACCACGATCACCTTCGTGAGCTCGCGCGCCTCGTGCGGATGTCCAATTTACAAGAAGCGGGTTTTCCGCGGGTACGACCGTTTCCGCCGGCCGGTGTTCATCTACCAGGAGGTGCCGTTCGTGCATCGATGCAGCAAGTACGGCTCGGTGGCGCGTTCGCACGGATGGGATTCCCCGTTCCGCGGCTGGAGAAGCCGTGACCGCGGGTTCTTCTTCCGCCGCGCCCTGATGCGGGCCTTTCTCGAGCGCCGCGTCACCCCCAGCGGGCGGCTCATGGCGCTGCACCACGGGCATCGCGATGCCGAAGCCTGCGCGAGCGGCCGCTGCGGCGTGACCGACCCGCATCGCGGGCACCCCGACCCGCGGGCGTGTGATGACGGGCGCTGCGGGAAGTCCCCGCCGCACGGCGGCGACCGGGCCCCGAGTCGCGGACCGGCGCCCGCGGGACCGACCTGAGCGAGCTAGATGCGAGCATGAGAAATGCGAGGGGCCCGGTCCGGGCCCCTTTTTCTTTGCGGTAACGATCAGGAGGATGGACCCGATCCAATTTCGATTTCATTGCGGCAGGCGGAGGGCCGGCCATACACTGCGTCCGGCATGCTCATGCGCTGGTTGGTGTGGTTTTTGGGGCTGACGCGATGGACGGCGCGTTTCGGCGTGTGGGCGTTTGACGACGGGCTGCGGAACCGCGCTGATGTGGAGGGGGCGTATGCCGCCTCGCCGGAGGCGGAAGCGCTGCATGGATCGCTGCGGGTGGCGGATGGGCACGCCGATTCCCTGATGTACGAGCGCGGGAACGGATTTCTCGCGGGGAGCCGCCGGGGGCACGTGGATGTCGCGCGCCTGCTGAAGGGGAGGGTCGGCCTGCAGGTTCTCACGGTGGTGACCCGGGCCTCCGGGGGGCTCGCCCCGCCGTTTGGCGCGCAGCCGGATGCCTTGAAGATCATCGCGAAGGGGCAAGGGTGGCCGGTCGAGACGTGGGAGTCGCCGCGGGCGCGCGCCATGCACCAGGCCGCGAAGTGGCGGCGGTGGACGGAAGACGATCGGATCGTTGCGCTCCGGGAGCGCGACGACCTCGAGGCCTTCCTGCAGGACGGGAGCGGCGGGCGGGTCGCGTTGCTGCTCGGGTTGGAGGGGTGTCACGCCATGGAGGGACTTCATGCGGGGAGCAGCGCCGGGGAGGTGGCGGCCGAGGTGTCCGCCTTCCGGAGGGAAGGATTCCGGCTCATGGGGGTGCATCACCAGTTCGACAACGTCTTCGGGCCGTCGTCGGAGGGAGACGCGGTCGCGGCGGGGAGGGACGGGGGGCTCAGCCCGGTGGGGGAACTGCTCGTGCAGGAGTTGGAGCGCCAGGAAGTCCTGATTGACGTGGCGCATTCCTCCCCGGCGGTGGTGGATGACATTCTGCGGCTCACGAAGCGGCCGCTGGTGTCGTCGCACACGGGGGTCGTGGCGCACACGCCGAACGGCCGCAACCTGGGCGACGCGCATGTGCGGGCCATCGCGCGGCGCGGCGGGGTGATCGGCATCGGTTACTGGAAGGAGGCGGTCGGGGATCGGTCCGTGAAGTCGATCGTGGACGCCATGGAGGTCACGGCGGGATTGCTGCGCGGCGAAGAGGGGGTCGACGATCCGTATGACCACATCGGGATCGGATCGGATTTCGACGGGGCGGTGAACACGGGGTTCAATGCCGACGGGCATGTGCTGGTGACGGACGAGCTGCTGCGGCGCGGGCACGACGCCGGGGTGATCCGGCGGGTGATGGGGGCCAACCTGGTGCGGGTCGTGAAGGCGGGCCTGCCGGGGCGGGGTTAAGGGACGGCAGTCGGCAGGGAGGCATGTCTCCATGCCTCCGGCGGGTCAGGCTGCTGCGAGGTTCTCGGCAGGGTGATTGGCCTGCGTCGATTTGTTTTGACCCTCACGGTGGAGCTGCCCTTGACATCGTTTCCGGAGATGGGCGGCAAGAGTGGTGCGGCGGTGAGGGAGCGGAGAGGGTTGCGGGGTCGCGGCGCCCGTTATCGGCGTAACCACGGTTCTCGCCGCCGGAGGATTGGGGACAATCCTCCCTGCCGGGGTTTCAAACCCAAAAAACGCCGCGACCATGGGCGGGTCCCGGGGTTTATTCATGCATCGGGCTCCCCCCGCCCCCTACAATCGGATACAATGGATACCATGAAGACGACGACGAAACTGAGCTGGCTCGCGATGGCGGGCGTAATGGCGGCGCTGGCAGCCCCGGCGCTTGCGCAGGACAGGCCCGACCGCCCCCGGCGTGACGCCCGTCCGGGCGCCGGAGAAGACGAGCGGCCCCGGACCCTGATGGCGGCCCTCGACCGGAACCGGGACGGATCCCTGGACCAGAACGAGATCGACATGGCGGTGGTCGTCCTGCGGAGGATGGATCGCGACCAGGACGGCAAGGTGACCAGCGAGGAAGTGGCCTCGGGGCCGCCGCCGCGCCCGGATGGAGCAGGGCGGCCGGATGGGCCGGGCCGGCCGGGTGGACGTCCGGGTGGCGGGCGTGGACCGGGCCTCGAGATGTTCAAGCGGATCGACACCGACGGTGACGGGAAGATCAGCAAGGATGAGGCGCCGGACCGGATGGCGGAGAACTTCGCGCAGATCGACGGGAACGCCGACGGGTTCATCGACAAGGAGGAACAGGAGAAGCTGATCGAGATGATGCGTCAGCGCTTCCGCGACGGTGGCGGGCAGCGGCCCGGACAACGGCGCCGCCCGGACCCCGGGGCGGGTGAAGGCGGCACCGACAAGCCGAAGCGTCCGGATCCGAAGCCGAAGGATGATCCAAAGCCGGAGGACGAGTAAGCAATCGCGAACGAAGGAGGGCGGCGCTGCTCCCTCCCCGCCACGGCCCGGAGGGACCAGATTCCCGCTGACGGCCGCCCATGTTGATGAGAGAATGAAAGGAACCCCGCGATGAATCTCCGGCCACGACACTTCCTCCTGGGCGCTTCGCTGCTGGGCGTTTCGGCGGCCGGCGCGCAGGACGGGATCCCGGCGGAGGACTTGCAGTTTTTCGAGGCCAGGATCCGTCCGGCCCTCGTGGAGAACTGTTACAAGTGCCACTCGGCGGAGGAGAAGATCAAGGGCGGCCTGTCGCTCGATTCGCGCGAGGGGGTTCGGCACGGCGGCGACAGCGGCCCGGCGGTGGTGCCGGGGGACCTCGAGGGGAGCCTCCTGTGGACCGCCATCAACTGGGCGGACGAGGACTACGAGATGCCGCCGAAGAAGAAGTTGCCGGCGGACGTCATCGCGGACTTCAAGAAGTGGATCGAGATGGGCGCCCCGGATCCCCGGGTGGCGGACAAGCTGGTGGTCGGCAGCGAGATCGACCTCGAGGAGGGCCGGAAATTCTGGGCCTTCCAGAAGCCGAAGCCCGCCGCGCCGCCGGCCGTGGAGGACACCGCCTGGCCGCGGACGGACGTGGACCGCTTCATCCTGGCGAAGCTGGAAGCGAGCGGGATCGCGCCGGCGGACGACGCGCGGCCGGAGGTCCTGCTGCGGCGGCTCTACTTCGACCTGATCGGCCTGCCGCCGTCGCCGGAGGAGATCGAAGCCTACGCGCAGGCGTGGAAGAAGGACCCCGACCGGGCGTATCGCCGGGCGGTCGATGCATTGCTGGCGCGGCCGCAGTTCGGGGAGCGCTGGGGGCGGCACTGGCTCGACGTGGCCCGCTACGCGGAGTCCTCGGGGAAGGAGATCAACATGACCTTTCCGCACGCCTGGCGGTTCCGGGATTACGTGATCGACTCCTTCAATGCCGACAAGCCCTACGATGAATTCGTGCGCGAGCAGATCGCGGGGGACCTGCTGGCGATCGAGGACGACGAAGACTGGCAGGAGAACATCATCGCGACGGGGTTCCTTGCCATGGGGCCGAAGGGCCTGAACGAGCGGGATCCGCGGCAGTTCGCCCTCGACCAGGCCGACGAGCAGATCGACACGACGACGCAGGCGATCCTCGGCCTGACGGTCTCGTGCGCCCGCTGCCACGATCACAAGAGCGACCCGATTCCGACGGCGGACTACTATGCGATGTCGGGGATTTTCCAGAGCACGAAGACCTACTTCGGGACCGTGAACCAGGTCGCGGGGCGGCGGGGGTCGAAATTGCTGGAATTGCCGATTCCGGACGAGCATCCGGTGCGGACCTTCTCGAGCCGCGAGATGGAATTCCTGAGCGAGAGGCTGCGGCGGGCGGTGGAAGAAGAGGCCGCGGCGCAGGCCGAGAACCGGCGCCGGCAGCAGGCCGGGGAGGAGCCGAACCTCCAGCGGCTCCTGCGGTCCCGGGCGCAGGTGACGCAACTCCGGGCGGCGGTGCGCGGGATCGACGACAGCGGCAATGCGAAGACGCTCGCGATGGGCGTGCAGGACCACGATGTGCCCGTGACCCCGAGGGTCCTGCTGCGCGGGGAGCTCAGCAAGCCGGCGCAGGAGGTGGAGCGGGGATTTCCGCAGGTGCTGCAGGCTGGCGACACCCCGGTCGAGTTGCCGGACGACGCCAGCGGGCGGCTCGAGCTGGCGCACTGGATGACCTCCGGGGAGAATCCGCTCACGGCCCGCGTGATGGTGAACCGGGTGTGGCAGAAGCTCTTCGGGCGGGGGCTGGTTGCGTCGCTGAACAACTTCGGGGCCACCGGGCAACGGCCGAGCCACCCGGAGCTGCTCGACCACCTGGCGCTGCAGTTCATGCAGGACGGCTGGTCGGTGAAGACCTTGATTCGCGAGCTGGTCACGACGCGCACCTACCGGATGGGGGCCGCCTTCGACCGGGCGGCGTTCGAGAAGGACCCCGACAACGAACTTCACTGGCGGTCCGCGCCGCGGAGCCTCGATGCGGAGGCCCTGCGGGACGGGATCCTCGCGGCCAGCGGGGAACTGAGCCTCGAGCGCCCGGCCGGGTCGATCGTCGCGCAGGAGGGAGATTCCATCGTGGGGGCGCGCGTCGGGGCGGATCAGATCAACCGCGAGGTGAACTACCGTTCGGTCTACCTCCCCATCGCGCGGGACCTGCTGCCGGAGTCGCTGGCCCTGTTCGACCCGTCGGATCCCAACATCGTGACGGGGGCGCGGGAAACCAGCAACGTCCCCGGGCAGGCGCTTTACATGATGAACAACCCCTTCGTCGTGCGGCAGTCGGAAGCGATGGCGAAGCGGCTGATCGAGGAGGCGGAGACGCCGCGGGAGCGGTTCGGGCGGGCCTTTGCCATTGCCTACGGGCGTCCGGCGACGAAGGCCGAGATCGGGAATTCAACCGCGTTTTTCGAGAAATTCATCGCCGCGGCGCAAGACCAGGGCCACAGCCGCGAGGAAGCGGGTTTCCTCGCCTTCCAGACCTTCTGCCAGGGCCTCCTCGCCTCGGCGGAGTTCCGATTCATCAACTAGATCCATCCCATGAACAACTTTGAAGAGAATCTCATTTCGCGGCGGGCGGCATTGAAGTCGCTGTCGAGCGGTTTCGGGTATCTTGCCTTTGCGGCCATGGCGCACGACCTGGCGCGGGCGGAGGGCGCCGGGCGGGTGAACCCGCTGGCGCCGAAGGCACCGCATTTCGAACCGCGGGCGAAGCGGGTCATCTTCCTGTCGATGCGCGGGGCGCCGTCGCACGTCGACACCTTCGACTACAAGCCGAAGCTGCAGGCCGACGACGGGAAGGCGGGTCTCGGCGGGCGGCTGCGGGGGAGCCGCCTCCTCGGTTCGCCGTGGGAATTTTCGCAGCACGGGAAGAGCGGCCTGTGGGTCTCGGAGCTGTTGCCGGAGATCGCCCGGCACGCCGACGACCTGTGCGTCCTGAAGGGGATGAACACCGACCTGCCGAACCACCCGCAGGCGCAGGTGCAGATGCACACCGGCAGCTTCCAGTTCGTACGGCCCTCGCTGGGGGCGTGGACGCTCTACGGCCTCGGCACGGAGAACGCCAATCTCCCCGGGTTCGTGGTGCTGAATCCGCCGAATGGCACCGCGCAGCACTTCGGGAGCGCCTTCCTGCCGGCGATTTACCAGGGCGCGAAGTTCGGCGGGGACCAGCGCGGCCGGGGCGGGTTCCAGCGGCGCGGGCGGGGCGGGCGGAAGCCGGCGATCCCGAACGTGGCGAACTCGAAGCTGAACCGCGACCTCCAGCGGATCCAACTCGATTTCGTGCAGTCCCTGAACCAGTCGAAGCTCGACCGCGAGGTCTACCAGCCGGAGGTCGAGGGCGCCATCGAGTCGTTCGAGCTGGCCTTCCGCATGCAGGATGAACTGCCGGAGTTGATGGACATCAGCGGGGAGCCGCAGGAGACGCTCGATCTTTACGGGATCGACGGGAGCGAGACGGATCGCTTCGGGCGGCAGTGCCTGCTGGCCCGGCGGTTCTCGGAGGAAGGGGTGCGGTTCATCGAGCTTGTCCACCAGAACTGGGATCACCACCGGAACCTGTCGAACGACCTTCCGGCGCGGTGCAACGAGATCGACAAGCCCATCGCGGGCCTCCTCGCGGACCTGAAGCGCCGCGACATGCTGGACGACACCCTCGTGATCTGGGCCGGGGAGTTCGGCCGCACCCCGCACAGCCAGGGGAGCGACGGCCGGGACCACAACAACAAGGGGTACACGACCTGGATGGCCGGCGGCGGCGTGAAGGGCGGATTCCAGCACGGGGCGACCGACGACTACGGCTACGAGGCGGTGGACGGCAAGATGCACATCCACGATTGGCACGCGACCATCCTGCACCTCCTCGGCCTCGACCACGAGCGCCTCACGTTCAAGCACGCCGGGAGGGACTTCCGGCTCACCGACGTGCACGGCCAGGTCGCCAGGGAGATCATATCGTAGCGTGCGACTTGGTCCCGCGAACGCGGGATGGCGAAGGAGATCCCGGCCCAGGCCGGCGAGGCGGCCCCGGGTCCGCGCGAATCGGGGAAGGCGGTTGTGGCTGGCCGCCGGGAGGGCGGTGTGATTGCATCGGGAATGATGCGCGGATGGATGCTCCTTGCAGTCCTTGCCCACGCCGGAATGGCGGCGGCGGGGGAGACGTTCGAGACCGGCAAGGCGCCCGCGGTCGAGGTCCATGTCGCGGTGGCGGGCCACGACGGGACCGGGGACGGGAGCGCCGGGAATCCGTACCGGACGATCGGACGCGGGGTGCAGGCGGCCAGGGCGGGCACCGCGGTGCGCATTCATCCCGGGATTTACCGGGGCGGGACGCGCGTCGCGGACCTCGCCGGGACGGCGGAGAAGCCGATCTGGATCGGCGGGGTTCCGGGAGCGGAGCGGCCGGTCATCGAGGGGGGCGCGGCGGGTCTCCACCTGACGCGGGTGAGATTCCTCGTGGTGCACGACATGGAGGTGCGCAAGGCCCGTCACAACGGGATCAACTGTGATGACGGGGGCGCCTGCGACGATCCGGAGGCGACGCGGCACGTCGTGTTCCGCGGTCTCTTCATCCACGATGTCGGGGGCACCGGGAACCAGGACGGGCTGAAGCTCTCCGGGGTCAACGACTTCGTCGTGACGGGATGCGAGATCACGCGGTGCGGCGGCCGCGGGTCGGGGAGCGGGATCGATCACGTGGGGTGCCACCGCGGCGTGGTCCACAAGAACCACTTTCACGATCTGCCGGGGAACGCGGTGCAATGCAAGGGGGGGAGCGCGGACATCCTGATCCGGGCGAACCGGTTCGTGAACTTCGGGCACCGCAGCGTGAACATCGGGGGGAGCACGGGGCTCGAGTACTTCCGCCCGCCGGTGAGGCGGGACGGCCCGAACGCGGAAGCGAGGAACATCCGGGTCATCGCGAATGTGATGGAGGGGGGAATGGCATCGATCTGCCTTGTCGGCTGCGTGGAGTGCGTGGTGTCGCAGAACACCCTGGTCAACCCGGAGCGGTGGCTGGTCCGCATCCTGCAGGAGACGAGGAGCACGGGCGATTACACCTTCCTTCCGTGCTCGCGCAACGAGGTCAGCAACAACATCTTCTATTTCGATCGGAGCGGGATATCCACGCACGTGAACGTCGGGCCCCACACGCAGCCGGAGACAATCAGCTTTTCAAACAACCTGTGGTTTGCGCACGACGACCCGGGGCGCTCGCAGCCGGATCTGCCCTCGCGGGAAGAGGGCGGCCTTACCGGAAAGGACCCCCGGTTTCGCAACGGCAAGGGGGGTGATTATGCGCTCACGGAGGGGAGTCCGGCGATCGGGAAGGGGAAGGCGGGGGACGACGGTCATGCCGATTTCACCGGGAGAAGCTATCGTGATCCTCCCAGCATCGGGGCCTTTGAAGCGGGAGCGGAATGATGAGCGGGAGAGCTGATGTCATCGTGGCCGGGGTGGGCTCGATGGGAGCCGCGGCGTGTGCGCACCTCGCGCAGCGCGGGGTGAAGGTCCTCGGGTTCGAGCAGTATGCCATTCCGCACGAGCGGGGGTCGCACCACGGGCGGGCGCGGATGATCCGGCAGTCGTACTACGAGCACCCGGACTACGTGCCGTTGGTGCAGCGGGCCTACGCATTGTGGGAGGACCTCGAGGCGGAGGCCGGGGG
>JABDMC010000047.1 GCA_013001695.1 Akkermansiaceae bacterium
GGCCCTGACCCCGCCGGCTTGTCTGTGTCTGCTATGTCCCTGCTAGGAGAAGCTGCTGAATGTCCTGTTCGCTGTCATGACGAGCGGCCCGCGGGATCATGCAAGAAAGGTGCGGGAAATTTCAGTCCGGCGGCGGAAGGCGTCCCCCCCCGGACGCAGAACAGCCGGAGGGGCCCTGACCCCGCCGGCTTGTCTGTGTCTGCTATGTCCCTGCTAGGAGAAGCTGCTGAATATCCTGTTCCTCCCCATGACGAGCGGATCCCGGCCGCATGCGGAATTTTCTGGCCAAATCCCGTCCGGGGCCCGATTTCCCGCTGAAAGCGCATGGATATCCCCTCCCCGGCCTACGTCTTCGACCTCCCCCGGATCCGCGAAAATTGCGGCATGCTGGCGGCGCTCCGCGACGAGGGCGGTTGCCGCGTGGTCCATGCCCTCAAGGCCTTCGCGGTTCCGCAGGTGTTTCCCCTCCTCCGCGAATTCCTCGACGGGTGCTGCGCATCCGGGCCGTGGGAGGCGCAACTCGCCCACGAATTCTTCGGCGGCGAGATCCTGACCTGCGCGCCGGCCTACAGCCCGGCGGATATCGAGGCCCTCCTCCCGATCGCCACGCACCTCGACTTCAATTCCCCCGGCCAGTGGGCCCGTTACCGGGAGGTGGTCATGGACCATTCCCGCTTCCGATCCGGTGCCCTGCGCTGCGGCCTGCGGATCAACCCGCAATGCTCGACCGGGCCGGTCCCGCTCTACGATCCCTGCGCGCCCGGGTCGCGGCTGGGCGCCCCGCGGGAGTTGTTGGACGGTGCGGACCTCACCGGGATCAGCGGGCTGCACTTCCACACCTTGTGCGAGCAGGGCCTCCCCGACCTCGAAACCACCCTTGCGGCGGTCGACGACCAGTTCGGCGATCTCCTTCGCCGCGAGGAGATCCGCTGGCTCAACATGGGCGGCGGGCACTGGATCACGCAGCCGGATTACGACCGCGCCGGGTTGGCCCGCGTCGTCGCGCAGGTCCGCGACACCTACGGGCTCGAGGCGGTTTGGCTCGAACCCGGCGAAGCGGCGGTCCTGCACGCCGGCGAGCTCCACGCCACGGTCCTCGACACCTTCCGGAATGGCGGGACCGACGTCGCGATCCTCGATGTGTCCGCCACGGCCCACATGCCGGATGTGCTCGAGATGCCCTACCGGCCGGAGGTGACCCTCCGGGACGGCACCCCGGGTGAAGCCCCCGGGGTCCGCCCGCACACCTGGCGCCTCGGCGGGAGCACCTGCCTGGCGGGCGATGTGATCGGCGACTACGCGTTCCCCTCCCCGCTGGTTCCCGGCGACCGGCTGGTGTTCGGGGACATGGCGCAATAC
Organism: Akkermansiaceae bacterium; assembly: GCA_013001695.1. Classification (GTDB taxonomy): domain Bacteria; phylum Verrucomicrobiota; class Verrucomicrobiia; order Verrucomicrobiales; family Akkermansiaceae; genus Roseibacillus_B. Next base: position 1,360 of record JABDMC010000047.1, read on the forward strand.
ACGGTGGTGAAGTCGAGTTTCTTCAACGGGGTCGCCCACCCCGCCATCATCCTGCGCGACGAGAACGGAACTCTCGATATCGTCCGGGAGTTCGGGTATCCTGACTTCAGGCACCGCTACCTGCCGGGCGGCTGAGACCCCACCCCAGGAAATGACGACCCGATGCTGAAGGCCTCTCCTCCCAACAGTTCCCTCTTCCTCGAGGCCGGCCCCGGGACGGTGCGGGGCGCCCCCGCCCTGCTGGGCGTGCCCTTCGACGGGACGGCCTCGTTCCGCCCCGGGGCCCGCTTCGGTCCCGATGCCATGCGCCAGGTGTCCGACGGGCTGGAAACCTACTCCCCCACCCTCGACCGCGATCTGTTAGACCGCCCCTTCTCCGATTTCGGCAACCTCATCGTCCCGCACGACAAGCCGAAGAGCATGGTGCTCATGGTGGAGCAGGCCGTGCACGCCATCATGGATGCCGGCGCCATCCCGTTCCTCCTCGGCGGCGAGCATTCCCTCACCCCCGGCGCGGTGACCGCCGTGGCCAGCTGCCACAAGGGTCTCGGCGTCGTGCAGCTGGACGCCCACGCCGACCTCCGGCAATCGTACGACGGCAGCAAGTGGAGCCACGCCTGCGCGATGCGCCGGGTCCTCGACCACGTCAAAACCGACCGGTTGGTGCAGTGCGGGATCCGCTCCGGCACCTGCGAGGAGTTCAAGGAGCTGCGGCGGGAGAAGCGGCTCGTGGCGCCGGATGCCCTCGACCTCGCGGCCGCCATCGACGCGCTCGGAGCACGGCCCCTCTACGTCACGATCGACCTCGACGTCTTCGATCCGGCGGTCCTGCCGGGGACGGGCACCCCGGAACCCGGCGGGATCGACTGGCCGCTGTTCGTGGAGCTGCTGGCCGCCATCCCGTGGAAGCGCGTCGTGGCCTGCGACGTGGTCGAGCTCGCCCCGCAACTCGACACCACCGGCGCCTCGAGCATCCTCGCCGCCAAGGTGGTGCGCGAGGTGCTCCTCTCCTTCCCCGCCTACCAATAACTCTGGCCGGAGCGGCTCCGCCGCGAAGGAAGGGCCTTCGACCGGGATTCCCCGGCGCGGTCCCGCCCGGTTTCCTTGGGCCGCGTTGATAATCCACAAAGCATGTTTTGACAGGCCGCGGGCGGAAGATCAGAGAATGGCGCTTGATGAACATCAACTCGCGCGTGTGCGCACCCCTTGCAACGGCCGGGCTCTTCCTCGGGTATATTTCCCAGTTGGAAGCCGGCGAAGTCGGGCCCATGGCCTCCTACGCTCCTCCGGCCCCCGTTTCGGATTGCGATGCCTGCAACACGCCGGGTGGATACGGCGGCGTCTCGCTGCTCTACCTCAAGCCCTACGGCTCCGATGGCAGCGAAGGGGATGGCGACTGGGACCTCGGGGCCCGCGGGACCCTTGGTTTCGAGCGGCCCGACGGCCTCTTCTACGAGCTCAATGGCTTCTGGTATGAGGGCGAGTTCGATCCTGAGCTCGGGAACTTTGAGAGCATCGACAGTGACATCACCGCCTATTACATCGAGGGCCTCATCGGTGACAACCTGTACTGCGGCGAGGCCTGCCTCGACGTCGCCTTCGGCCTGCGCTACGCCAACCTCGAGACGGAACGGACCAGCGTGCGCTTCGTGGACGACCCGTTTTTTGGGCCGCCCTATACCCAGCGGTCGACCAACACCGAAGAATTCGAAGGGATCGGCCCGGTGATCCGGATCGACGGGACCCGCCGGTTGACGGACCAGGTGACCCTCTACGGCGGCCTCAGCCAGGCCATCCTGTTCGGCGAGACCGATAGTACCTTCTCGGACACCTACACCGCCGCCGCGAATGACACGACGCCCCCTCCCGGAAGCATTCCCAGCAACAGTTCCGGAGGGAGCTCCCGAGACGAGCTGGCCTTCGTGACCGAGATCGAGGCCGGCCTCCTCTTCCATTTCAACATGGGCCAAGTGCAGGGCGCCCACCTCCGCGTCGGCATCGAGGGCCAGTACTGGTCGATCGGCCGCAACGACCTCGGCCTGCTCGGCGGCGTGCTGGGCGTCGGGTTCAATTTCTGATCCCGGCCTCCCGAATCTTCCTTTCACCACTCCCCCGGGACCACCGGGGGAGTTTTTTTTTGACCGGTGGTTCGGCGCGTCGTGGGTCGCGGCTCGCTCACTTCGTCCGGTGGAACGGCCGGCCGGCCTCGTAGAGGGCGAGGCGCTCCCGGTAGGTCTGGAGCACCTGCGGATCGCCGGCGGCGCCGAGCAACTCGATGGCGCGGGTCATGTTCTGCACCGCGCCGGGGAAGTCGCCGGTTTCGGCCTGGGCGGCGGCGAGGCCGTTCAGCGCCTGGTGGTCGCGCGACCCGGTGCCCCGGACCCAGCGCAGCGCGAGCTGTCTTGCCTCCTCGCCGCGGCGGACCGCCGGGTCCGGGCTGGTGGCGAGGATCCACGAGAGGACGCCGGTGATCTGCAGCGAGTCGGGTTGCTTTTTGACAAGATAGCGCAGATGACGGATGGCACGCTCGTCGACGCCGCCCTGAAACCAGAGCAGGGCGGTCTGGGCGCGCAGCTGGTCGTTGCCCGGCTGGAGTTCGAGGACCCGCTCGAAGTCCCGGAGGGCCGCTTTCCCATCGTTTGTCCGCAGGTGCGCCTGGCCGCGATTGAGGAGGGCCACGGTGAGGTCGGCCTGCAGGTCGAGGGCATCGCTGAGGTGGCGGATGGCGCCGGACGCGTCGCCGAGGGATAGGAGCGCCACCCCGAGGTTGGTGTGCGCCCGCGGATCGTCGGGGGTGAACTTCACCGCGCTCCGGCTGTAGCGGACGGCTTCCTCGAAGCGCGACTCCTCGAGCATGAAGCTCGCGAGGGCGAAGGCGGCGTCGCCGCGCTGGGTCTCGGACAGGGCGTAGGGCCCCTCGCCCCGGGGGGCGTTGAAGATGTGCTCGATGTAGGTGCGGGCCCGGGCCGGGTGGCCGTTGGACAGGAGCTCCCCGGCGACCGCAATCGACTTGGGGGGGATGGGCGGATTGAGCCACCGTCCCGTCACGGGCGCGACCCGGCTGCGGACCGCCACCGGGTCCATGTCGACGAGGGCGGCATCGGCAAGCACCTGCGCGGCGGTCACCGGACCGCGGTAGATCACCGCGACCTGGCCATGCCGGTCGACGAGGCAGCTGAACGGGATGACCGGCGGGCGCCGGTAGGACGGCGTGACCTGCCCGAGGACCTCGTGGATGAACTCGATGGCCTCCCGGTCCGCGGCACCCGCCCGGAAGGGAATCTGCTCCGCCGCGAGGAACCGGCGGGCCGACTCGCCGGACCCGCCGGACGGCCCCAGCGTGTCGGCGTTGACGAGCACGACTTCCAGCCCGGCGTCTTCGAGCGCCCCCGCGTGGTCGCGCCATTCGGTCAACTCCGTGACGCACGGCCGGCACCAGCTTGCCCAGACGTTGACGAGAGCGGCCTTCCCCGGCGTGAGGACCGGCGTCTTCTCCCCCTCGACGGTGATGTGCACCGGCGGGAAGAGCGGGCGCCCGACGACCACGATGCGGCGCAGGAGGTCTTCCTCCGCAGCGTCCCCGGGAACCGGCGCGGCTTCGGGAAGCGGGGCGGCGGGCACGTCCAGACGCCGGGCTTTCCCGGTGCCTTGCACCAGCTTCACCCGGCCGCTGGTCATCCCGTCCGGCAGCGGAAAGTCCTCCGGGGCGTCCTGTCCCGGCCAACGGACGCGGATTGTTCCGCCGGCCTCCCCGGCGGCGCCGAAGTGCAGCGTCTTGCTCGATTGGCTGAGGTAGCCGTCACCGGCGCGGAGCGTGCGGTGGGTGGCGCGGCGGGCCCCGGCGGGTGATCCGCTCCCCGGCACCATCTCGACCCGGGCCCCGATGGCGTCGCGGTTGCACCGGGTGCCTTCCAGGACCACCTGGCGGAAGGACCCCGGGGCGTGGTCGTTCCGCATGAACCGCACCGCCGGGCTCGTGCGGTTCGACAACCAGAGGTCGAGGTCGCCGTCACGGTCCCAGTCGGTGAGCGCAATCCCGCGCCCGTCGTCGGGAAAGTCGAGGCCGCTGAGGTGCGAGACGTCCGCGAAGGTGACGCCCCCCGCCCCGCGGCCGGCCTCGTTGATGAACACGCAATTCCGTTCCCGCCCGCTCAGCGACTCGCCGTGGCGGATGCGCTGGAAGAGCTGGTCCCACCCGTCCTCGTAGGTGGTCAGTTCCTCGCGGCTGGCCGCCTCGAGGGTCAGGGGGGATTGCGACACGACCTGCCGCCAGAGGAAACTTCACAAGTCGTGGGTGTCCTCGTTGGTGACAAAGCCGTTGGCCACCACGAGGTCCTCCCACCCGTCGTTGTCGAGGTCCGCGAAGACCGAGGACCACGCCCAGCGGCCCATGGTCACCCCGGTCTCGAGGCTGACGTCGCGGAAGGTGCCGCCGTCGACGCTCTCGAAGAGGCTGTTGCCGCGGGCGTGCCGCTGGTAGAGCCCCCGCAGGTCGTCCGCGATCCCGTCCTTGAACTGCCGCTGGTAGGTGACGCGGTTCCCGGCGGAGGAAAACATGTTCCCGACGTAGAGGTCCATCCGCCCGTCGCGATTGTAGTCCGCCCAGCTCACCGACATCCCGGCCGAGAGGTCCTCGACGCCCGCCGCGGCGGCCACGTCGGTGAACTGGCCGCCGTCGTTCCGGTAGAGGTTGTTGCGGCCGAAGTCGTTGGCGACATAGAGGTCCTGGTCGCCGTCGTTGTCGTAGTCCTCCCATGCCGCGGCCTGGCTGAAGCGGCGGTTGTTCCGGTCGAGGCCGGTTTCGCCGGTCACGGCGCGGAAGGCGAGGCCGCCTTCGTTGCGCAACATCACGTTCGGCCCGCCGTTGTTGGCGTCGTGGTACGGGATGGGGCTGCCGAGGAGACGGTTTCCGAGGACCCCGAGCTCGGCGTCGCGGACGACCACGTAAAGGTCGAGGAGGCGGTCGTCGTCGTAATCCGCGGAGGAGAGGGCGGTCGCGTTCCCGATGATGGGATAGCGATTCCCGGCGCTGAAACTCCCCGTCCCGTCGTTGGCGAGGATGACCACGGTGGCATTGAGGAGAACCGCGAGGTCCTGGTCCCCGTCATTGTCGAGATCGACGAAGATCGCGGCGCGGGAGTAGTCGCAGAAGTCGACCCCGGCCTCCGCGGAGACATCCCGGGCGGTGCCGTCGGGTTGACCGAGAAAGAGGCGGTTCGGCAGGCCCCCGGCCTGGCAGAAGTAGACGTCGTCGAGGCCGTCGCCGTTCACGTCGGCCACCGCCACGCCGTGATTGCCCACGAGGTCCATCCCGTAGGCTGCCTCCATGCGCTCCATCCAGTGATCGATTCCGTGGACGAGCTGCAGCGGGTAAGACCGGTTGCCGGCGAGGACGGCCGCCGTCTGGTCGGAGAACATCGGGTCGGCGGTGGCCCGTTCGTGGAACGTGAAGCCCTCGGCGGGAACCTCCAGGGCGAGGAGTTTCGGCGGGCCGTCGTCCGCCATGGTCCACGCCGCCTTCCAGCGCGCGTTCGCCTGCCACGATTTGCCGTCCTTGCGGGACGCCAGCGAGGCCAGGATCTCGGTGTGAACCCGGTCTTCCCCCGGCTGCACCGAGACGATCTTGAATTCGGCGGCGTTCTCGCCCCCGAGGAGCTCGTTGAGCGCCGCGGCGAACCCCTCCGCCCCCGTGGCCCCGGCCGGCGGCCGGTCCGGGTGCAGGCTGCCGGTGGTGAAGCCCTCCCCGACAAACTTGGCCAGCGATTTCGCCTCGAGCACCGGGCTGTCCGCGATCGTCGCGGCGAGCTTCTTCAATTGCCCGGAGGCCGCTTCATTGAAGATCTCGGTCTGCCAGGCCGCGCGGCCGGGGTCCTCGCGGAGGTCCTCCCGCGCAAACCCCTCGAGGGCGGCGGGTTCCGCGACCGCCGGCGGACTGCCGGGTTGCGCGGCGGGCGGCTCGGTGGCGGGGTCCTCCCCGTCCGCGGCGGGTGGATCCCCGCAGGCGGAAAGCCCGAGGGTTCCCGCGATCGCCACGAGGCGCGTCGCCATCTGGAAGTGCTTCGTCATCCGGCCAGACGAGCATCTGACGAAAACCCCTCTCCGCAAGTGTCTTCCTCCCCATTTCCGCATTTCCCGCCGAGGCGCCCGGCCTCGGCCCGCGCCGGGCGCTATGCGACGAGAACCACGGCGCTCGCCGCGGCGTAAAGCTTGGCGTGCGTCAGGCTGATCTTCACCTCCGCGACCCCCTGCTCCCGGGCGAAGTCGGCCCCCTTGCCGTGCAGGATGAGTTCCGGCTCCCCCGTGTCGCGCCGCACGATTTCCATGTCGGTCCAGTTCAGGGCCTCCCCGATCCCCGTCCCGAAGGCCTTGGAGACCGCCTCCTTCGCCGCCCAGCGCGCCGCGTAATGGATCGCGGGGCGCTTCTGCCGGGCGCAGTAGGCCCGCTCGCCGGCCGTGAAGATGCGCGCCAGGAAATGATCGCCGAATTCCTCGATGGCATCGTCGATGCGCTCCACCTCGATGACATCGATTCCGATTCCGAAAATCCTCATGCCTCCTTGGGTGGATAGCGCTTCATCAACTCCTTCATTTCGCGCACCGCGGCGGTCATCCCGACCGCCAAGGCCCGCGAAACGATGGTGTGACCGATGTTGAATTCCGTTAAGCCCGGAACGTAAAATAGCTGCGTAATGTTCTGATAGTTAATGCCGTGGCCGGCATTGACCTGGAGCCCGTGCTCCTGCCCCAGCCGGGCCGCGGCCACGAGGCGGTCCAGCTCGGCGCGGTGGGCCTCCCCCACCGCGTTGGCGAAGCACCCGGTGTGCAGTTCGACGATCGGGGCCCCGAGGGTCGCCGCGGCGGCGACCTGCTCGGCGTCGGGATCGATGAAGAGGCTCACCTTCATCCCGGCCGCCGCGAGGGTCTCGATGGTCGGGCCGAGGCTGTCGATCTGCCCGGCGGCGTCGAGCCCCCCCTCGGTGGTGACCTCCTGGCGGTTCTCGGGAACGAGGCAGACGTATTCGGGCCTGAGACGCATGGCGAGGGCCACCATCGGCGCGGTGTTCGCCATCTCGAGGTTCAGCGGAAGCCGGACGCCCTCGCGGATCACGAAGGCATCGGCCTCCTGGATGTGGCGGCGGTCGCCGCGGACGTGCAGCGTGATGGAGTCGGCCCCGCCGTCCCGGGCCTCCAGCGCGGCCTGCAGCGGACACGGCTCGGCGTTCGGCGATTCCGGCATCGTCACGTAGCGCGCCTGCCGCAGCGTCGCGACGTGATCGATGTTGACTCCCAGCAAGAGGCTCATGAGTGGGGCGCCGGCGGGGTTCTGCCGGACGGCGTCATCCTCGACGAAATCGCGCGGGTGGAAACCGCAAATTCCGCCGGCCTAGTGGCGGAAGTGGCGGTGGCCGGTGAAGACCATGGAGAGCCCGGCGCCGTTGGCGGCCGCGATGACCTCCTCGTCGCGCACCGAGCCGCCAGGCTGGATGCAGGCCGTGGCCCCCGCCTCGATGGCGGCGCTGAGCCCGTCCGCGAAGGGAAACATGGCATCCGAGGCGATGACGCTGCCCTTCAGCGAGAGCCCGGCCTCCTCGGCCTTGCGCACCGCGATGCGGGAGGCGTCGACGCGGCTCATCTGGCCGGCGCCGATGCCGAGGGTGCGGTCGCCGGACGCGAAGACGATGGCGTTCGACTTGACGTGCTTCACCACCCGCCAGCCGAAGCGCATGGCCTCGAGCTCCTTCTCGGTCGGGGGCCGCTCCGTGACGACCTTCTCCTCGAGCTTGTCGAGGCCCATCACGGTGTGGTCCCGGTCCATGACCATCAGCCCGCCCGGCGCGGAGCGGATCAGGGGCTCCTTCTTGGCCTGCTGGTAGGCTTCATTCATCTTCATGAGCCGCAGGTTCTTTTTCTTCTGCAGGACGGCGCGGGCTTCGGGTTCGAAATCCGGGGCGATGATGACGTCCGTGAAGATCTCCGCGATGACCCGCGCGAGGTCCTCGGTGAGCGGGCGGTTGGTCACGATGACCCCGCCGAAGGGCGCCTGCCGGTCGGTCTCGAAGGCCTTCTGCCAGGCGGCCCGGAGGTCCTCGTCGTCCTGCCCGACGCCGCACGGGTTGGTGTGCTTCAGGATCGCGACCGTCGGCCGCCGGAAATCGAGGATGAGGTCGGTGGCGGCCTCGATGTCGAGGACGTTGGTGTAGCTGAGCTCCTTCCCCTGGAGCTGGCTGAAACACGAGGAGAAATCGCCGTAGAGCCGGGCCTTCTGGTGCGGGTTGTCGCCGTAGCGCAGGTCGCGGTCGAGCGGCAGGCTGACCGAGAAACACCCGGCGGTCCCCTGGTCGCACTTCCCGAGGAAGTTCGCGATGGCGGCGTCGTAGTCGGCGGTGCGGCGGAAGACGGCGGTGGCCAGCTCCTCGCGGAGGCGCAGGGAGGTGTCCCCGTCGTGGGCCCGCAGGTCCTCGAGGACGCGCTCGTAGTCCCGGGGATCGCTCACCACCGTCACGGCGCTGGCATTCTTGGCGGCGCTGCGCAGCATCGAGGGGCCGCCGATGTCGATGTTCTCGATGGCTTCCTCGAGGGTCACGCCCTCCTTGGCCACGGTCTCTTCAAAGGGATAGAGATTCACCACCACGAGGTCGATCGGCTCGATCCCGTTCTCCTTGGCCTGCTGGAGGTGCTCGGCGGAGTCCCGCCGGAAGAGGAGACCGCCGTGCACCTTGGGATGCAGGGTCTTGACCCGGCCTTCGAAAAGCTCCGGGGCCCCGGTGTACTCCGCCACGTCCAGGACCGGCAGGCCGGCCTCCCGCAGGGCCGCGGCGGTGCCCCCCGTGGACAGAAGTTCCACCGCGAATTCCTCGTGCAGCGCCTGAGCGAACTCCACGAGGCCGGTTTTGTCGGAGACGGAAAGCAGGGCCCGTGTAATCGCCATCGTTTCGGAAATGCGGAATTTCACCCCCCCGGGGCGACCGCCTCGTAGTCGCTCCCCCCCCTTCCGGCAAGTGGAATGTCGCGCGCGTCGCGCCCCACCCTGCGGAACAAGGGTTCCGGACCCGCGATTTTCCTACCCCGTCCCGCTCCACGCCCCGCACCGATCCCAACCGCCGCAACATCCCCTTGATTTGCATAGGAATCCGCGCAAGTCGTTTGCTATTAGTGATATTTAGGGTTCGCGTTTGTTCCACGTGGGACTTTTTTGAAGAAACGCCCCCGGGTCGATCCGGAACCCGAAATGGTCCCCGCCCGGAGGCCGATCCGGGACCGGCGCCTGCCGGACGCGCGCCGTTCGCCCCCGCGTCTCCGCCCGCGCGCCGGACGCCCCCGCCCGCGCCGCCGGCGGCCAACAAACCGACCTGAAGGTACGGTGCGGCGCGGGGTGGTGGGAGGCCACGCCCCCGCCCCGGAAGGCGCAAGCCTTACGCTACCCCTGGCCTGGATGGAGCGGAACGCTTGCGCGTTCCGACTGGGCGCCAACCTCGCCCGCCCCGCCCCGGAAGGCGCAAGCCTTCCGCTACCCCTCGGCCTGGACGTAGCGGAGCGCTTGCGCGTTCCGACTGGTCGCCAACCTCGCCC
>JABDMC010000091.1 GCA_013001695.1 Akkermansiaceae bacterium
CTCGTGTTCCGGGCACGCGAGGATGCCGTGCTCGATCTCGCCGTCCTCCCGTTGGAGGCCGGAAGCCTCCAGGCACTTTCCGCACTGGGGGCAGATCAAGCTCGATATCATGCTCTCGTGCATCAGACGCCTCCCGCGAAGTTCTTCGCTACAATCAACCCTTCCACGAAACCCGGCCGTTGTTCGCATCGGCGCCGGGCCGTCCCGATGATCCCTCACGTCGGGATCAGGCAGTCCCGGTTCCGGCGGAGACAACTCTCCACCGCGGCATCCACCCTCGGTCGAATCGCCTCCCAGGTCCAGTTGCGTTGATACTGCTCCCACGCATTCTCCGCCAATTCTTGGGCGAGATTCGGATCGTTCAGGATCGAGATGCACGCCTTCCCGAACTGCCTCGGATCGTCCGCAAGCAGCAGCTCCTTCCCCGGGCTGAGCTCGTATCCAAAGGCGCCCCACGTCGTGGAAACCACCGGGCACCTTCGGCTGAAGGCCTCCGCGATCTTGACGCGGGTTCCACCCCCCACGCGCACCGGCACGATCGACATGTGCCAGCTGGCCATCTCGGCCTCGGCATCTTCCACGAACCCGAGACGGTCGATATCGGGCCCCCGGGCCGTGGACGCGGAGGATGAGGCGTCTCCCACCAATCGAAGACGGGCGGCGGGCACGGCCTTTTTCACGACCGGCCAGACCTCCGAAATGAACCAGTCGATCCCCTCCGCATTCGGCGGGTAGTTGAGGGTGCCGATGAACCCGATGCGGGGCGGATCGGCCGGCCTCCGGTCCGCGCGCTCCCGCGGCGGCTCGTAACCGTTGGGAATGACATGGATGTTCTCGCCTCCGCCCAGGTAGTCGCGATCCGGTTCGCTGCACACCGCGAGCGCCCGGAAGCGCTCGAAGAGAACCGTCTCGCGCCGTTTCCAAAGGAAGTAGTGTCTCGCGTTGCGAAGCCGCTCCTTGGGCGATTTCGAATGCCGCAAGGCGGACCGGTAGTAGCGGCTGAAGATATCGTCGATGTCCAGCAGGGCATGGGGGCACTGCCGGATGCCGGCGTGATTCGCGGTGAACAGTCCATGGACCCATACGAGGTCATGCTCCGAAACCAGTTGGCGCACCTGCGCCGCGTCCTTCGCGTCCAACCGCCATCCATGGGTGTTCGGATACCAGGGGTCCAGCTCATGGCGCAATCGCTGCCCGGTACCGGAGATGCGCTGTGGCCTCAGGCGGATCGCGGCCGCGAGGTCGAATTCGTCGCGCGTCCGGGCGAGGCTCTCGCCATCCGGATCGGAATTGGCAACCACCGCCACCCGCAGCTGCCCGCTTTGCCGGAGGAGCCGGGCAATGTTCAACGCCCTGATCTGCCCCCCGTACGTCGGTCCGTGCGGATAGTGGTTGGTCAGATAAAGGATTCTGGGGTTCTGCGTGCTCATGGGCGAATCGATCTTCGGCGTTGAGACGGATCCAAAAGTCAGGTCGCTGGCGCAACCACCCCGGCCAATTCCGCGCCGGCCGGACGCGCCTGGACGACCCACGAGTCGGCGACGAATCGTCCCACACACCGCCGGAGCCCGCCCGGAATCGGTTGCGGGGTGGCGGCATCGGGAGGCGGGCTGATCCCCAGGTCCTTGAGTGTCCGCCAGGCGCGATCCGCAGCCCGCCGGATGGAGCTTCGGGAAGCGACGGATCCGCTGAGCGGACCGGAATGCGCGGATCCTTCCCAATACACGTCCGTGAGCTCGAGGCCGCTCGTCTCCAACCAGCGCTTCAGGGTCTGGATACCAAACGGCCTCACGTTTCCCTCGTGGGAAGGCCCGGGCTGGCCCGGGGACGCCGGCCTTGCGAGGTGCCGCAGGGAGGTCGAGAGGCACTCGAAGTTGGGGCCCATCAGGAGAAGCTTTCCCCCGCTCCTCAGCATCCCCGCCAGGGATCGGAGCACGTCCTCGGGCTCGTCGAACAAGTGAAGCAAATTGCTGATCCAGATGCAGTCGAACCGCCTGTCCTTCAACTGCTCCATTCCATCCTCGAGGGAGGCAAAGACCACTTCACATCCACGCTCGGCGGCGATTTGCCCGATCACCGAGTCCAGCGGCAGCGCCGTCACGCGAACGCCCGACTCCATGATCTCGGCCTCCGCATCGCCCCATCCACAGCCAATCGACAACAACTCCCTCGTCCCCTCAGGCACGAGGCCGAGGAGGCGGGGGTTCGTGGCTTCGTAGAGGCTCTTGGACCATCTCAGCCGTGGGGCCCTTGATTCCACCTCGCAGAGTTCCGTGGCCGGGTGGTGGCCGTCCGCGATTCGCCTGAGCGTCCCGGTTTGCCTGGCGAACTTCTCGAGGGAGAGCCCCATCTTGCCCACGTAGCGGTCGGGAAGATGGTGCAGCAGGAAGTCATCGAGGTGAGAAACGGCGAGCACCTTCGTCATCCCGCAGTTCGTGTAGGGCTCCGTGGAGGCGGTGCAGAGCATATCGTATCGTCCCTCGCGGGGGCCCTGCAGGTAGCCCCCTGAAGCGATGGCGCGCTTCAGCTGGTCCCGCGTAATCGCGTAGCAAGCGGAGTGTTCGTTCGTGAATTCCGCCACGAGATACCGACCGCGCCATCGCACCGAGCCGGGCCGCCACCGGAAGACGCCATGGACACCCGGCAGGAACTTTCCACCGTCTGCGTCCTGCTCATACAACTGAAATCCCGCGATCTCATCGGGCGGAAGCTCCTCCGTGAGGCGCAGAAACGCCTCGAGGTTGTGATTCCGGAATTCAATGTCGTCCTCGGCATAGATGAAGAGGTCGAATTCATCGGCATGTTCCGCAAACACGCTCTTGTGCCCGAAGGGCAGGGACCAGGGATTCGCGGACGGCAACCCGACCACCACTTCGATCCCGGGACCGAGATCCTTCGGAATATTCGAAAGGACGACGATCCTGGTCTCCCAATCCAGGGCCCGGTAAGCCCGGATGCACCGCTCGAGGAAGGGAAGGTTCTTCTCCCCGTAGCTCGCGATTGCGACGAGGAGACGACGGCTGGGGTCTGCTTCGCTCATTTCGGAAGAAGTCGGCGGGGTCGCAGCCCGCCGGCAAATGGTCCGTGCCGGCGGCGGGCACCGCGACCGACCGGGAAATTCCGTTGTCCGCCCCGTGGCGCCGGCAGGAGACCTCTCCCGCGGCGCGACTACGGATTGTTCGGAGTGGGCGCCTGGGGACGCTTGATCAAGGCGATCGTCTTCAAGACCGCGCCCGCTTCGCGTCCGCGGATGACGACTTCGTGCTGCCCGACGCCGAGGTTGAAATACCGGGGAACGAACTCCGGATTATCGAAGGTGCCGCTCCCCTGCCACGAAGCCGGACGGACCTCGTAGCCGGTTGTCACCGGGATGTGCCACATCGCATCGGGGATGAACGGCTCCGCCCCGACGTTCACGAAGAATGAGTTTGCCGACGCGTCCGGCGCATCCACCTCCGCAACCACCGCATACTCGCCGGCCACGGTGACATCAAAGTAGTACGAGGCGCGCCCGCCGCTCAGGTCGGTGGTCTCGATGGTCTGGCTGACGCCGTCGGTCCCCGCCGAAAAGGGCGCCGTGACCTCCCCGGAGGTGGCGTCCACGAACGCCCCGGTGGCGAACGCCGCGATCGCGGCTGTCGTTGCGCCGGCGACGCTGGTGTAAGCGGAATTGCCGGCGCCGTTGTAGGCGCGCAAGCGGTAGTGGTAGAGGGTTTCGGGCTGGAGACCGGAATCGGTGAAATTCGTCTGGTTGGCCGCGATCCCCGCCACCGGCACGAAACCGCCTCCCGCCGACAGGCTGCGTTCCAGCTGGAACCCGGATTCGTCGTCGGAGTTGTCGCTCCACGAGAGGGTGATCCGGTCGGTGGCAATGGCGGAGGCCAGAAGGGCACCCGGCGGATCGGGCGGCGTGGTCGCCCCTCCCGAGGCGTCGAATTCGTACGGCCCGATGTCCCATGCGCCTCCTTGCGGGCGCAGCACGTTCACGCGGTCGGTGGTAAAGTGGCTGCTCATGTCCAGCGCGGCGTCCCGGGCCACCGAATCTCCCGCCTGCAGGCGGTAGTTGTTGTTGGCGTCCTTGTTGACGTAGTGAACGAATTGCGGGACGCCCACCCGGTCGCTGGTGGACGCCGACCACTGGGCCGTGGTGGAAAACTCGTTCAGCACCTGCAACGTGGATGTCCCGTTCTCAAACACGTTGTTGGACACGGTCCAGGCGTTGGGCGAGAAATTCGGGCTCGATTTGAGCCGAATGATCTGTTGGGAGTCGTTCGACCCCAGGAAGATGTTGTTCTTCAACTCGTTCCCCTCGCCGGTGGCACTCGCCGCACCGGGCCCCAAGGTGAAGGAGACATGGAAGCTCGAGGCCCCGGAAAAGACATTGTTCAGGATCTTGACGTTGGCGAGCCTCGCGATGGCGTGACTGTTGTTGTAGAAGCGGATAAACTGCGGGGTGGGATCGAGGTCCTCCTCGATGCGAAGGATGTTGTTGTAGATCAGGATATTCTCGTGGCTGGCGCCTTCCCACCACGATCCGAGTCCCATCACCGAATCGCCGACGTTGATGAACTCGTTGTTGTAGATCCGGAGGTTGCTGCCGGGGAGTTGGAGGGTGTCCGGATGCTGCGTCGAGGTGTAATCGGTGGAGCGCGACACCCGGAACGTGTTGTTGTAGACGTCGACGCTCCCTCCGGCCTGCACGCCGTCGGGGCCCGAGTAGATGGCCCCTTCCTTCCCGGGAGGCGGCGGCCCCTGGTAGAACAGGGTCTCGATGTAGTTGTTGAAGATCTTGTTGGCGCCCAATCCCCCGCTGGAATACGAGAACTCGATGGCCTCGTCGCCGCGGATACCGGTGAAGGTGCAATTGCTGACCTCGTATCCCTGGCCGGGATTGTTCCCCAACCGCACCCCGTTGTTCACGTTCGTGAATGTCATGTAGCGCACCTTGATTCGCTCTCCCGTCCCGCCTCCCAGCCCCACCGCGAGGGTCCGGCTCACGATGTTGTAGAGGTTCCGGACCTCGAAACGCGAAACACCGTTGACGCTTCCGTCAAAGACGACATCAGACTTGCTGCAGTTGATCCCCCAGCTGTCGGCCTTGTCGCCGAGCTGGGAGAAGTCAAGGATCACCCGTCCGTTGTGACCCGCATCCTGTCCCACGCGGATCGTGATGGGATTGGCGGGAGTGCCGCTGGCGCCCACCGTCAGGGATCCCGGATAGACCTTCGAGTTGGTTCCTCCGCTGATGAAAAGCGTGTCGCCCGCCTTCACTCCGGCGGCCCCCCAGACGATCGCCCCGAATCCCTGCCAGGCGTTCGCCCAACTCGTTCCGTTGTTTGCACCGCTTGCATCCTTGTCGACGTACCACGATGCCCCGTGGAGCGGTGCGACCCCCATCACCATCGCCAATGCGATGGTTTTTGCCCTGAAACCCAACCCGAACATTCTTAAATACGTAAATTTTAAAAAAGTTAAATGATTGGCCGCCTCGTGTCAAGGCTGGTGAACTGACCCCATGGGCTGAGGTTTCCCCTTCCCCGATGGGGTGAGGGCACTTGGCGGCAGGCTCCGGAGCCGCCTCAAAGATCCAAAGAATGTCCGGTTTCATCTCGAAGTGACTCCCTTAGGAGTAATCAAGAGAACAGCTGTTTTCAGCGGTCTGCGATGCCGGATGCGTAGCCCATCTCCCTCTCGCCGACCGGGATTTCGCCGGCCATCCCGAAGCCCGCGGGCGCCGCATCCTCGGCGGTCACCTGCCGCCACCGCAGCAGCCAGTGTTCCGAGACCGAACAAATCACCGCCGCCTGGAAGAGCCAGATGAGCTGGAACTGGTCGAAGTAGGTGATCGCCATCCAATTGAAGGCGTGCACGGTCAGGGCCACACCCAATCCCCAGACGAGGCGTTCCTCGAACTGATCGGGGGAATCCTCGGTCTGCGCGACGAGCATGGCGCGGCCCAGCATCGAATAGGCGCAATAGAGCAGGTAAATGAACAGCCCGATCGCCAACACCCCTCCCGCCAATCCGAACGCGATGTACTGGTTTGTGATGTCCGCCCCGCCGGTGGCCTCGAGCATGTACGCAAACCAGTGCTTGGTATCCTCCAACGACATTCCCGTCAGCCACCATTGGCTGATGTGCCGGAGCGACACGTCGATCAGGTAGGACCGGTGCCATCCCGATCCGCCGGTAATGGCGCTGAACTTCGCCAGGAGGTAGTAGACCGGCGCCTTCATCAGGAAGTCCATGAGCACCACGAATCCGGCGAATCCCCACCGGAAGGCGCGCATGTTCCGGCGCATGGGCCACATGGCCCAACCGATTATGCCGATGAGAACCGCACTGACTGGACTGCCGGAATTCGAGAACCCCACAATTCCAAGGCACAGGAAGAGGCCGGTCACCCCATGGCGCCGCCACGCAGGATTCCACAGCAAGGCCGCGAAGAGGGGAAGGAATACCGCCCCCAGCGATCCCATCAGGCTGGGATGCCGGAAGCTTCCGTAGCACCTTGGATGCCCGTCCCGCAGGGTCACCTCCGACGTCCCCCCGACGATCGAGAAGAGGTTGTTGTGCGTGAAGCTCTCGACGCAGAGGAGCAGGAGGTACGGTCCGAGCAGCAGGAGCAGGCGGTGGAGAAACCATCGGAGTTCGTCGGGTTCGCGCAGCAGCCCGCGAAAGGCGAAGTAGCCGAACATGGCGTCCATGAGCCGGGCGGCGAGACCGGCTACCGATCCGTCCCCCCGGAGGGCCTGCATCAGGGTGGCGTAAGAAAAGAGGACCACCATCGCCCAGTCCATCCTGGTCAGGGCGCGGGTGGAGAATTCCCCGCGAAACATCACGCGAAGGAAACATACGTAGGTGAGGATGCGCGCCGGGAAAAGGTTCGAGCCGGCGATGTCGATGGAATGTCCCTGGGTGAGGAACAGGACCCCGGCCACCATCCCGAGGGCCGCCATCAACCGCGAGGCGAACACGACCCAAACGGCGAGCAGGGCCAGGATACTGAACGAAAGCGCTTCCACGATTGGTTTCGCCTAGTGTGGTGTCCCGTAAGTAATGCAACATGATGCGCGAGGATGATTTTCCAATCCAAGGCGCTCCGAAGGAGTGAATCGAGATTCACGACTGAGGAGGAACGAAGAAGTTGGGAAACCAGCCCGCGCTGCGACCTTCCCCGCGAACGAAGTGAGCCACTTTTTGAAACTCTGAAGACCCCAGCATGTTGCAGGACTTGCGGGACACCACACTAGTCGTGGTTGATCTCGAGGCGAGAGAACTGGGCTTTGCGCCCGTTGGGCAGGAAAAGTGGGTAGG
>JABDMC010000050.1 GCA_013001695.1 Akkermansiaceae bacterium
GGCCCTGAACCCGGGCGTCATCGACACCGACATGCTGCGGGTGGCATGGGGCGATGGCGCCGCGGCCTACGAGCCGGCCGCGGCGTGGGGCGAGAAGGCGGTGCCCTTCCTCGAGAGTCTCGGCGCGGGTCACAACGGACAGGCGCTCAGTGTCTGAGTTCCCGGCTCCCGGCCATCCCGGGTAAGATCATGACACCAGCAGAATCGAAGTCCCACGCAACGCCCGCGGCGTCCCGCCGGAACTGCGCACTGAGAACCGAACAAATGCATCTCCGCCTTCCGGCCCGATTGATTCGCTTTCCGCGGCGCCCGTTGCTGATGGGGATCGTGAACGTGAACGACGATTCGTTTTCGGGCGATGGGACCCCGGACGTCGACATGGCCTTGCAGCACGCCGCGGCGCAGGTCGAGGCGGGGGCCGATGTCATCGACGTCGGGGCGGAAAGCGCCCGCACGAACCGGCGGGCCATCCCGGCGGCCGAAGAGGCCGAGCGCTTCGCGGAGTTCCTGGAACTGTGGCCCGCCGTGGCAAAGCGCCTCCGGCCCGCCGACGACCGGCAGGTGTGGCCGCCGGTCCTCTCGGCCAACACGTGGCGCCCCGCGGTGGCGCGGGCCGTCCTGGAGCGCGGGGTGGAACTGCTCAACGACATGGGCGGGTTGCCGAACGCGAGGAACGCCCGGCTCTGTGCCCGGCACGGCGCGGCCCTCCTGATCATGCACAGCGTCGGGGAACCGAAAGTCGACCACCGGGCCGCGCAGTGGGACGACATCATGGCCGAGCTGCAGCAGTGGTTCCGGCGCAAGATGGCGCTCGCGGTCTCGGCCGGATTGAATGAGGACCAGCTCCTCCTCGATCCGGGAATCGACTTCGCGAAGCAGCGCGCCGACAACCTCCGGATCTACCGGGAACTGGAATCGCTGCACGCCTGCGGGCGGCCGATCCTGCTTCCCGTATCCCGCAAGACGGTCATCGGGGAGGTCCTGGGAATCGAGGACCCCTCCGCCCGGGACGCCGGGACCGTGGCCTGCCTGGCCGCGGGGCTCGTGCGGGGAGCGCAGCTCTTCCGGGTGCACAAGGTGGCGGCGGCCTACCGGGCGGTCAGGGTTCTCACGGCGGTGGAGCGGGCGCGGGTTTGATCTGGCCTCCGTGATTGCCGGGTTCCAAAATCCCCGCCGATGGGTATTGTCAGCTCTATGATCACCATGCTTCCCATGCTCGCGGTCGGGGCGGCGTGCTGCTGGGGAAGTGTCCTCGCCTTCCGCGGGCGGAAGTGGTGGGCCACCTGGTGCATGCTGCTGGGCTCCATCGGCATCCTGCTGGGGCCGTTGGTGCTCGTCCTCGGGCAGGTCATCCTGTTCCGGACCGCGTGGTCCGGATCGGGCGGGAGTCCCAGTCCCTCCTCGGTCGCGGCGGGCATGGACCCCTTCATGGTCGTGATGATCGCCGGCTCGATCGTGTCCGCCTCGAGCATGATCACCTTTGCGATCGGTTTTGTCGGCTTCTGCGCCCGGTCGGGAGCGGCGGAGCGGCGGGCCGCCGAACTGGAAACAATGGTCGGGCAGATCCAGGCCCGGCTTCGGGAGAAGCCATGACGGGTCTCGCCACCGTGGGGTGGGAAAATTTCGTGCCCGTGTACAGCCTGCGGCCCTGGCTGGAGGCGGTCGTCGGGACGGTGTTTCTCCTGGCAGCCATCCGGATGCACCAGGCCGCGCCTCATGGCTCGTCCCGGCTCATGGGGCTCGGCTTCGGGTGCCTCGTGGTGGCGAAGCTCTACGAGGGCGCCCTGCAGCTGGGGATGATCAAGATGAACTACTTCCCGGGGTACGATCACGGTTGGATCGGCTCGCCGTTCTTCCCCGAGGAGGAAATGGCGTGGTGGGAACCGGTGATCTGGTGGGGGCAATGCGGGGTGGGGTTGGCTGGTTGGGGACTGGCGGCGGCCGGCTTCCTGTCCGCCGGGCGCCGGATCGTGCGGGAGGTCCGCCACCAACCATTTCAACGGCCAGCCACGGGGAGAGGGGATGTTTAGCTCCGTCCCAGATGCCATCCTGATGGGATCGCGGGGACTGCTGACCCTCTTCTTCGCCATGGCGGCCTTGTATTTCAGCTGGGTGCTGGCCCGGACCGACCGGGGCCCGGCGGCGCGGTGGTTCTTTCGCTGCACGGCCGGCGCGATCGTCGTGGCGATCGCCGCCTTCCTCGGCGAACTGATCTTCGGGTGGATTTACTCCTCCGGGCACCCGATCGGGATGTCGGTCCTGCCGATCATCATGATGGCGCTGAACCTCCTCGAGACCGTGGTGTGGCTGGCGGCGGCGGGGGCGCTGCTGCGATGGGCGTCGGCGCGCAAGCGGGAGGCGGCGTGACCGCGATGACTCCCGGGACCCGTTGAGGGGGGGGTGCTCCGTCACGGGGGCCGGCCGAGGCCGACCCCCGTGGAGGGAACAACAACGCACAATGTCCCTTGCGGGACACACCTTAAGAGCGGCCGGGGGCGGAAAGAGTCACAAGCCGGTGAAACTTTTTTTCCGATCCGCCCCGAACCCCTGAAATCACGGGTGATCGCGCTTCAAGAATGTGTCCGGCCATCCGGAACGAACGGCGCCGGACTTGCCGGGGGCATGAAGGGGCTCCGGAAATCATGCCGCGGACCGCGGCGACGATCACCTCATGAGAGGAGGACATCCGGAGAGGGAATCTCGCGGGTCGCACGAGTGTGCGATGACTTCCGCAGATCATTGGAAATGCGTTCGTCCGCAAACAAGTCACGGGGGCTGGCCGAAACCAGCCCCCGTGGGAGGGAACAACAACGCACAGTGTTCCTTGCGGAACACGCTGTAAGATCGCTCCAATTTTGGAACTGTCACCAAGAAAGTTCCAATTCCTGTGAACACGGCCTACTCGGCGGATCGGCCGCGGATCTTGTCACTGACAAGCAGATGATTTGCGATGATGAAGAACCCGCCGTCTGGACGTTGAAGCTTGGTGGTTATGGGCCCGACGCCGGCCACGGTGGCGGTTTCATCATCGACTTCGATCTCGGTGCCGACCTTGTAGAGGTCGCGGACGTAGACGCCCGCCACGATGTCGTGGGCGAGGGCCTTGAGCCCGAGTCCGAGGGCCAGGGCGAGGGCCACCGCGAGGCCCCCGAGCATGATCTTCACGGTGGCATTGAGAAGCTCGGTTTCGATCTCGAGCTGCGGGAGGGCCACCGTCAAAAAGAGGATGAAGATGAACCCGAAGAGGATCTTGGCGAGGGTCCGGGCGTAATCGAGGCCGAAGTTGTCGAGGGCCCGCTCCACCGCGTTGCTCACCAGTTCGGCCACGATGAATCCGACCAGGAGGATGATGATGGCCGTCACGACCCGCGGCGAGAACGCCAGGATCTTGCCGATCAGTTCGGAGACGTCCTCGATCCCCGCGGCCTGCGCCGCCACCTGGATGACGACGACCAGGATGACCAGGTAGATCAGCTTCGGAAGAAACTCGGAAGGCCCGCTCTGGATTCCCATCTTCCCGAAGAGCTGGCCGATCCCGAGCTTGTCGAGGAGGTCGTCGAGCTTGATCTTGGTGAAGACCTTCGTCAGGACGTTCCGGACGATCTTCGCGACGATGAGCCCGATGACGAGGAGGACGACCGCGATGATGAGATCCGGGAGGAAGGCCGCGAACTGGTTGACCTTGTCCATGAGGGCGTCCATCACCCGCTGGTAGATGTCGACGAAGAAGCCGGCCGCCGCCTCCGGGGATTCGGCGGGCGGCACGTCGGCCCCGGCGGGTGCGGGCGTCTCGGTTTGCGCGAGGAATGAGAACATGATGTACGGTTGTTGTGGTGGGGAGATTACGGTTTGTAGTCGTCGTCTTCGGTGTTCACCGAGCCGAAGAAGGCCGAGAGGAAGTTCGCGATGACGGCCGTGAAGGAGAGGAAGATGAAGGAGGCCGAGTCCTTCATGATGCTTTCCAGGGTGGCCCGCTCGACGATGGCCTCGATGCGGTCCTCGTCGGGCTCGGCGGCCTCCTCCCAGCCGGCCTGCGCGAAGATCTCGCGGAACTTCCGTTCTTCCTCGAAGTATGTCTCGTCGGTGATCATTCTTCGGTGGGGAGGGGCACGGGCGCGTCGCCCTCGAGCCGGAGGTAGGCTTCCTTGAATTCGTCGAGGGCGCGGTAGAGGCGCATCTTGGCGGCCGAGAGGCCGAGATCGAGGACGTCCGCGATCTCCTGGAGGGTCAGCCCGGACATGAACTTGAGCACGACGATCTCGCGGTCGCGCTCCTTGAGTTTGCCGAGGGCTTCCTCGACATGGGCGGACATCTCAAAGTTTTCTGCCGGGTTGTCGCTGTCGGGCATGGTATCTGCCGCGTGTTGTTCGTATGCCTCCTGTCCCTCGCGCTTCCTGATAATCTTACTGATGCGGTTGCGGCAGTAATTGTGCACAATTTTATACAGCCAAGTTTTGAAGGCGGCCCGTCCCTCGAACTGGTGGATCTTGTGGAAGACTTGGATCATGGCGTCCTGGGCGACCTCCTCGGCGTCGGCGCGGCTGCCCAGCAACTTGAAACAGGTGTTGTAGATGAGGCCCTCGTAGCGCCGGAGGAGCTCGCGGTAGGCGGTCAGGTCGGCCGGGAGTTCCTTCTGGCACATCGCGACGAGCTTGTCGTCGGGGAGGTCCTCGAGACCTTCCACGCGGCGGGATGCCAGTTTTCGGAGTGCTTCAACCACGGCTAAAGGGAAGGGCGGTAACTACAATGTCATTGCGCCTCGCGGCAATCCTGAAATCCGCTAGAGGAGGGTCTGGGG
>JABDMC010000065.1 GCA_013001695.1 Akkermansiaceae bacterium
ATCTCGTCGTCCGGGAATCGTTGCAGGATCCGGGCTGCCAGCGACATGCAACAGAGGAGCAGGGCGAGGAAGGCGAAGACCACGCCCATCCCGACCACCATGAGTTCGAGGCCGTCACTCAGCATAACATTTAATCCCGGATTCCGGCCGGGGGGAGAGACCTAAGCGGAGGACGCGGGAGGCGGAAAGCCTAGAGACGCACAATATTCACGACCGCCACGGATCGCGCCGGGGGCGCGGGTCCGGCGCGGCGCCGCACGCCACCGGCGATGGGCAGAGGAGGCGGCGGAATCCGGCCCCCGGCGATCCGGATCGGGCTGATTATCAGAGAACTGCGAATTTCGCGGGGCCCGCCTGGTCGCGCCCGGCGCGCCGCCGCCCCGGGAACAATTCCCCCGGCCGCTTCGCCCGCCGCGGCTCCCACCGTCCGGGCCCGACGACATGGCCGGCGGTGGAATTGGTGGACTTGATCCCGCTGGCGGGGACCCCGCTCTTGTCGGCAAGGGTGACCTTGGTCGCGCCGCCGCCGTCGAGCGGTAAGGAGGGGAGCGCGTGGGAGTTCAGGGTGTGGAGGGTGCCGTAGCTGCCACCCACCGGATTGATCTCCACCGCCATCGAGGCAAGATCGCCGCCCATGCGCGAGATGTGCCCTTTCCGTCGGGATCTTCTTGTCCGAGGAGCCGCCGGGGCGTTAGCTTCCCTGGCATGTAACTGCAAAGTGGTTACAGGCAGATTCATGCAGCATCCCGGTCACCGAGGTTCCCTCGTCGCTCGGGCGCGTCTCCCGGGCTTCGCCCTCGTCATCACGATTTCGATCCTGGTGCTCCTCGCGCTCGTGAGCATCGCCCTGCTCAGCTTGTCGAGCATCACGGTGCGCTCCATGAACCGTGGAGCGGCGCAGGCGGAGGCCCGGGCCAACGCCCGGCTGGCCCTGATGCTGGCCATCGGCGAACTGCAGAAGCACGCCGGCCCGGACACGCGCGTCACCGCGCCGGCGGACGTCATCGACGAGAGCCATCCGCCACTCACCGGCGTGTGGCGCAGCTGGGAGGGGACCGACCACGATACCGGCCGCCAGTTTGCCGGCCGGCCGATCGCGCCGGACTACGGCGCCAAGGAGCGCCCGGCCACCGGGGACGGCCGCTTCCTGACGTGGCTCGTCTCCACCGGGCGGCGTGAGCTCACCACCGGCGAGGTCGATTCGCTGGTGCGCAAGGCGCCGTTTCCCGATTCCGTCCCGCTCCTCTCGGGCGGATCCCTCGCCGCGAACGACGGCCGGGAAGTGCACGTCGAGCCGGTAGCGCTCGACGGGGGAGGATTCGCGTGGTGGATCAGCGGCGAGAACCAGAAGGCCCGCCTGCCGCACCCCTACGAACCGGAGGACGATACCGCGGCGCGTTGGTCGGTCCTCGCCAAGAGCCACGCGGTCGCGGATCCGGAACCGTTCTCGCTCGAAACCCTCCTCGATGATCCGGCCCCGGCTGCCAAGGTCATCACGGCGCGCACCGCGGACCTTCTCGCGGAGGAGGGCGCCGCCACCCGGCCGCACGAATTCTTCCACGATCTCTCGGTGAACTCGGTGGGCCTCCTCACCAACACCGCCACCGGAGGCTGGCGCAAGGACCTCTCCCTGCTCACCGAGAGCTGGGGCCGGCAACGCACGTCGCGGCTTCCCTTCTTCCGGCTCAATGCGCGATCCACCACGCAGGCCACCCGCCCGACACCGGCAAATCCCGTCCCGGCCGGATCGATGCTCTACCCGTGGGCGACCTACCGCGGCGGCAACACCATCCCGATCTACCAGCACGGGCCGGTGACGAGCTGGGAGAACCTCGTCGACTTCGCCACGCACTACAAGCGGGTCACCGTGGCCCGCTCCGGGCGGGTCAGCACCAAGATCCACTCGGTGGCCATCGACACCCGGAGCGAGAACTTCGCCTTTCTCCACCGCCTGCGCATCCTGCCGGTCATCGCGCGCATGCAGTGGGTCTTCTCGCACAGCGCCGGGACGGTCGCCGGCGCCCCGCGCGGCCACGTGGAACCGCGCCTCCTCCTCACCCCGGTGATCACCATGTGGAATCCCTACAGCGTGGAGATCACCTCGCCGCCCACCCTCGACTTCCGGATCCCCAAGGCCATGCCCGCGGCCCTGCGCTACACGATCGGCGGCACCACCAACCGTTCCTACAACGCGGTGATGGCGGGAGTGACCAACCAGCCGTCGCTTGGCGGAGGCAACCTCCGTTTCAAAATCAACGCCCCCTTCACCCTCAAGCCCGGGGAGACGCGCCTCTTCAGCCCCGCGTCGACCACCCCGATGGCCGACAACGCCTCGCTCACGCTCGAACCCGGGTTCCGCAGCGGCGGCGGGCACTTCTTCCGGGTGAAGGGTCCCAACGGACAGCGCCTGACCCGCCCGAGGTCGACCACCATCAGGGCCGCGGCCAAGTTCGACACCGTGGAGAACGACCGCGCCTCGGGGGTCGGCATGTATCTCGACATGGTGTTCGGCGGCCGGCGGCATCTCGTCTACCGGATGATCTACACCCCGGAGGTGGCCAACGCCGTTTACCCGCCGTTTCGCAACCTCGCGGAGGCGACCCTCGGGCAGGCCCTCACCAACCCGCAGCCCTTCCTCTCGACCATCTTCGGGGCCCGCAGCGCGAGCAACACCCACCTCGCCGCGAAGGGGTTCGTGCAGTCGAGCCCCTTCGTCAATTACACCGCCATGGGCCGCAAGGACGAGGTGGAGGACACCATCCGCCGCCACTACGGCGGCACCGCCCACCCGGTGAACTCGCCGTTCGACTACAGCTTCGTCAAGCACGCCCCGGGCGGCGACTCGCTGCTGCCCAACGCCAGCGACCGCACCAATCGCGGCTACATCGTCACCGGCTTCAACAAGTCCGACGGCCTCTCGCGCTGCGTCATCGCCGAGCTGCCCGTCCGGCCGCTCGCCTCGCTGGGCGAGCTGGTCAACTGGGACCTGCGCTACGAGAACCCGATTCCGCCGTATGCCATCAACCTGGTGGGCAATTCCGACGCCTCCCCGTTGTTGCCGGCCGGCGCGGTGGTCAACTCGCGCGACGCCGGGCTGACGGAGAACCTCCAGTACGACGACTCCTACTGCGCGAACCACCTCCTCTTCGACGACTGGTTCTTTTCGTCGATCGCGCCGAACCCGAACCACTTCGGCGGGGCGGGGCGGAACCAGAAGCAAACCTATACCGGCTTCGTGGAGGGCGGCACGCCGCTCGCCAACCGGGCCTATCGGCCGATCCTCGAGGATGCCGCCACCGCCGCGGCGGGCGGGGCCGGCGACCTCTTCGCCGACCACGTGGACCCGGTCAACTCGTGGCTGACGATCGCCTCCCGGCTGGAGGTCGAGGGGATGTTCAACGTGAACTCGACCTCGGTCACGGCGTGGCGCGCCCTCCTCGGCCACGCCCGCAACCTCCGCGTCCCCTACATCAATGAGAGCGGACGGGCATGGAAGGTCGACCTCTCCGGCGAGACCGATCACGCCCTGAGCCGGTTCAGCATCGCGGGGGACAGCGCGGCGGGCACCCCCGGGACATCCGGCGCCTTCCCCGAGGCCACCGAGTTCGCCGGCTACCGCACCGTCGATGACGAGTTTCTCGACGCCCTGGCCGGGCGGGTCGTCGAGCAGGTCCGGGCCCGGGGGCCGTTCCTCTCGCTCTCCGAATTCGTGAACCGCCAGTTGTCGTCCGGCGACCTCGCGCTTGCCGGCGCTCTCCAGGCGGCCCTCAACGAGGTGGCGCGGGACCCCGCCACCAACCCCTTCGAGGCCCTCGAGGCGCTCTCCACCGTTGCGGTTGCCGATCCGCCCAACCCGCGCAATGTGGCCTTCGATGAAGAGTACGCCTTTCCCGATGCGGGGGTGGGTCACAGTGCCTACGGCCTCCCGGGGTGGATTCGCCAGGCCGACATCCTGCGCCCGCTCGCCCCGGTCCTCACCGCCCGCGACGATACCTTCACGATCCGCGCCTACGGGGAGGCGCGCAGCCCGGCCGGCGGCCTCCTCGCCAGCGCGTGGTGTGAGGCGGTGGTCCGCCGGACCCGCAACTTCGTCGATGCCGGCGAGGAGGCCGATCGCACCTCCGCGCCGGCCCGTCCCGCCAACCGGATTTTTGGCCGCCGCTTCGAACTGGTTTCCTTCCGCTGGATCTCGCCGGATGAGGTGTGATGTTGCCGGGGGAAGTATATTGGCATCCCCTTGCGCAAGGCCACCCTGAGCCAGCATTCAGAATCGACCCGCCACCCACCAGCAACGCCCTCCCTTGAAACTCGCCATTCTCCTCCTCTTTCCGTGCCTTGCATTCGCCCAGCAGGCGCCGAAGCACAGCTGCCGTCTCCTCTTTCTCGACGGCCCCGACGCGGCCCCGGACACGCTCCATCTCTTCGACGGCGTGGAGTCGCAGGAAGTCGAGCTCCCGCGCCTGAACCTGTCGCAGGTCTACAAGTTGCGACCGGGAGCCCTGACCCTGCACCTCCTGGCCGGTCCGCCCGGCGATCCGGAGAAGATCCCGGCCGGGGCGCCCTCGGTCGCGGTCCCCGCCACCGTCACCGACTTCTAC
>JABDMC010000105.1 GCA_013001695.1 Akkermansiaceae bacterium
AGGTCGGGCGCGTCGGGATGCGCCGCGATCGCTGCGCGGCAGAGCCCGTCGGCTTTCTCGTAGTTCGCAATGATCTGGTCATGCGGCGTGCGGTAGCGAAACGGCGGATCAATAAAGCACTCCTGGATCGCGCGGAGCTTGTCCTCGGGGACCGACGCGGCGGGGCGGGGCAACTTCCCTTGCTTGGCCGCATCCCCCGAGGCCATCGACTTGTATTCAGGCGGCGCGGCGGGATCGAAATCCCCTTGGGGCGACATGACCAGGAACTCGCCGGAGAAGACCGACTGGAGCTGGCTGGAGTAGCGTGGCCTGGTCCACATGCTGGCCATCATCGACTGCAGCCGGCGCTCATAGGCTCTATTGCTGCGCCCCCCGGACTGATACAGCGCAACATACCCGGTCGGGCTCACGATGAGGATCGTCGGCGTCTCTCTATTGACATAGGTTTGATAGATCGGGTTATCCTGGCCTTCGGGCATCTTGAGCGCCTGCCAGTCGAGCCCCAGCCCGCGCAAGATCCCTTCGCCCGCATCGGGCAGATCGTCCATGTTCATGCCGACGAACTGGAACCGGCCGGCGGCGTTCAACTCAACCTTGGCCCTTTTCCATGCCGCGGCCAGGGCCTTGAGGTCTTCTTCACCGTCATTCTCTTTCGACCAACAATAGAGGACGGTCGTCGTGCCAAGAAAGTCCATCGGGAACCGCACCGACTTGCCATCGCCCCGTTGAAAGGTGCCGATGAACGGGGCGCCAAACACCTGGCCCGCCAACTTCTCGCGCTGGAAGTTGATCAGGTCCATGTCGCCAGGGAAGCGCTGGGCGACGACCTTGCGCAGGTCATTGACCAGCCTGGTATTGCCGAGCTCCAGCGCCATGATCATGGCGATCCGGATCACCTTGGCCTCGACGTCCGTGTCCCGGTATCGCTCGACCAAGGGGCGGAGCGCATCGGAGCGGGCGTGGGAGTCCGCACCCTCCCGCGCCGACTTGGCCTGCGTCAGCAGGAGGTCGGCGTCGAGGCGCAGGGCCGCATATTCGTTCGGCGCGGCGGCGAGCTTCTCACAGGTCGCCAGGAAGGCTTTCCGATTCGCCGCCGAGTTATCCAGGCTGACCAGCACCTGCTGGCTGCGGAAGAGGATATCCAGGACTTCGTAGCGGTTGGGCGCGGTCGGGTGCTTTTCGATCAGGGCCTCGCCCTCACGGATCACCCGCCGGATCGCGAGTTTTTTCCTGGCGGCGGACGCGGCCTCACCGGCCTCGGCCAGCTTGCCGTCAAGCGCGGTGATCTCGTCGCCGGAGATCGAGCCCGCCTGATCCTGCCCCATCGCGGGCAACGCCCATACGCCCGCGCCGGCCAAGACCGCCAAGGTGACAACAATCCGAGAAAATCTGTTCATGGGCTCAAGCGCTTACAATGTCTCGTCGGGTGGAGGTTTACTGCATCGGCTTGAGCTGCAAATCCTTGATGCTCACGCCACGATTGGGCGCACGGAAGGTCAGTTGGATCGTATTTCTCCCTTCCTTCAGCTCGATGATTTCTGGCGCGGTGCGCTGCCAACTCCCCTTGGTGTAGGGGAGCATCGTGTTGACCATGGCACGCCGGTTGATCCGGGCAATCACTTCATACTTCTCCGAGACCGTGGAGACATTCAAAGTCAGTTCGTACTTCCCTGCCGCAGGGGCCTCGACCGTATATTTCAGGAGTTCGGGGCGCGCACCCAGCCGCTGGTAGTGGATCTGCATCCCGCCGCCCCAGCTGTCCAGGAACGCGACCTTCTCGGTGTTGTTCTTCGGGCCGGTGCAGGCCACTGCGGGGACAGTGATCGCGCCGTCCTCGCCAACGACTAGCTTCCTGTCCTCCTCCGGGATTTCGATCTCTTTGATCTCGTCATCAACACCCAGGATCTCATCCGACTCCCCAAGCAGGCGGGCTTCTTCCGCACTCAGCGCCGCCAGTTCTGCGTCCGCTGCCGCTTGCTCCAGGCTGGCATCCTCAACGACTGCCCGCTTGATGTAGAACGCCAAGCCGTCCCAGAAACCGCCGCCCTGGCCGTAGTTTCGGAGGCTGACATCGTCCTGCCCCAGTGCATCGCCGATCCATTGGGCACGGAGCACCTGCATGTAGCTCTCCTCGTGCTCGCGCGCCCGGGAGTCGAGGAAGAAGTCCTCCCCGCCCTGGGGGCCGCACCAATTGAACGACCACCAACCGCCGAAATTGTTCACCCAGCCGTCGGGCGTCCACCGGTTCATCGCGGCGTGGCCGCTCTGAGTCGAACGCCTGGAGGGGATCCCGAACGCGCGGGCGATGAAGCGGCCGAAGAATGCGCGGCGTCCGCAGATCCCGCCCAACGCGATCGCTTGCTGCTGCGGCAAGCCCAGGGAAGGGTCATGTCGCGTGCTGCAGTAGGGCACATCACTTTTTACGATACGCGTGTAGCGCCATCTCTGGTCAGGGTTGGTGATGTGGTCCGGGCGGAAATTGCGAAGCATCTCCCGCCCCCAGGCGAGTTCCTCGTTGGTGTAGGGGTCGTTGGTGATGAACCGGCACTCCCACGCGTTGAAATCCTTGAACTGCGGGTCCAGCTCTCCCGCGAGGTGAGCCTTTTCATAGTGCAGGTAGCGCGCGACCTGGCCGTCCGGGTTTTTGTGGTCGGCGTGGACGACCCCGTTGACGCTGCCTTTCTTGTTCTCGTCCAGCCACGGCTGCTGGAGCGCGGTTCCCAGCGCGAGGCGTTGGAAGATGCTGCCGACTTCGCGGGCGCGCTCGCTCTTTTCCAGTATCGCGGTGTAGACCTGCATCGCCTCGCCGTATTCGCCGCCGTTGGCGCCCCCCGACTTAAGAATCTGTTTCATCAGCGCCTCGTCGGCGAAGAGCTTGTCGAGCAGGCCCTTCTCTTCCGCGCCCTGCTGGGCGAACTCGGCCAATCCGCGCGGCGTGCCGTGCCTGAGGATGGCCGCCTTCATCAGCTTGGAGTCCAGCGTGTCGCCGGCGAGGAATGACTCGAGGTCCGCGATCAGCGGCCGGGCGCTATCGAGCGCCTTGGACTCGGCCAGCGGCTTGGCCGCCTGGTATGCCTTATGCACTGCCTCGGCGTCATCCTCGCGCGGAGCCTTGAGTGCCGCCAGCTCGGCGCGGGCGGTTTCAAACGCCGCCTTCTTTTGCGCGTGGACCTCAGGTAACCCGGCCGCGATCTCCGTGCCCAGCGTTTCCAGCTTCTCGGTGTATTCCGCGAGAAGCTTTTCCCCTTGGGCATTCAGGGCGACTTCCGGTTGGATCTTCCGCGCTTCAGCGAGCGGGAACGTGGCCAGCAGGCCCAGCACCATCGCGCTGAGCAGAGTGATCGTTTTTCGTGATCTCGTTTTCATTGTTTCGTTTCTGCTTGGTTTCCAGATCATCGTACTGGGGCACATGTTTTCAGGCTGAAAGCCTGGCTCATTCTAGCCCAGGGCAACGCCCTGGGTGGTGAACGAAAGAGCCTCGCAGGCTGAAAACCTGCTCCATAAGAGGGCTGGATGAGGGTGGAATGTTGTTCCTCTGAGGCAGGCCTTCAGCCTGCA
This sequence comes from Akkermansiaceae bacterium, assembly GCA_013001695.1. Lineage (GTDB taxonomy): Bacteria > Verrucomicrobiota > Verrucomicrobiia > Verrucomicrobiales > Akkermansiaceae > Roseibacillus_B. Next base: position 3,559 of record JABDMC010000105.1, read on the forward strand.
TTGTCCTTGGATGCTGATACCCAGGGCGTTGCCCTGGGCTATGATGAATGAGCCCTTTGGGCTCCTGAAAGCCTGACACTGGCTCCTGGAGAGCTGACAACAATAGTTGACGGTTGGATTTCAAAAACTCTAGCGTTGATAGACCGGGATGTACCGGTTCGGGGTTCCGAGGATGATGATCGCCATGGGCGTCTTGTGCGGGTAATCCTGCTCCTTCTCCTGCCACGATCCATTGGGCTGCTGCAGCGTGATCAGGGCGTCGCGGATCTTGGGATACCAATTGGCGTAGTGATCTTCGCCGGCCTGGACCATCGCCTGCATCGCGTAGTAGTGCGAGTAGTAGAAGTGGCCGTTGTCCTTTCTCGAGAACATCTTCGGTTCGTTTTCGAGGGTGTTGAGCGCCGCCGAGACCCATTCGGTGTCCCGGTTGCCCGCGAGCTGGGCGGCATACACGCCGCCGGCGGTGCAGGCGATGGTGTAGCCCTTGCCCTGGTAGCCGAAGCCGCCTCGCTGCTCGTCGAAGGCCTGATCACGGAGGTAGCCGGTCAGTCTTTCGATCGTCTCGGTCGGGACCAGGACGCCCGCCTCGCGCGCCGAGGCGAGCGAGACAAAGACCATCGCGGTGACCGAGGTGTCCTGCCCGGCGTCCGGCCGTGGCGCGTAGCGCCAACCGCCCAGCGGGCTCTGCGATCTCAAGATGACCTCGACGACCCGCTCCAGCGCCACCTGAATTTCCTTGTTGTCCTCGGGGTCGCTGGTCATTCCCCAAAGCTCCGACATCGCAATCGTGTAGAGGCCGATTTCATACATCTTCACGCCCATGGCGCCAGTCGGGGAATCCTTGGATCGTTTGAGCAGGTAGTCCTTCGCGCGATCCAATTCTTTGCCGTACTTGCCGAAGCCGGGGAAGTGGCCCTCGACCATGAACGCCATGAGCCCGAGGCTGGTGCCGGCGATCGCGTAACCGCCACCCCTGTCAGAAGGATCCCCTGATGCCCATGAGCCATCCTTGTTCTGGGTGGCGATCAGGAATTTCAGGCCACGCTCGATGGCCTTTTCCGCTTCCTCGGTCAGCTCGGGCGCCTCGGCTTCCGTAGTGGCGGGCGTCTCGATGGCCAAAGGCGCGTTCGCGGGCTTCTCCTGCGCGGAAAGTGGCGCCGCGAAGAAACCGGCCGTGATCAGGCACCGGACCGTGGTGAGATAATGCTGTGTGCCGAAGCTGATCATTTTCATTTAGCCACCCTCTCGTAGTAGTTCTTCAGCAAGCCGCGGTATTCCAGCGGCAGCTCTCGTGCGAAGTTCTGGTTCAGCGCGGCCCGGTTACGGTCGCCCCGCACTTTCCACTCCGTCCGCTGGTCCTTGGGCGCCTCTCCGCTCACAAAGTCGGAGATGAACCCGGCGGCAAAGGCCGACTCGCTGTCACTGCCCTCGCCACCGGCGTCCGGGGACGCTTCCTGAGCCACCGCGGGCGGTGCGGCGGTCTCCAGGATCAGGGCCTGCTCAATGATGAAATGGCGAAGCGACTGGAGGGCGGATTCCTGGCTGCCTCTGATCGCTTCCCGAACGGATGACGGCATGGCCGTGGCGGCCGCCGAAAGTTGCGATGACGCGGCTTGGAGCATCGCGTGTGGTTCGCCGACCTTCGTCAGTTCCTCGCAACGCGCGGCGATCTCGCCTTGCTGCGTCGCCAGGGCTTTGATCGCCTGCGGTTCGGCAGCATTCGTAGCACGGAACAACATCTTGTGCGCACTGGCGACCGCCAGCACATCCACCAAGCGCTCAACGTCCGGATCGGTAAAGGCCATGATCTCTATGTTCGGCAGGCCGTGGAGCATGGTGATCACGGCGAACAGGGATTCGGCGTTCTCTTCGAGCGCCACCCCCGCGAGCTCCATCTGCTCGATCGCCGCGGGGGCGTCGTCCGATTCCAGCAAGGTCAGGGCCTCACCCATCAACCTGGCGGGCTCAGAATACGTTGCCATCCCCGTGACCGACACGAGGGCACGCCCGTCTTTTTCCGCCTTGGAGAGCAACTCCCGCTGCTCGCCCGCCAGGGCTTTCAGTTGTTCCGGCGTGGCCGACCCGGTCTTGCGTGCCAACTCCTCCTGCTGGTAATCCAGCATGGCGGTGCCCGCGACGGCGCCATGCAGGTATTCAACGATCTCCGCGACGTAGCCTGTCTGCGATTTCACCGCCTCGACGAGGGTTTGCACTTCCCCAAGCGACTCGGCCGCGACGTCCTGGGCATCAAGGGCGTCGATCTTGTCGCCGTCTTCAAGAGAAGCCATCGCGTCCTCCAGGTCCGCAACCGCAAAGACCAGTGGCGTGCCGGCATCCATTCGCGATGCGACCAGGTCCAGCAATGGCGCGACATCCTGCATGCACCGTCTCAGGTTGTCGAACTGCGGCATCAGGTCGGAGGCGTCACCCGATTGCAACGCCTTGGTCGCCGCGATCATGTCCCGCTGCTCGGCGACGATGTCGACCATGTAGCGATTGGCAAACCCGACCGACCGCTGAAACATCAGCAGGCTTTGCAGCAAACCGAGCTGCTCGTTTTGCGTGACCACGATCGCAAACGCCTCGGCCAGGATATCGGCCGCCTTCTCCTGGTGGCCGATCGCCTGGTCGGCGTCGTTCACCTCCAGTGACGCAACGGCACGACGCAGCGCCCGCTCCGCCCGCTCCATCCGGCTGAGCAGCGGTGGGATGTCCTGGTCCGAGTGCGATTGGCTTTGCTTCACGAGGTCGCCGTTGAACGCGGCCAGCTCCCCGGTCAGCAGAAGCTGAGGCGCTGCGAGGCCATCGACCTTCTGCTCGTCTGCCGCGGCGATATCGGTCTTCTCAAGCAGCGCGATTACCTTCGCTTCGTACTCCTCGATGAGCGCGAGGCGCTCGCCGGTCACGGCGACCAGCGTGCCCAGGCCCAGGGTCTGAAGACCCAGTTCCACGGACCAACGATCCACGAGCCCCGCCAGGTCGGTCAGCGCCTGCGCTGCTGCACGCTGCTGTGAAGTGGCCCCGTCCAGTTCGCCGGCAGCGAAGTGCTGCAGGGCATCCGCCATCGCGCGATCCGCGCCCTTCAACAGGTCCTGAACCGGGGGCGCCTGGGGAGGTGTCTCGTCAAACAACAGCGGCCGCGGCGCGGGCACGGTCGGCAGGAGCAGGGTCAGCAGGCGCTTGCGAAGCTCTTCCTGGGCTTGGGCGGCTTGCTTGCCGCGTGCCTCAAAGTCTTGAGCTGACATGCCGGCACATTGTTCGCGGAGCATCGCCTGGGCTTCGGCGAGCAAGCGCATCTGGTCCCGGGTCTTGATCAGCGTCGAGTAGGCCCCGCTGAGGCGCACGCTGAACTCCGCATCGAGCAAGGTCGTGACCAACCCGGCCTGAAGACGCTCCGCCTCATCGGCCTGGCCTCTCGTGATCAGATCCGCGGCTTGACGCATCCCTTCTTCGGCCTGGGCCGCCTGCAGACCCTTGACGCTTTGGATCAGCCGGAGAACCGCCAACGGCCGCTTCTCGTACCGCATCCCGTTTTGAAGATCGGCGATCAGTCGATGCGTCCACTGCGCCAGTTCTTCCTGTTCCTCTGAGAGAGATTCGCGCGGTTCGACTTGGACGGCACGCCAACGCAAGGACGATTGGACCTGCGCCAGCATGCGGGCTTCCCGTGCGTAGACTTCCTGGGCCGAATCAATGGACCGGAGCAAGACCAGGCGGCCCAACTCGCGGGCGGCGGTATTGACGGCGCGTGCCGCGGAAGACGGGTCGGGTGCTTCCTCCGTATCGCCCCCTGCGACGCCCGACTGGTGGCGCAGGCGGGACGCCGCGTCTGCCAGGTGGGTGTCCGCGATGTCGAGCAAGGCCGAACGAACGTCCGCAAGGGACTCGCCCTCGGCCGCATCCGAAACCTTGTTTGCGGCGAGGTCATCAAGCAGGAGCTGCAACTGGGCGGCGATCTGCTTGAGCTGGTCCCGCACCAGCTCCTGGCGGATCGCCTCCATCTGGCAGGTCTGCATGTAGCCGTCGGCGGCCGGCTCAAGGTCACGCACGACATCAAACGCCGAACGCTGCTGCCGGTACACCGCCTGGACGCGCGAGAGCAGGCGGTCTTTCTTCTTCTGGACCTGTTCGAGATAATCCTCCCTGGAGAGGAATGTCATCCGCCGTGTCTCCGAGCGGACGACGTGCGGGCCGTTCTGCCCCGGGTAGCGGTCGCTGACCTCCAGGGTGAAGGATACGGTGTCGCCGACTTTCAGGTCGGGCAGCGTCTCCCGGTAGTCCCAGTCGACCGGCTGATCGCCCTGCCCGCTCTGAGGGGAGGCGTCGAGTTCAATGGCTGCTTCATCACGTTGGTTCACACGATAGGCGACGGCCATCTTGCCGATGCCGTGGTCGTCCTGGACACGGGCGGCGAGGCTGAGCGGGCGACCGATCATCGCGACGAGATTCGATTCGGGCGAGGTGAGTTCGACCCGCGGCGCCTGGTCCGTGGCGACCTGCAGGTAATAGCGCGGGCTGGTGAAACCGAAGCCGTGGTCTCTTTCCACCCACGAGAAACTGTAGCCCCGTGAGGCTTCCACCTCTTCCTCGATGACAACCTGACGGCCGCCGTTGGTCACCCGCAGCGGCAGCGGTTCCTTGCCGTCACGGTGGAGGGCCGCCTCGCGGATGGGACGGTCGAGGGTGAGCTGCCAGTGGACCTGGGTGTCTTCCGGCACGGTCAAGGTCAGGGCCTCGATCGTTTCGGTGTCGCGTTCGATGTAGGCCGGAAATTCGAGGCGAACCTCCGCCTTCTCGATCCGCGGTGCGGCAATCACCCGCACCTCGTGCCAGCCGCTGCGCGCGTCCCCGGCCTTGATGCGGTAGCTGAAATCACGGGAGGCGGAGGCGAGCATGTACTCGCAGTGGCCGTCGATGACATCGAGCTCGATTTCGCGAGGATTTCCGTCGCCGGTGCGGAGATAGAACTTCGCCTTGTCGGGAACGACCCCGGACACGCCGATGCTGATCCTGGCGCTGTCGCCCTCCTTCACCACCAGGTCCCCTGCCCCGAGGTCGAGCTTGGTTTTGGTCGGGTAGGCGACCTCTGTCCAGGGGTTGAAAATCCGCGCCAGTCCCGCGGCGAGGAAAGGCCCGTTGACCAGGCCGAACACCACCACCACCCCGGCCAGGACGGCCGCCACGGCGGCCGGGATCCGCAGACCCTTGAAGTCCACGATCTTGCCTGGCTCCAATTTCCCCGCGGCGCCCTCGCCCTTGCTCCGGGTCACCTCCCAAAGGGACGCCGAAGTTCCGGAGGGTGCCTCGGAACCACCCAACTGCACGGCGGTGACGAGCAGGCTCTCCATCCCGCCGTGCTGCTTCTCGATCTGCAAGGCGGTGCGCGCGGCGTTGAAAAGCCGCAGGTGACGCCAGCCGTGCCGCCACGCCTTGTACAGGGAAACGCCGAGGAGGACCGCCAGGATCACCGCCCGCCCCGCGGTCGGCAGGTAAGCCAGCCGGTCGATCGCCACCCCGACCAGAAAGAGCGGGATGCCCCAACGGCACAACGCCAACAGCCCCGCGCTGCAGTGCTTGCGCTGCGTGCGGCGCCAGACCGCGCGCAGGCATGACCGGAGGACGGGTTTCGGGGTTCGCTCGCTCATGGCAGATCGTGCCTCCTCCGTAGAATCCATTCGCCGCCGAGCAGCCCGACGAGCAACAGGGCGACGATGCCATTGTCCCAAAGCGGCCGCTCGGAGCGCACCGTGGTCGTGACCGGATTGCCCTTCACGAGTGAGGTGAGCTTGGGAAGCTCGCGAATTCCGAGGCTGGCGCCGCCAGTCAGCTCGGCGATGCGTTGCAGGTGGTCGGGGCGCATGTCCGTGTCGGTCAACTCCTGCCGGACCTCGCTGACCTGGAACTCCGTCGTGCTGGATATCCGCAGGTCGTCTTCGTTGGCCTCGAGCCTGTAGCGACCGGCGGCCGGCGGGGAATAGTAGCCCTCGTAGAGACCGGGTTGCGACCCGTCCGGCCGAAGGCTGACGAGTTCCTTCGCTTGCCCGCCATCGACGCCCGTCACGTAAACCTCAAACACCGGCTGGGCGATGGGATCAAAGTTGTCGTCGAGAACATGCGCATACAAGCGGCACTGACCGCCGACGGGGTAGACCGAGCGGTCGGTTTCCAACCGGATGCGTTTGTGTTCCCCCATCAGCCGCGAGAGCGTCATGAACTGGATGCACTGCGACCAGACGCGCCAGTGGTACTTGTCGCCGGTCTTGTAACGCAGCCGCCACAGCCGGTCCGAGGCGATCGACATGCACTTGCCCGTCCCGTAGCGCTGCCAGGCGACCAACGGGTAACCCTGGTCCCGCGCCGTGCTGTCGGAGAGCACCGTGAGCACGGTCGCGCCAGGCTTGGCGGACAGCAGCGGCGGCAACTGATCCATCGGCGCCATCCGGCCCCAGATGCGATCGTTGAGCTCCTCCTCGTTCTCCAGTGTCATCACCAGGCTGCTCCGGCCCTCGGGGGTCAGCACCGGATAAACCGATTCCGCGATCTTCTCCCACCCCGCGTCGGCATCGAACCGGACCGGGAGCATGGTCTGCACGGGCGTCCCCGCATAGGAGCCGGGCGAATGCATCGGGCCACAGAGCATGAGCAGCGATGCGCCGCGGTCCCGGATGAGTTCTTCCAGCAGCGCAAGCTCTTCATCGGTGAAAAAGGACGCATCGACGTCTCCGAGAATCACCAGGTCGTACTGGAAGGCGTCATCCCGGTTGTCGGGAAAGCGCTCGATGTGTTCCGGGGAGTTCCGCGCGACCTCGGGCCCGACATTGGACGCGATGAAGGTGGCGTTGATCCGCGGGTCGCGCTTGAGGATCGCACGCAGGTAGCGGAACTCCCATCGGGCATTGCCCTCGATGTAGAGCACGTTGACCCTTTCGTTCACGACCCGGATACTTCGCGCGACCCGGTTGTTCACCATCGAGACTTCGTCGTCAAACGGCTCGATGATCACGTCGATCTGCGCGGCGCCCTTCTCGTAGACATCGACGCGAAAGTCGATGTCTTCAAATTGCAGCCCGCCATCAAAGCGGACGGTGCGAGAGGAGACGCGCCGGTCGTTGAGAAGCACCGACAGCCGCGCCGTCCGGCGCTCGTAACCGTGGGATTGGAGGTGGACCCGGACCGGCACGCTGTCGCCCGAGAAGGCCACCTCCTGCATGACGATGTTGCGGATCGAAACGTCGTCGGGATCGGGAAGGCCGATCGGGACGGTGTAGACCGGGATGCCGCGCGCGCCGAGATCCCGAAGGACCGCCTCGGAGCGCTGCGAGCTGGCGTTGTCGATGCCGTCGGAGAGCAAGACGATGCCCGCCGGCGGGATCCCGCCGGAATTGGCAACCGCCTCGAGTGAAGCAGCGATCGAGGTCCCCGGCGCATCGGCTTTCAATTCCGCCAGGAGGCCGGCCCCGACCTCCGCGCTATCGCTGATCAGCCGCGGGGTCTTGCCGAAGGCGTGATAGCTGACGGCGAGCGCCTCGCCGAGCGAGCCGAAAACCGGGCGACCGGATTCGGTGAGCACGGCGCGGCCGAGATCGAAGCGCGAGGAGGAGGCGATCGCCTGGCGTTGCTTGGCGTCGAGCCCCATAACCGCGCGGTCGGCCCCGGCTTCTTCCCCCGGCGAAACCATGCCCAGGGCCGCGGCGGCATCGACGAGGTCTTCGGAGCGCTTGCGTTGATCCGTCATCGACATGCTCTCCGAGACGTCGAGCAAGACCGGCAGGCTGCGCACCCGCGTGTGCGACTCGGAAACGACGGCGGTCGGTTCGAGCAGGGTCGCCACGACCAAGACGAGGACCAGGATCCGCGCAACCGCAAGGGAAGCGCGCAGCCACAGCGGCAATCCCCAGGCGCGCCGGTAGAGAAAGAGGCTGAGCAGCACGATCGCGACGAAGATCGCCACGAGGATTCCGGTGGGCAGCGGGCGGGCCAGGAAGACCCCCTCGATCTGGGCGATGAACGGAAACGCCTCAGGCATCTTGTGCTCCGGTTAGGGTTTCCGGCACGGGGTCCGGTTGCCTGCCGCGCTTCTGCTTCCGACTGCGGAGGCGGTCGGCGAAGAAGCATTCGATCAACAGGAGGGCGAGCCCGGCGATCATGAACTGCCGCCACGACGAGCGGCCGGTGCGGTTGGTATCGATCGCCGCAGCGAGCTCCGCGTCCGAGGCGGCCACCGTGATGTCGATCCCCTCGAGGTTGGTGTTCAATTCCGAAGCGGTGAGGGAAACGACGTCCGATTCGCCGGGATCGACGTTGACCGCCACCGGCATCCCGGGGGCTTGCACGCTGACGCGGGCCACGTAGAAGCCGGCCTCCCTGGCGTTCTCCAGCATGGCCACGAACTGGTTGCGGTGTTCGCGGACGGGGACGGTGATGGTGTCGCCCGACGGCGTGTCGAAAACCGCATCGCTGGCGTCCGGCTGTTCGACGTAGGACAGCGAGAGCGAATCGCCGACGACACGCGGCTGCTCGAACTCCCGCCCCGCGAGGTAGGTTACGATCTGCTGCATGAGCATCGGGAAGACCGGCGTCTGCGCCATGTTGTTCCAGTCCGTATCCGCCGAGGTGGTGAACTGGAAGACGTGACCGCGGCCGAGCGAGTGCTCCAGCAGGATCGGCGCGCCGCTCCCGGCGAGGCTGAGGATCGGGAAGCTGGAGGGAGTCGGCTCGACGTCGAGGCGCGTCAGGAAACGCGTCTCGCTGAAGAGATCCTCCGGGAGGGAACGCAGCGGGAGGCAGACGCTGTGGTCGGGCATGGCGGGATCCAGCGGGCGACCGGCCCCCAGCTTGGTGCTGGTATCGACGAGCGGTCCGAGCTTGGCCGGGAGCAGCGGGTTGGCGCCGCTCGCCGTGCGTTCGTTCCACACCGCCGCCTTCACGTTTTGCCCGGCGAACCAGACCAGGCCGTTCCCCTGCCGGACATGGCGCGAGAGCTGCCCGACCTGCTGCGGGGTGATCTCCGGGACGTCGGCGAGGACGATCACATCGACCTCGTCCAGATTCTGCGAAGGCAGGGCCAGCCACGGGACGGAGCGGACGAGGTAGTCTTCATCCCGCGCCCCGTCGCTGCGGGCCAGCAGGGCGGACACGATGAGACGGCCCGCATCGCCATTCGATCCGTCCACGCAGAGCACCGAGACTCGGTCGCGGACGACCGCCACCGCCCGCCTGACGTTGTCGGTCGCGAGAAGATCGCCGGTAATCTCGGCGGTGATGCGGGTGGGGCCCGCGTTGTGAAAGGGAACAAACAGCGACACCGTCTCCGATGCTCCCGCGGCGATGACGGGGATCGTCTTGCTGTCGATCTGCACACCCTCGACGCGACATTGGACCTCGACGTTGGCGACCGGGTCCGTGCCGCAGTTTTTGACCGTGGCCTGGTAGCGAGCGGTGGTGCCCTTGCGCAGGGTGCCGGACACGAGGTCGAGTTCGGTCACCGCGAGGTTGGCGGCGACGCCGGGAACCGGCACCATGAAGGCCTCGGCATCGCCACGCAGGTCGGCGAGCGCCTCTTGGAAACGCGCCGAAGACCGTCTCCAATCCCGCGCCTGCACGTCGGTGATGAAGTAGACTTCCTTCTGGGGCGCCTCCATGTCCCCGACCAATTCCCTGAGCCGCCTGGGAACACGATCGAGATTCAGCCCCGCCGGCACCGGCTGGGCCTTCTGCACGAGTTCGCGGAAGCGTTCCCGGTCGAAGGCCATGTTGCGGATGAGAACCTTGTCTTCGCCGCCGAGCAGGATGACGGAGACCGGGTCGCCGGGCCGGATGCGGCCGCTGATGACCTCGACCTGGTCCAAGGCGCGGTCGAAGCGGGTCGCCCCCTCCCCGCCGTGTGCCATGCTGAATGAAGCGTCAAGCCCGATGACGACCCCGGCCCGGGGCTCGCCCGGGATCCAGCTCATCGCCCCGTCCCGCGAGGCCGGCCGGGCGAGGGCCAGCACGAGAAGGAGGAGCGCCAGGCAGCGCAGGCAAAGCAGCAGCAGATCGCGCAGGCGAATCTGGCGCGAACGCACCCGCACGTTGCGGTTTAAAAACTGCATCGCCGCCCACTCAGTCCGTTTGACCTTCTGGCGGTTGAGCAGGTGCGCGAGGATCGGAAGCCCTAGCCCGAGCCCGGCGAAGAGGAGCAGCGGGTTCAGGAAACTCATGGCCGGGCGGCGGACGGACCGTTGAGCGTCGATTGGCGGAGGTGGAAGAACTCGCTCAGCACGGCATCGAGCGGGCGGGAGGTATCGATGGTGGTGTAGTCGACGTGACTCGCCACGCACCCCTCCTTGAGCGCTTCCATGTACTCGCCAAAGCTGGCGAGGTAGTCGTCACGGATCCGCTCCGGCTGCGTGGTCAGCGGCTCCTCCCCTTCGAGCCCATCGAACTGCCAGATGCCCTTGAACGGGAACTCGAGCTCGTACGGGTCGAGGGTGTGCAGCACGACCACGTTGTGGCCGTCGTGCCGGAGGTGGTCGAGCCCGGCGATAATGTCATCGACATCGGTGAAGAGGTCCGAGATCAGGATCACGAAGGAGCGCCGCTTCATCATGAGCGCGATGTCGTGCAACTGTTGGGCGATGCTCGTCTTCGGGGTCGACACCACCTCGCGCAGGAGCTTGTCGATCTGCAGGATGACCCCCATCGCGGACCGCGGCGGCAGGTAGGCGCGCACTTCGGAGTCGAAGACCGACAGGCCCACCGAGTCGCGCTGCTTGAGCACGACATAGGCCAGCGAGGCCGCGAGAAACTTGGCATACTCCAGCTTGCTGACCTTCCCCGAGCCGTAATTCATCGAGGCGCTGGCATCGACCAGGATGGTGCAATCGAAGTTCGTCTCGGCCTCGTAGAGCTTGGTGTAGTAGCGGTCGGTGCGGCCGAACACCCGCCAATCGAGATCGCGGATGGCGTCGCCGGGCGAGTACTGCCGGTGATGCGCAAATTCGGTACTGAACCCGCGCAGCGGGCTGCGGTGGCTCCCGACCCGCAGACCTTCCACCACCTCGCGCGCGACGAGCTCGAGGTCGCCCAGACTCTGCAGCACCTCGGGATCGAGGTAGTTGGTCTCTGGCAGGTGCTCGGACATGTTCGGTGGACGGAGGTCGGAGGTCGGGATGCGGCGGGTCCGACAGGTCTGACGAGTCCGACTCCCGGCCCTAGCTGGCCATCTTCTTGAGGAGCTTCTCGTCGGCCGGGATCTCCTCCACGAGCTTCGTGATGAGGGAATCGGCCGTCTCGCCATCGGAGCGCGCCGCGAAGTTCGGGATGACGCGGTGGCGCAGGACCGGCAAACACAGCTCGCGGATGTCATCGATCGATACGTGGCAGCGGCCGCGCAGGGCGGCCCGCGCCTTGCCCGCGACGATCAGGTTCAGGGAAGCGCGGGGTCCCGCTCCCCACGCCATGAGCTTCTTCACGAACGCCGGCGCGTCCGGCTCATCCGGGCGGGTCGACCGCACCAGGGTGGCGGCATACTCGAAGACGTGATCGGACACCGGGATGCGACGCACCACGTGCTGGAAGTCCTGGATCGCGGGGCCGTCGACGACCTCCTTCACCTCGGGCTCGTCGTCGGTGGTGACGCTCCGCATGATGTCGAGTTCCTCGGTCCGGCTGGGATACTTCACCATGATGTTGAAGAGGAAGCGGTCGAGCTGGGCCTCCGGCAACGGGTAGGTGCCCTCCTGCTCGATCGGGTTCTGGGTGGCCAGGACGAAGAACGGCTCGTCGAGCTTGTAGTCCTCGCCGCCGGAGGAGACGCGCTTCTCCTGCATCGCTTCCAGCAGCGCAGCCTGCGTCTTGGGCGGCGTCCGGTTGATCTCGTCGGCGAGGAGGAGGTTCGTGAAGACCGGTCCCCTCTGGAACTTGAAGCGGCGCTGGTGCGTCTCGGGATCCTCCTGCAGCAACTCGGTTCCGGTGATGTCGGACGGCATCAGGTCCGGGGTGAACTGGATGCGCTTGAAACCGAGCGACATCGTCTCGGCCAGCGAACTCACCAGGAGCGTCTTGGCCAGCCCCGGAACCCCCACCAACAGGCAGTGACCGCGTGCAAAGATCGCGATCATCATCTCGTCAATGACCTCGTCCATCCCGACGATCGTCTTGCGGAGTTCGGTTACAATCGCGTCCCTTGCCTTGCCGAGGTTCTCCACGGCCTGAATGTCTTCGTCTTCTTTTGTCATTGGTTGTTGGTGGTCGTTGCTGCGATCGCTCGTGCCGCGGACCGGGCGGCGAGCGGGATTCGGATCCAGGTCATGGTGTCCATCGGTCCATGGGCACCATTGACCCTCCCTCTTACGAGGAAGCCCGTGCGGATCTCTCGTCACTTCGCGAATAAAGCTCGCGCATTTGCGGAGTCTCCTGGAGACGCTATTCGGCGAGTTTCGCCAGCCCGGCGGCGATATCCGCGAGGCTCCTGGGCCATTGGTCGAAGGTGATGCTCTTCGCGCCCGGGATCTTGGGCGCGGCGATGCCCTCCACGAGGGCGCTTGCCGGGTGCGCGTAGAGAAACTGGATGCTCTCCCGGCCATAGGTGCCGGGCAGGCTCCGGGCGTAGATTTCCAACTCCGGCGCGTAGTGGGCCGGATCCTCGCCGAGGTTGTATTCCGACGGGACCCAGATCACGCCGGCCACGGCCATGGGGGTCATGGGGCTCACGCACCAGTTGTAGGCGTAGGTGGGAATCGTGTCCGGCGCCACGGCGCCCCCCTTGCCGGCCTCGGGGAATGCCGGGGCCTGCAGCGCGAGGCCCGAGAGATCGGCGCCGCGCTTCCCGGCCTCGACGATGCCGGCCACGAAGGCCTTCACCTCGGCGATGTGCCTCGCAGCGGCCTCCTTCGCGATCGCGGTGTTGGGAAACTGCAGGAACAACTCATCGAGACGCGCCTTGAAGGCCGGGTTCCTGACGTCCTGCACGCCCTGGAACGAGGTCCACGACAAGGGCGAGGCCAGTTGCCGGCTGCGCCCGCCGCGCCCTGATGACATCGTGATGAAGCCCTGCGGAACGCCCTCGCGGGCAAGGGCCTTGGCAAATTGGTAGGCGAACATGGTCACGCCCCGGCCCTCCTTCGAGAAATCCGAAGGCTCCCATGAGGAACGGTATTTGCCACCACCGGTTTCGAAGCGGCGCTTCCGGGGCGTCGGGGAGGTGCTGGCGGAGGTCTTTCTCCGGAACTCCCGCACCAGCGGCAGGGCGGCGGGCAATTCCGCCTCCTTGTCGCGCTGGTTGTAGGCCCACTCCGAGGTCAGCTGGGTGCTGCCGGTCAGATACCAGACATCCCCCACGAGAATGTCGTTCACGGTCCGGCTGAAACCATGGCTCGCTTCCACGGTCAGGGTGATCGGCTCGCTCGAGGCCTCCCTGGCCGGGAACGACACCGACCATTGCTGCAGTTCGTTCGCGACGGCGGTTTTCGTGACCTCGCCGAGGGTCACGGTCAGCTTGACGCCCTGGTTGGCGTGCCCCCACACCGGGATCTCCTGGCCGCGCTGGATGACGGCGCCATCGCGCAGGTATTCCACCACCTGGAGGATGGGGTAGTCGGGATCCGTGTAGCGCGCGTACTTCGCCTTTTCAGCGGCGGCCTTCTCCAGGTCGTCTTCCTCGAAGATCAGTTTGCCATCGATGGCGGCAAACGGGGTCGCTGGCAGCCCGGCCTTGTTGTAGAGGTTCGAATTTTCCGGGACGGCGCTGTAGGCGTACTGCACCCCGATCGGGGCGGGCACACGCTCGGAGGTGACCACGACGGTATCGCCAAGAATGACCGCTTCAGCCGCGTGCCACTTCCGGTCCTCGCCGCAGAGGCGGAAATGGTTGAGCGGGTCCCCGGGCGTCGGCTTCGCCGGCTCGACGAATTTCCCCGGCTCGCGGTAGTCCCTGGCCATGCCCTTGTTGCCCACCATCAAGCCGCCGAAGAGGCTGCCCTTCTCGAATGAGACGATGACCTTGCCCGGCCCCGAGCCTGTCGAAGGGCCGCCTTCCACCTTGTAGCCGCTGTAGATCGGCCCGGTGAAGGCGATGTCCCGGCCACCTGTCCTGAGCCTTGCCGAAGGATACTGCTTGGCGAGCGCCCAGCGGGCCATCCGCATTCCCGGGTGGAGCTTGTTGAAGTAGTGAATCCCCTGGGGCCGGGCCGAGTTGAGGTCGGACTGCACCACCATCCCCACGTTCTCGCGGTTGTTCATGAAGAACAGATGCTGGGCCTGGCGGATGTCGGCAAACCCCACGTTATCCGGATCCGGCGCCCCGTAACACTGCATCTGCGTGAAATAAAACGGCATCCCGGGCATGTCCCAGGCATCCCTCCAACCCTTGATCAGGGCTTCCATCCTCGCCGCGTAGATCCGGCCATCGTTGCTGTTGCTGGTCCCCTGGCACCAGATCGCGCCGCGGATCGCGTAGGGGACGACCGGGGCGATCTTGCCGTTGAAGAACTGGGACGGCCCGCGCCACATCCCGGCGATCCCGGGGAGATTCGGGCGTTGCGGCACCTTGCCGCCGGCCACCGCGATCTCGCCGGCTTCCTTCTGCCATGCCTCGAGGTCCCGGTAGTACTGCTCGTAGGCGTTGCGGCCCTGCTCGGTCAACGGGTCGGCGTCGAGGATCAGGTCGGCGTCTCCCTTGAGTTCCGGATGCGCCTCGATCGCCTCGCGCCGGGTGAATGCCTCGATCCTGGTGTTGCTGTGGGCGCTGAGCAGGATGCCGACGGGCATCTTCAACTCCTTGTAGAGTTCGTGGGCGAACGACAACGACAGGGCCGAGAAATTCCCCGCGCCGGCGGCCTTCTTCCACCCGCCGTCCGAGGTGGCCTTCTTCTGCGGATAGAGGGCGGAAACGGTGTTGATGTTGATCTCCCTGATCGGGATGTCCTCCTCCGCCCCGGCGATCTCGCGGGCGAGCTCGGCGCACATGCTCTTGCCGGCCGTCCACACCATGTTCGATTGGCCCGACGAGAACCACACCTCCCCGACCAGCACGCCCTCGAGGTCGATGGACTCGCCCCGGGCGTTCTTCACCCGGAATCCCCTCTCCTCCAGGGAGACCTCGAGGGGATCGAGTTTCACCATCCAATCGCCGTTCTCGTCCGCGGCGGCGGATTTCGTCTGACCCGCGAACTCGACGGTGACCCGGCTTCCCGGCGCATCGAACCCCCACACCGGCACGGGCGATTCCCGCTGCAGGATCATGTTGTCCGTGAACGGCGCGGCCAATTCCAGTTTCTGATCCGCGGCGGTCCCGACGGCCGGCAGCGAAAGCAGCAGGAGGATGATGGAGGTCGTGATTCTCATTGATTCGATTCAAGATGCGCGATGGTCACCCGCCCTGCGACGATCCCGCCCCGGCGCGGCCCTTACTTCTTCCGCAGCACCAGCCACGGGCTTTTCCAATCCGGCTTGTGCCGCGTGCTGAACCCGCCGGCCTCGACGAACAGGTAGTCGGCGTCGCCCACCTTTCGGACCTCCATCCGAAGCGCCTCGTAGCGGTTGAGATCCATGAGGGTGTCGCCGGACCAGACCCACGTCGGATCGGCGGTTTCCCCGCCGTCCCTGAGCTCGATCGTGGAGAACGGCGCGTTGCGGGCCTTCCCGGCCTTCTTCTCCGGATCGAACTCGGCGATCTCGTTCACCTGCGTGAGCAGTGTCCAGGCCCCGATGACTTGCGGGTTGGCGACGAACTTCCCGTCCCAGCGGAACAGGTTCTCGTCGGGGTCCTGCGAGGCGTCCTCCGGATCCAGCGCGGCCTGCCATTCCGACGAGAGCATCGCAACCACCCTGGCCGACCTGGTGACAAGTTCGTCGCCCATGGGCGGGAGCTTCTGCTCGTCGAGGTGAATGCTCATCTTGCCCTGCGGCACCTTCTCCTTCGGCTTCGTGCTGTACTTGGCGCCGTGGCGGATGAACGTCTTGATCCCGATGGTCACCTCGCCGCTCTTGAAGTCGTCGAGGAACTCCTTCGTGATGTAGGCGCCCTTGGGACGCCCGCCCGATCCGCGGCCCCCGCCCTGCTTCGCTTCGACCAGCGGCCTGCCATTGACGTAGATCAGGTGGCCGCCGCCGGCGCCGACGTGCTGGCCGGTGTTGACCCGCAGGCGGTAGCGGTGGCCGTCCTTCAGGGGCGGGATCTTGAAGGTGCCGCGCATGAGGAGGACCTCCTTCTCCCACAGCGTGTTGACCTTCGTCGCGCCGTAGCATTCCGGGCCGACGCAGCCGGCCGAGCACTTCGTGATGGGGCCCTTGGGAATCTCGCCCTTGTAGTTGCCGAAGGGGCTCCGGCCCGTCTTCCACCCGGTCCCGGCGGCATCGAAGCCGGGCGCGAACCAATTCTCCATCCCCTTGGGAAGGGTCACCTCGCGGTAGCGGGAGACGAGCTGGTCGAAGGGCACCTGCTCGGCGGGGATCGGGTCGAAGCTGTGGTAGGCCCACTCCGCATTGCGCAGGTCCGCAAACATGTGCCAGTCGTATTCGTCGTGGCCGGCCCGCTCGTAGAGGGCCGCCAATTCGTCGACGGGCTCCCCCTTCCCGCCGGGATACCCCGACTGCACTTCGCCGGCGGCCAGGGGCCGCAGTCTCTTGCGGTTCTTCCCGACGAACTCGGGAATCAGTTCATCCATGATGATCGGCTTGATGGCCTTCTTCAGCTTGGGGCCGAACTGGCTCGAGTCCGCGGCGAGAAAGAACTTCTTGTGCGGCAGGATCTCGTTGGGGTGGCGTTGCCGGGCGATCTCGTAGAGCACGTCCAGTCCGCCGGGCACGTCGGCCAGCGAGGCCGCGATGGCATCGAGGTGGTATTCGTAGGTGGGAGTGAGGTTTTGCCCGGCGGGACTCGCCTTTTTTCCGGCATAGCCGGTGTAGGTCTCCTTCAGGGTCGCGGCGGCCAGCTTCTGCACGTCGGGCCCGGCCGCCTTGATCCTCGCGCGGATGGCGGGCGCGAAGCCGAGCGTCACCGAGACGCGCTGGTTCGTCCGCAGAAGCTCGCCCATCGCGGGGAGCACCCGCTCGTAACAGCGCTCGTCCCCCGCCACCGGGGTGAGGGCCGTGAGGGCGCTGTTGCGCAGCCAGGCTTCCTCGTGCTTGAGATAGGAAACCAGGAGGTCGACGAGCGGCACGAGCTGGTCCGCGGGCGCCGAGCCGAGAATCTGCAGCGCGGCGTCCTTGACCCACCACGACTCGTCCCCGTCCTGCACGGCCTGCACGGCGAGGTCGATGATTTCGGGCGTGCGGTGGCCGCTCTTCGCGGTGGCGGCGAACATGACCCCGCGCACCCGCGGGCGCTCGGATTGCAGGAACTCCATCACCAGTCCGGGACGCACCTTGCCCCCCGGGCTGCGCCAGCCGATGTATCCGCTGTTGATCCCGAGCGCCTTCATCGCGGCGATGTAGCGGATGTTGTAATCCTGGTGGTGGATGTACTTGCGGATCTCGTCGTCGCTCGGCTGCTCCGGGCCGTGGAACCGCCGGAGAAAGGGCCCGCTCGAGTCCCTCGCGAGGGTTTCGCCGGAGAGATCCTGCTTCCTGCCGTCCTTGTCCGGCACCGCTTCCAGCGACAGGAAGGCCTCGTCGGCCTCCGTTCCCCACGGATGTTCGGGCAGCTGGTAGGGCTTGGAGAACTTCGTCGGCGGCGCCCCGGTGACGCGCAGCGTCTTGCGCGGAATGGTGTAGGCCAGCGGGTAGGCGACTCCCCACTGTTCCTTGTCGTAGCCGGCTCCGCCGAGGATCCCGAACGATCCGTCGAAGCGGCGCGACAGGTCGTAGTGCCACTGGCGGTTGTCCATGAACTCGCGGTATTGATTCGGCTTCTTCTCGTGGAGGAGCCCCATCGCGGCGCTGCGCCAGATCTCGCCGATTCCGCCGCCGGTGTGGCCGTGCAGCATGAAGGTGGTGGTGTAGAAACTCTGCATCGCGCAGACGTCGCGGGCCCGCGCGTAGACCGAGTTCTCGCCATCGGGGGTGAGCGCCGCGGCCGCCGCCATCGCGAACGCGAGTTTCCCGTTCTTGCCGTTGTCGACGAAACCGATCTCGGGACGACCGTCACCGTAGGGGTTGCCGCCCCGTCCGGCGTACCGGTAAAAGTGCCGCAGGGCGCCGTGCAGGGTGCGATAGGGCACTTCCGCCCCGCATTCCTTGGCCAGCAGGAGAAAGGTGACCACGTGGGTGCCCGCCGCGTTGAGGTGGCCGCTGCCATAGGATGTCAGCGCCCCTCCCCGCCCCGCCCAGGCATCGTTGTGCTGGGTGCTGGCGGCGCTGTCGACCCACTCCTGGATTCTCGCGAGGATCTCCGGGTCGCCGGTGCGCAGGTAGCACTCCGCGAGCCCGATCCCGCCGTAGCCGACGTACCAAGGATACTTGTGAGCCGGTGCCTTGCGTGCCCACTGGCGCACCACCTCGAGGTCCTTCTCCTCGCCGGTGGAGAGCAGGAAGAGCATGCCGATGTCGCTGAGGCCCTTGTTCGCCCCGGGGCTCGAAAGGTAGTCGGCCACCTGGCGCACGATCTTGTCCGACTTCGGGCAGTTCAGCGGCCAGGTCTTGCTGTAGGCACCGAGGACGGGCACCTGCACGGTGACCGGTTGGGCCTCGCCCTGGATCGCAAACTCGAGCACGCCGTCGGTGGCCTCGGCCGCGGCGAGGATCCAGCCGAGCTGGAGGCGCGGGTCGATGTCGGCGAGTTTCTGCCCGTTGATGGTATCGATGATCTGGCCCTTGGCGAGTTTGCCGGTCGCCGCGGCGGGCGAGCCTTCCTCGATGTTCTTGATGCGCATCGTGAAGGCCGGCTGGATGAGCTCGATCCCCATGCCGACCGGACCGAAGCGATCGATCGAGTGCAGCGATTTCTTTTCGTCCGGCCGCGTGGAGAAAAGACCGTGGGGTTCCTTGTAGAAGGCGCTTTCGGCGGCGGAAGCCGCTCCGCCAGCCAGGAAGAGGGAAAGGATCGTCAGTCGCGCGCGAGTCATGAAATCAATCGTTCCGGTGTGAGAACGCTCTCTCCCCCCTACCTCCCCACCAATACCAATCTTCAGCCATTATGCGGTTTTAGCTCGCTCATTTGCGGCACCCCCCCTCCCTCCCCGGGACCTTCCGGGGCGACGGATTCCCCCCCGAGAGGAGAGCGTGATGGCGGCCAGGCTTCCCCGGCCGCCCGGACGCGGCTCACAGGTCACGAATTGACGCGGCTCGCCCCGCGCTTGTAAGAAGCGCTCTCCACGCCAAGTTTCGTCCCCACATGCTCTTCCGCCTCCCATTTCCCGTCCCGTGTTTGTTCCTCCTGGGCGCCCTCGCCTTCCTCGCCGCGGGTTCCGCCGCGGCTGATCCCGGGAATGACGGCCAGGCCGGGAAGATCGAAGGCACCGCCAACCCCGAGTCCTTTCCCGCCGGGGATCCCGACAAGGCCCTGCTCTCCACGATCCGATTCCCGGACGAGATGCGGGCCTCCGTCTTCGCCCGCCAACCGGACGTGCTCAACGCCACCGCCATCAGCTTCGACGAGCAGAACCGCCTCTACCTCGCCGAAACCCACCGCTTCGGCCGCGGCATCGAGGACAACCGCCGCAACCAGCACTGGCTGCGCGATGAAATCGCCCTCGCCAGCACCGCCGACCGCCTCGCGATGTACAAGAAGCATGCCGAGGTCAAGCCGCTCGAATACTACACGAGGTACGCCGAGAAGATCCGCGTCCTCGAGGACCGCGACGGCGACGGCAAATGCGACCATGCCCAAATCTATGCCGACGGCTTCGACGACCCCCTGGATGGCACCGCGGCCGGCATCATGGCGGCCAACGGAATGGTCTACTTCGCCTGCATCCCCCACGTCTGGATGCTCGAGGACACCGACGGCGACCTCCGCGCCGACAAGCGCACCTCCCTGCAGGAAGGTTACGGCATCAGCGTCAGTCTCAGCGGCCACGACCTCAACGGCTTCGCCTTCGGTCCGGATGGACGGATCTACTTCACGATCGGGGACCGCGGCTACGACTTGAAAACACCGGACGGCCGCCACCTCCATGACCAGTACGCCGGGGCGATTTTCCGCATGGAACCGGACGGCGGCGCATTGGAGGTCGTCCACCATGGCCTGCGCAACCCCAAGGAGATCGCCTTCGATCAGTACGGCGCGGCGTTCTCGGTGGACAACAATGCCGACATGGGCGACCTGGCGCGGGTCGTTTACATGGTGGAGGGCGCGCACTCCGGCTGGACCCGCGGCCACCAGAACCTCCGCAACTTCCGCCACGCCGTGGACGCCAACCGCCGCCACGGCATTCCCTGGATGGTCGAGGGCTGCTGGGAGATGGAGGCCGAAAACCGGCCCGCCGCCTACCTTCAACCCGCCGGCCACGTCAGCACCGGCCCCTCCGGCCTCGCCTACAACCCCGGCACCGGCCTCGCCGCAAAGTGGGACAACCGCTTCTTCGTCTGCGACTATCGCGGCGGGGAGAGCGGCGTCATCGCCTTCGAAATGGAACCCTCCGGCGCATCCTACGCGGTGGCCGGCGAAGAGACCTTCATCAAGGGCTTCCTCAATACCGACATCGAGTTCGGCTATGACGGCAAGGTCTACGTCAGCGACTTCACCGGCAGCTGGACTACCTATGACCTCGGTACCATCTTCGTCTTCGAGAACCCGGAAGAAACCGCCATGCCGGTCGTCGCCGAGGTCCGCTCGCTCTTCGCGAACGGATTCGACCATCGCGCCGCGAAGGAACTGGCCATGCTGCTCGGCCACACCGACCAGCGGGTCCGGCAACGCGCCCAGTTCGCGCTCGCAAAAAACGCGGAGAACCGGCAGTGGTTTCTCGACGCGACGGCCGCCGGCAAGCCGCTCGTGACCCGCCTGCACGGCGTGTGGGGTCTCGGCCAGCTCGCCCGGAGCCGGAGGGACACCGAATCCGCCGCCGCCCTTGCCAAGCTGACCACCGATTCGGCCTGGCGGGTGCGCGGCCAGGCGGTCCAGGCGCTCGGCGACGCCGCACCCGTCGCCCATCGCGAAGCCATCGCGGCCCTCCTCCGCGACGATCATCCCAACACGCGTCTCCTCGCCGCCATCGCCCTCGGCAAGGCCGGAAACCCCGCCGACGTCCCGCCCCTCGTCGCCTTGCTGGAAGAGAACGCCGATGCCGACCCCTACCTCCGCCACGGTGCGGTGCAGGCGCTGCAGTCCATCGCCGAAGCCACCGGCTCCGCCGAGGCGTTGCTCAAGCACGCCGCGCACCCCTCCCCCGCTGTCCGC
>JABDMC010000118.1 GCA_013001695.1 Akkermansiaceae bacterium
GACGGCAGCCAGGCGATGCGCATCGGCGCCCTCGCCATCCTCGTCACCCTCGGCGTCACCGTCTACGCCCTCCTCGCCCTCCTCACCCGCGCCACCACCATCCGCGACCTCCGCGAGGGCTTCGGGAAGTGAGGGGGCGGCCGCCGGCCCTGAGCTTGTCAAAGGGGGCGATTCGCGAGGTGGGGGCGGGGACGATGAGGCGGCCGGGCGCCTTCGTGGCGCTAATGGTGCTGATGGCGGCGTTGGTGATCCTTTTCGTGCTGCGTTCGCGGTCGCGGGGCGGTAGGAGTGGGTGATGAACTGCGCCGGCGGATGGTGTCGCCCCTTCCGGGGCTCGGATCCTTGTGGGTCGGCCGGAGTCCGCGGGTTGCCACCCGCGGCTCGGATGTGGTGCCCCTCCCGGGGCGCCGGACCAAGGCGCGTGTCCAAGGGGGCCGGACGAAAGGGGGCCATAGAGGTCGGGCATCCGAATGACGGCGGCGGTCCTGCACCGCTGCCTGGGACCAATCACGCGGAACGATTGATGCATACCGGGTGGGGTCCCATGCCCAACCGCAAGCTCCTGGTCAAAGGGGAGTGGGATGCTATCGATGAGTGGTTGAGCACATTTGTGGACCCATGAATCGATTTCAAGCATGTCGCAGACGAGGCAGAGTGGCTCGCGCGGTGCTCGACGGATGCTTGGTCAGATTGATAGCACCTGTTGCGATTGCGGAGCTTTCGGATCACGAGACCGCTGCGCAGCGGCAGGGCGTGGCCCGTTGGAGCGAGAGGATACGAAACGCTGAAACGCTGCCAGCTGAGCAGCGCATCCCGGAGCTGGGCAAAGCCGTGCACAAACTCTCGCTCCGTCATATTTACCAGATCGCAGAACGGGAACAGGTGTTCCAAGATGCGCAGGACGCACTGCTCAACGTCCCCGGGCACGCCGAATACTACGGAAAGGAGATCCGGGAGTTCCGCGACCGGGTGCATGGCGAGCCGTTGAATGCCGGCCTGCGCAGCAAGTATCTCAACTACCGGATGTATGCGTTCCAGACCCTTGAGCATCTCCCCAGCGTCGAGACGGTGCGGGTTCTGGCGGATTTCCTCGACGATACCGAATGGGTGCCGTGGTCGAAGACCGATCCAGCGAGCCCGCCCGTGCCCTTGGCATCGAAGAGCGCCGCCACACTGAGGAAACTCATCACCGGGGTCCCGAAGAGTTCGTCGTCATTTGCCGACTGGCACCAATGGCGGGACGAGATCCGGGCCGGGCAGAGCACCTTTCGCTTCAAGGGATCGGAGGTGCGGTACAATTTTGCCGGTCCGGTGGCGGAGCGGGGCGAGCGGGAGCGGAAGGAGGGTGTCGGCGAGTCGGGGGAGGAGAGGAGCAGGGCGGAGAAGGACGACGCCGGAGCAGGAAGGGACGGCGAGGGGCGAGCCGTCTGGCCCATTCTCCTGGCGGGCGGGGCATTCATCGGGGCGCTGGTAGTGTGGTTGGTGAGGCGGGGGCGATGAGGAGGCGGGACATTCCTGTCCCGCAGATGGTTTCCTCCAAGGACTGCGCCGACCCCCATGGGCCATCGCGGACGCCGAATTATGAAGGAGGGACTCGCAACGCGGGACAGGAATGTCCCGCCTCCTCAATCCCCGCTTGCGGGTGGGATGGCAGCGGCTAGGTTCGCGGCGAAATGAGATCGCGCGTTGTAGTGACCGGGCTGGTGGTGGTGGCCGTGGCATGGGGACTGGTGGCGGTGGCCCAGATGATCTTCGGGAACTACCGGGTGACCGCGGAGAGCGTGCAGGGGACCATCGCGGAGGCCGATTTCGTGGATTGGTCGGACGCCGACGTGGTCCCGGGGCTCGGGGAACGGGAGGAGCGCGAGGAGGCGATCCGGGAGATCGCGGACCAGATCAACAAGCTCGACTTCGCGGAGCGCGAGAAGGGGCGGGAGAACCGGCTCGGGGAGGACTTTTTCCGGAAGCTCTCGGCGCGCGAGCGGACGCTCTTCGTGGACCTCACCATCGTTGAGTCGATGAACCAGTGGTTCCAGGCCCTCGACGGCCTGCCGCCGGAAGACCTGAAGAAGTTCGTGGAACGCGGGATGAAGGAGATCGAGAAGGGGACCACCGCGGAGGACATGGAGCGCATGCGCGAGATGGGCGACGATCTGGTGGCGCGCGCCACCCAGGAGGGGTTCCGGGCCTACCTCGAGAAGACGAGCGCCGAAACCAAGATGGAGCTGGCCCCGCTCATGGAGGCCATGAACGAGGTCATGCAGGGACTGCGCAACCCGGATTGGGAGTGAGGGATGGGAGAGGAAAGACGAAGGACGCCGGGCGCAAGACGGAAAAGCGAGGACGCGAGGCGAAAGAAGGAAGACGCCCAACGAAAGACGCCGGGCAAAAGACGGAAGTCAGGAGACAGGAGTCTGCTGCGGGGATGGTGAGCGAAGATCCAAAATCGAAAATCCATCCGCCTTCGCCCGCGTTCGCGCGGCTCCGGCGGACAGGAGATCCAACACCCGGCGCGCCGCGGCGGGGGTTCACGATGGTGGAGGTTGTGATCGTGGTGGCGGTCATCGTGGTGCTGGTGGCGGTGGGG
>JABDMC010000152.1 GCA_013001695.1 Akkermansiaceae bacterium
CGCCCGCCCTACAACTCGCGGGGAGCTGTCGGTTGACGCCGATGCCACGGCCCCGGCAGGCGGAGCGCCCGCCCTACAACTCGCGGGGAGCTGTCGGTTGACGCCGATGCCATGGCCCCGGCAGGCGGAGCGGCGGCTAGGCGTTCGGCAGGGTGAACTCCTTCCGGTAGAACTCGCGGTCGCGCCTGGTGGCGGCCGCGGCGAACTCGCCGGTGAATTCCTCGGTGCCGGGCTTGATCGACAACGGGACGCCGTGGCCGACCTGGATGTCCTCGAGGCCGTTCGCGGCGAGGTGCTCGCGCATGCGCTCGAAGGAATCCGCGAGGGGGGCATTGTCCTTCAGCGCCGCCGCAATCTGCTCCTGGGGGTGCTCCTTGCCGAGGGCCAGGGAGTGGTTCCCGATGTGGGCGAGGGCCGCGGACAGGTGCCCGTTCTCGGCGTTGTGCAGCGGTGACTGCTTGCCGCCGCGGGACGCATCGATCCAGTTGTGGATGTGGTTCTGGCCGCCCGAGAACTTGCGGACTTCCTTGCCGTCCTTGTCCTTCACGACGCAGCCGGATCCGTGGCCGCCGGTCAGGGTGCCGCCCTCGTACTCGATGACGTTGCCGAGGTTGACCCCCTTGTAGCGATCCATCCCGTTCTTCCAGTCGAGCCCCTTGGCGGGCAACCCCCGGACCTCAAAGAGGATCGGGGCCGGCTTCGTTTCGAGCCACACGACCTGCGTGTTGGCGGTGTCACCGTCGTCGTCGTATCCGTAGCGCCCGCCGATGGAGATCGTCCGCGGCGGCAGCGACTCCGGGTCGCCAAGCGCCCACCGGCAGACGTCGAGCTGGTGCGGCCCCTGGTTGCCGAGGTCCCCGTTCCCGTAGGGGGACTGCCAGTGCCAGTCGTAGTGGAACTGCTTGCGCATGATCGGGAGGATCTTGCGGGGCCCCGACCACAGGTCGTAGTCGACGCCGGCGGGCGGATCCTGCGGGCCGTCGACCTTCCCGATCGACCGCCGCGGCTTGTAGCAGAACCCGCGGGCGAGGGTGAGCTTCCCGAGGTTCCCCTCCGCGAGCCAGGCGAAGGCTTCCTGCCAGGACGTCTCGGAGCGGCGCTGGAATCCGTGCGCGATGACGACGCCGTATTTCTCCTGCCCCTCGGCGAGCTTGCGGCCTTCCCAGACGTTGTGGGACACCGGCTTTTCGACGTAGACGTGCTTCCCGTGCGCCGCGGCGGTCAGGGCGATGATCGTGTGGGTGTGATTGCAGGTCGCGATCGTGATGGCGTCGATGTCATCGCTTTCGCACATCTTGCGGTAGTCGGTGTAGGTCTCCACCGCGACCTTCTTCTTGGCGAGGTCGCCCTTGCGGCGCTCGAGTTGGCCGGCGTCGATGTCGCAGAGGGCCACGAGGCGGGCCTTGGGGTGGCTCAGGACCGCGCCGATGTGGCTGCCGCCCCGGCCCTTCACGCCGACGACGGCGACGCGGAGTTGCCCGTTGGCGCCCTGGGCGCGGGCGTGGGGGGCGAGCAGGGAGTAGGTCCCCGCAAAGGCGGAGGTCGTCAGGAACTTGCGGCGGGTCGTGGTCATGGCGCGGTGGATGGGGTGTTGTTGGGAATCAATGCTTGGCGGAAAAGTCCTTCCAGGAGTTTTCGATGCGGGCCGACTCGAGGGTGCCCTGGTGGAGGACGAGACGGTATTTCTGGGTGAGCGTCTCGCCCTTCCTGAGGGTGTGGTCCCCGAGGTGGGGCTCGTTCTTCTTCCTCTCAAAGTCGTGCCGGCCGAAGGGGTTGGCGGCGAGGAGGCCGTAGTCGCGGGCGTGCCACCACGTCGGGTGCCGCAGGTTGGAGGGATGGTCCAGGATGGCCACCACCGCCGGGGCGCCCGTTTCGTCGGGGCCGTGGTAGGCCACCCACCTGGCGCGTTTCCCCCACGTCGCGCCATCCTTCTCGCCCTCGCTGTTGAGGATGTGCCCGGCGGCGACTTCCCCCTTCAGGCGGAGTGTCGGGGCGAGGCGGATCGCGAAGCTCCCCTCCTTGGTGTCGCCGAACACCACGTCGCCGTTGGTGGCGGTCAGTTTCGAGGTCACGTCGATGATGCGGTTCGGTCCCTCCGCGACCATCCGGTAGCTGCGGTCCTCGGTGAGGAGCGTCTGGTCGCCCGCGATCCACTCGAGGCGGACCGCGAAATTCCCCCGGTGGGTGATGACGGACCCCTTGCTCGACGACCCGCTGTTGACCTGCAGCAACTCCCGGTGGACGATGCGGCAGTCATCCTTGTGCCAGAAATCGTGCCCGTTGACGCTCCCGTGGGTGAACCAGAAGGAGACATGATGCGGGTGATCGGCGGCTTCCCCGGGAACCCCCTTCTTGAAGGGAAAGTGCCGGGTGAGCGACGCGCCCGACGACCCGTGCAAGGGGTAGAGGCAGGGGATCCGCCCGTCGCCGCGGTACTCGGTGAAGACCTTCCCGTCGACGAGGACCTTGATGCGGTTGCCGTCGGTCTGGAAGCGGACGTCGGCCCGGAGCGGAGGGGCCGGAACCAGCAGGAAACCAAGGAATGTCAGCAGGATGATGCGCATCGACCCGGGCAAATACGTGCCTTCGGGCCAAGGTGTGACAAAAATTGCGGCGGGGGGGAATAAAATATACCGTGAACGGCTCTGAGGGAGTGAAAACCAAGGTGCCATGACGGAATTCGAAGAGCTTGTGGACGCGCATTACCAGCCGCTGTTCCGCTTCGCGTTTTCCCTGGCGCGGAACCCCGACCGGGCCGCCGACCTCGTCCAGCAGACCTTCTGCATCTGGGCCCAGAAGGGGCACCAGCTCAAGGACCGCAGCAAGGCCAAGACGTGGCTCTTCACGACCCTCTACCGCGAGCACCTCGGACAGGCCCGCCGCGAAACGCGCTACCCGGAGCGGGAGCTGGAGGATGCCGAGCACCTTCTTCCGGCGCACGAGGCCGACGCCGACCGGCGCCTCGACGCCCAGCGCGCGGTGGACCTCCTCCACGAACTCGACGAGACCTTTCGCGCCCCGCTGACGCTCTTTTTCCTCCAGCAGAACAGCTACAAGGAGATCGCCGCGATCCTGGACGTGCCGATCGGCACGGTGATGTCGCGCATCTCCCGCGGCAAGCAACAGTTGCGCCGCAAGATGGCCGATGAGCCGGCCGGCGCGCCACGCAAGATCGTGAGCTTCGAACCGGAGGCCCTGAAGAAAACCCATGGATAAGGAACAAGCCAGGTTTGTCCTGCAGAGTTTCCGTCCCGACGGGGCGGACGCGGGTGATCCCGAGTTCGCGGAAGCGCTGGCACTCGCGGCCGCGGACCGTGAACTCGGCGAGTGGCTCGCCGCGGAGCGCTCGCAGGACGGGGCCTTCGCGGAGGCCCTCGCCGGCATCGAGATCCCCGACGACCTGCGCGCCAGCATACTCGCGGTGTTGCAGGGCGACGCCGGGCCCGGGGACGACTCCGGGATGGACCGCATCTTTGCGGAGGCCCTCGCGGCGGTGGAGCCCCCCGCGGGCCTGCGCGACGAGATTCTCGCCGCCATGCAGGTCGGGCAGGACGGCGGGGCCGCGCCGGTCCGCCGGGTGTCGCGGTGGCTGAAGGTGGCCGCGGTGGCGGCGGTCCTCGCCCTCGGCGCCGGCCTGGCCTTCATGGTGCCCTCCGGGGTGAACGCCGCGGTGGTCGAACGAGAGGCGATCCAGTTCCTCGAGTCGCCGTTCAAGCTGGACCTCGAGAACGAGCGCCAGGCCGACCTCTACGCCTTCCTCGCCAGCGAGGGGCTGCCGGCGCCGGCGACCGTCCCGGCCGGCCTGCGGGACGTCCGCGGGGTGGGCTGCAAGGAGCTGCGCTTCAAGGGGAAGCCGGCCTCGCTGCTCTGCTACATGAAGGAGGATATCGGGGTGGTGCACCTCGTGGTGCTGCGCCGCAATGACATTGCCGGCAACCTCCCGGGGATCGACGCCGCCGGCAGGAACTGCAAGGGCTGCGAGGTGACCGGCTGGTCGGTGGCCACCTGGAGCGACGAGGAACGGGCCTTCCTCCTCCTCGGGAAGATGGACCCCGCGCAGCTCGCGGCGGTATTCTAGGGTGGTCGCCGCGGGGCGGCCCCTAGCGGTTCGGCAGCATCGAGTAGAGCGCCATCGTCATGCACCACGCCTCGTCGGCGCGCATGCGCTTCACGGCGTGCCCCTTGCCCCACGAGTCGGAGTAGATGATCTCTTCCTTCTCGTTGTTGTAGCCGATGATGAGGCGCATGTGGCCGCCGTATGACTGGGGGGTGTCGTCCTCCTTGAACATGCCCATGTAGAGCGTCCAGCAGAGCGGAATCCCCTGGTCGACGTATTCCTCGATCTTCCTGCGGAAGTGGTCGTACTTGTTCTGGCTGGCCTTCACGGTGCGGAACGTGGCCTTGTGGGCGTTGAACCAGAACCAGCGCGGGTCGATGATCCACTCGTCGAGGTCCTCCTCGAAGACCCGCACTCCCTCCTTCTTGGCGGCGCGGTTGTACGACTTGTAGTCGCGCTCGAACTGGCGGTCGTCGTACTCGATGTGCTTCAGGGTGCGGGCGTGGATCTTGCCGGTGAGGGTGCGGAAGGCCTTCTCCATGTCGTTGCCGCTGGTGCCGTACTGGTCGGTGTTGGCGAGCTGGGCGAGTTCGTGCTGGTCGACCTGCAACCCGTAGTAGCGGGCGACGCGTTCCACGGTGGCGACCACGCAGTAGCCCTTGTCGCCCTGGTCGACCATGGGGATGCCCTTCACCATGACGTCGCCGTCCTTCCGGACGACATTGTCATCGAGCGACCCCCGGCGGACGATCTTGCGGCGGGTGTCGGCGCGGTGGAGGGGCGCCATGCGGAGCCGGATGAACTCGGCGCGGTTCTCCCGGCGGGTCACGGATCCTTCCAGCAGGAAGGCGGCCTCGTCCTTCTTCCACATCCAGCCGGTGGTGGCCACGGCGCCCTGCTTGTTGCGCTCCTCGGGGCGCACCGCGAGCTTCTCGTTGAGGGCCTGGTGCCAGCCGCTCATGCGCGCCTCGAATTCGGACTTGGTGATCTCGCCGTCGTCGCCGCGGTTGAAGAGGGAGATGCTGACATCGGAGGCCGCGCCGTCCCTGGCGCGGATCACGACCTCGCCGACGTCCTTGCCGAGGAGGGTGACCACCTGCCGCGGGGCGCGGAGGGCCTGCTTCTCCGCCGAGAGCCACTGGAAGGCGCCGGGGTCCTCAAGGTCGTCGACGTTGAGGCCCTGCTTCCGGAGGCGTTCGAGGATCTGCTTCTCGAGGGCGCTTCGCGCCGCGGACTGTTCGTTGTCGCCCTCCTCGCCCTCCTCGGCCTCCGGCTCGAAGGCGCCCTTGATCTCCTCGAGGGATTTCTCCCAGAGGCCGTCCGCGAAGAGGACGGGATCAAGCGCCAGTTCCTCGTCGGCGTGGCTGGCGGCGGCGAGGCCCGCCACCGCGAATATCGTCCCCAGGATCGTCTTCATGCTGTTGAAAGCTCGTCGAGAACCGCCCGGGATGTCAAGGCGGGTCCCCCCGCCGGAGGCCTTCCCGTGCGGAGGTCCTTGCAGGCGAGGGGCTTGGGAACGCCATGAATCGGCGCCGCGAGACCATCCGCCGGGGACCGGGGCACCCTACGGGCCGTCGAGCTTGAGGGGGACCTCGCTGTAACTGATGCGCTTCAGTTTCGCGTTGTTGCCGTCGTCGCGCGCCGATCCGGACTCGAGCAGGTAGAGGTGCCCCTCGGCGTCGAGGGCCATGTCGCTCGGATGGACGAAGCGGTATTTTTCGAGCCACGGCTCGTTGGCCGCAATGGCGCCGGAGGCGTCGAACTTGATGACCCGCAGCGCGCCGCTGGCCCGGTCGAAGACGAGGAGCGATGAATCGAGCGCCTTGGGGAGCTTCGTGGGCGATTCGGGATAGTCGCCGTGGTGGTAAACCGCGCCGGCGCAGGCCGCCGAGTGCGGCTGGAACCAGAGGGCGGACTGCGCGGCGGGAAGGCGCGGCCGGCCGGTGTTGTTCGGCGAGGAATTGAACGGGCTTGCCGGGTCGAACGGCGTCCGGATCCGCTGGGCGCGGAAGTCGTAGTTCGCGTAGGGCTTGTTGTCGGCCGCGAAGTACGGCCAGCCGAAATTGCCGGCCGCGCGGGTGCGGTTGATCTCGTCGTAGCCCTGCGGGCCGCGCTCGCCGGCCGCCCCGGCATCGGGGCCGATGTCGCCCCAGAACAGGGCGCCGCTGCGCGGGTCGAGCGCGATGCGGAAGGGGTTGCGGCAACCCATCACGAAGATTTCCGGGCGGGTCGACCCGGTCCCCTCGGGAAAGAGGTTTCCCTCCGGAATGGCGTAGGTGCCGTCGGCCTTCGGGACGATGCGCAGGATCTTGCCGCGCAGGTCGTTGGTGTTGCCGGCGGTCCGCTGCGCGTCGAACCCGGCGCGGTCCTTCCGCTGGTCGAGCGGCGCGTAACCATCCGATTCCGCCGGGTTGGTGTTGTCGCCGGTGGCGAGGAAGAGGCGCCCCTGCGGGCCGAAGGCCAGCGACCCGGCTTCGTGGCGCACCCCGTTGTCGCGCTCATGGGGGATCTCGAGGAGGACGTGCTCGTCCTCCAGGGTCCGGCCCGCGAAGGTGAAGCGCGACAGGCGCTGCTTCGGGATGCCCGCCGGCGAGTAGTAGAGGTAGACCCACTTGTTCCCGGCGTAGTCCGGGTCGAGCGCGATCCCGAGGAGCCCGCACTCCTCGGCATGGCCGTCGCGGCGCGGTTCCACCTCGAGCGCTGCGACCTCGAGGGACTTCCCGTCCGCGGGCCGCACGAGCTTCACGGCGCCGGTGCGCTCGATGACGAAAATGTATCCTTCCGGCGTGATCGCCAGTTCCATGGCATCGGTGAAGCCCTCCGCGACGGTCTCCACCTTGAAGAACTCGGAGCGCGGGATGACCGGCGCCGCGAGGGCCGGAAGGCTCGCAAGGAGAATGAGGGCCGCTGATCTCATGGGTGCGGCCATGATGGCGCCGGCTGGCGGCGTGTCGAGGGAAGGAAATCGGGGCACCGTCAATCCGTGAGGTAGAAATCGACGGTGATCACGACGCGGACATCCTTCTCGAGTTTGCGGGTGTCGCCGCTGGTGCTGCCGGCATCGCGGACCTCGAAGACGCCCTGCCGGGCGGAGCGGATGCGGCCGACCTTCACGCCGGCATTCTCCGCAAACTCGCGGGCCGCGATCTTGGCATTCCGGGCGGCCTCCTTGAGCATCTCGGGCTTGACCTCGTTGATCTTCGTGAAGTGGTAGCTCGGCGTGTGGTTGCTGAGGTTGATGCCCCGGGCGAGGAGCCGGTTCACGTCGCTCCGCAGCTTGCGGATCAGGGTGACGTTGTCGGTCTCGACGTGGACGTAGCCCGAGAGGGTGTGCTTTTCATCGACGAGAATCTGGTTCTCGTCGCGGTACTCGCGCATCGAGTAGCTGATGACGTCGGTGTCGATCTCGCCTTCCTGCAATCCGCCCTCGAGGAGGACGTCAATGATGGCCTTCTGGTCCTCCTCGGCCCGGCGGTAGAGGGCGGTGACCTCGGAGCGGTCGGTGCCCGTGGTCATGTGGCTGACGGTCCAGTTGGCGCGATTTGCCGTGACGCGCCGCTCGGCGAGGCCCTTCGCCTGGGCGGTGTTGAGCGCGACGCGGGCGTTGTAGTGAGTGCGGCTCACGAAGTACCCGGCGGCCGCGATGCCCAGGGCGAGAAACAGGGCCGGGAGGGCGAGGGGAGGGAGGGATCGGTCACTCACTTCAGTTGCAAACGAGGGTGCCCGGAAGGTTCTTTCAGGGCCTTTCCTGCCTGCCGGCTTCCCCCGCTTGGCGCACCGGCAGGGGACCACGGCATGAGAACAACCAGCAGGCCTGCCGCGATTCGCCGGAGCGCTCCCGGCCGTGCTGGTCGTCCTGCCGAGCGCCGGAAAACCCCGCCGGTCGGCACGGGCAGCCGGGCCGCCACGAGGGCGTGGGAGTGGTAGCGGAAGGCTTGCGCCTTCCGGCGATCGAGCCGTTCCCGACCACCGGAACACCCGGCCGGTCGGCACGGGCAGCCGTGCCGCTACGAGGGATGACGAGTGGTAGCGGAAGGCTTGCGCCTTCCGGCGATCGAGCCGTTCCCGACCACCGGAACACCCGGCCGGTCGGCACGGGCA
>JABDMC010000181.1 GCA_013001695.1 Akkermansiaceae bacterium
AGGATCGGGAGGTCGATGCCGGTGGTGCCGAGGGGCCGGGTGGTCATGTCGGAGGTCGGAGGTCGGAGGTCGGAGGTCGGAGGTCGGAGGTCAGCCGGCGGCGGGGGACGGCACGAACTGGCGGAACGCGGCGATGGTCTGCCTGGCGGCTTCATCCGCATCCGGCTTGGGAAAGATCTCCGCGGAGAGGTAGCCGTCGTATCCGGTTTCCCGGAGGGCCGCCACCACCGGGGCCGGGTCGGTGTGGCCGAAGCCGATGGCCTCGCGGTTGGAATCGGCGAAGTGCACATGCCCGGTGTGCTTCCCGGCATCCCGGATGGCCCGGGCGAGATCGGCCTCCTCGATGTTCATGTGGAAGAGGTCGGCGAGGAGGACGATGTTCTGGAGGTTGTGGTCCTCGAGGTAGCGGGCTCCCTCCGCCAACCGGTTGATGAGGTTGGTCTCGTAGCGGTTGAGCGGCTCGTAGATGAAGGGGACCCCGTGGCGCCCGGCGCGTTCGCCGGCGGTCCGGAGGGCGGCCGCCAGCCACTTCAGGGCCTCCTCGCGGGAAACCTCCCCGCCCCATTTTCCCTGCATCGACCCGAGGATGGCGGGGGCCTCGAGCTGCCCGCCGAAGTCGATCATGGCGGTGATGAACTCGAGGGCTTGGGTGCGCTTGGCTTCCGAGGGATCGGTGAGCGAGAGGCCCTCCCGGACCATCCCGGCGCCGGTCCCCACCGCCGCGATGGCGAGCCCGTGCTCGGTCGCGAGCGACCGGACCTCGTCGACCGAGATGAAATGCGGCCCGGGCAGGAAGAGCTCGACGGCGTCGTAGCCATGGGCGGCGGCCTTCGCGAAGCCGTCGCGAAGCGGATCGTGGAAGACGAAGGGGCCCGCGGCGGCCTCGTCAACGGCGCAGAGTGTGATGGCGGATTTCAGGGCTTCGGGATTGGTTGTGGGTCGATCGGGAGGAGCGGGCTGCGCGGGGCCCGAGGATGAAATTTGCCGGATAGGGTTGGGCTGGCGGATGGAATCCGCCGCCACGTCACTCGCTCTCGAGGATGATGTTGCCGTAGGCGGTGGGGTCGCCGGTGCGGATGAGGCCGATGGCCTGCGGGACGCGCTTCTTGAAGTCGAGGTGCGCTTCGCGCGTGATCTCCGCGCCGGAACAGTCCGCAAACGCGGCGTCGAACTGCGCGATGGTTTCCTTCGGGTTGGTGGTGAGGAACTCCTCGGCCTGCCAAATGTGGCCGATCTTGAAGTTCGGTTGCAGGAGCTTGAGGACGTCGAGAACCATCGGAATCCCCCGCGTCAGGGAGATGTCGACGGTCTCGATCTCCCGCCAATAGGGGAACGCCCAGTCGCAGATAACCAGGGTGTTGGTGTGCCGGATGCGGGCCACGAGGTCGAGGACCTGCGGGTTGAGGATGCCTTCCTGGAGCATGAGATGGTCGTTCTGAGGGGTCCGCCGGATCTGTCACACAGATTCAGGGCCGGTCCAAGACAAAAAGGAGCCCCGGGGGCGTGGCCGCCGAGGGTTGACCCCGCGGAGACGGGGCGCCGCGGGGCGCGTTCCCCCGTCCGCGGCCGGGAACAAGCCCGGCCGGAGCCTGCGGATCGGGTCTTCGGACCGGGACGCGCCCGGTCGGGGCGCGGGCCCGGGGCCGTTCTTCACACGTCCTTCCAGGCGCGCTCCTTGGCGGATGCCAGGACGGCATCGCAGACCCTCGCGGTCTCGAGGGCATCCCGGAACGTGGGAGCGCACGGGTCCCCGCTGCTCAGGGAAGCCAGGAAGTCGGCCACCTGGTGCACGAAGGTGTGCTCGTACCCGATGCAGAGACCGGGGACCCACCACTTGTCGAGGTAGGGGTGCTCGCTGTCGGAAACGTGGATGCTGCGCCAGCCGCGGACGATGCCCTCGTCGGAGTGATCGAAGTACTCGAGGCGGTTGAGGTCGTGCAGGTCCCAGCGGATGGAGGCGTTCTCGCCGTTGATCTCGAGCGTGTAGAGGGCCTTGTGGCCGCGGGCGTAGCGGGTCGATTCGAAGAGCCCGAGGGAGCCGTTCGCGAAGTGGCAGTGGAAGAGGCAGGCGTCGTCGATGGTGACTTTCTGCTTCTCGCCGGTGGCGGTGTGGACGCGCTCCTTGATGAACGTCTCGGTCATCGCGGAAACGTCGGAGATGCTGCCGTTCAGCCAGATGGCGGTGTCGATGCAGTGCGCGAGGAGGTCGCCGGTCACCCCGGACCCGGCGGCCGCGGCGTCGAGGCGCCAGAGCCCCTCGCCCCCCTGCGGAAGCTCGGCACTGATCGTCCAGTCCTGCAGGAAGTTGGCGCGGTAGTGGAAGATCTTGCCGAGCTTGCCGGAATCGATGATCTGCTTGGCGAGGGTGACGGCCGGGACGCGCCGGTAGTTGTACCAGACCGTGTTGGGCACGCCGGCCTTCTCGACGGCGTCCACCATGGGGAGGCTCTCCTCGGTGGTGCGGGCGAGGGGCTTCTCGCAGAGGACCATCTTGCCGGCCTCGGCGGCCGCGATGGCGATGGGCGCATGGGTGTCGTTGGGCGTGCAGATATCGATGGCGTCGATGTCGTCGCGGGCCACGAGGGCCTTCCAGTCGGTCTCGACCGACTCGTAGCCCCACTGGTCCGCGAAGGCCTGGGCGCGCTCCGCGTTGCGGGCGCAAACCGCCTTGAGGACCGGCCGGTACTCGACGTCGGGGAAGAAGTCGTTGACGCGCTTGTAGCCGTTGGAGTGCGTGCGGCCCATGAAGCCGTATCCCACGAGCCCGATATTCAGTGGTTTCTTTTCGCTCATTCTGGTGAGTGGGTTGAGGTTGCCGTTTGCGTGCGCCTAGTCCCAGCCGTGGGCCTCGCGGACCTTGATCATGGCGTCGAGGATGGTGTTGTAGGTCTTCTGGTCCTCGAGGACGTCGTTGTCGAACATGCACCCGTCCCAGCAGATGTGCTCGATGCCGTGGGCGACGTGGTCGCCGAGCCAGTAGCCGGCGCACTTCGTGATGTCGATCTTGCCGTTGGGGTCGTCGGCCTGGCAGTGGCGGCCGGTCTTGTCGTGGCTGCCGGTGCCGTGGACGGTGCCGTCGTTCTGCGCGATGTGGACGTCGAAGGTCCACGGGCGGAGGGCGTCGGTCATCGTCTTGTAGGCGTCCCAGAACTCCTCGTCGGAGTAGCCCTCCTTCAGGAGGGCGTGCTCCGGGGCGTTGACGCCGAGGAGGTACAGGTAGGTGTGGGCGAGGTCCGCCTGGAAGCCGACGATGCTCGGCATGCCGGTGGCTTCCAGCGTTTCGACCATGTATTTCCACGAGTGCATGCCGCCCCAGCAGACTTCGCCCTCGGCGGCGAGGCGCTGGTTGTTTTCGCCCGCGATGGCGCCGGCGCGCTGGAACGTTTCGGCGATGAGCTTGGTGTTGCCGGCGGGGTCCTTGGCCCAGTCTTCCGGGCCGCCCGCGGAGTCGATCCGGATGATGCCCGACTGGCGCACCCCGTGTTCGTCGAAGATGTTGGCGATCCGGCAGGCCACCGCGACGGCGTGCACGAAGTTGTCGCGGTCGTCCTGCGGCCCGAAGGCGCAGCCCCCGACGGTGCCGGGCCAGATGGGGGCCACCAGCGAGCCGACCTTCAGCCCCTTGGCGGCGATCTTGTCGGCGATGGCGCGGATCTCGTCGTCGCTGGCATCCGGGTCGGTGTGCGGGTGGAAGAGGAAGTAGTCGATCCCGTCGAACTTGGTGCCGTTGACCTCGGCGCCGGCGGTGAGCTCGAGCATGCGGTCGAGGGAGATCGGCGGGTGGTCGGTTCCTTCTTCTTTCCCGACGAGGCCGGGCCACATGGCGTTGTGAAGTGCGGGTTTGCTGGGCATCGGAGTATCGGAGTAGTGGTTGCTGAGTGCGATAGGGTAGCGGAGGCTAGAAGCGCGGGCCGGGGCTGGGAACAAAAAAATCCGCGTCATGGACGCGGATTGACCCCGTGTTGGCGTGATGCGGCGGGGTCCCCTACCGGCGGCGGGCGAGGAGCGCGAGGGAGGCGAGTCCGAGGAGGGCGGCCGCGGAGGGCTCGGGGATGGGCCCGGAGGCCCGGTCGTAGCTGAAGGCGCCGCCGTCATTGTTCATGCCCCTGCCCCAGAAGGAGAAGCGGATATCGAGGTAGATGTCCTCCGCCACGAGGTGCAGGACGCCGTCGAGGCCGACCATGCCGGCCGGGTTGCTTCCCCCGAAGGAGGCCCGGAAATCGGAGAAGTTGAGGGCCGGGAAGCCGGCCGCCGAGAGGGACGACGGGTTCCCGTTGAAGTTGGCGAAGGCCCACCGGGTTCCGGCCGGCGCTCCGCCGACGGGCCCCGCCTCGACGAGCGGGTTGTAAAGGAAGGCCGCGTTGTTGCTGCCGATCCGCGTGATGGCGACCGACGGCGAGATCACGTCCCAGTTCGCGGGATCGGTCTCGTCGGTGAACGGGTCCTTGTTGAAGCTGACGGTGGTGATGCCGGGGGCGCCATTTTCCCAGACGATGGCCGCTTGCAGGGCGGGCGAGAGGGCGAGGGCGCAGGCGAGGGTGACGCAGATCGTTTTCATGAGCAGGGTCCGGTAGCCATAAGCGCGCGGCATGAGGCCGTCAAGGAAAGGAGGCCGCGGGGCCGCCCGGGCGAGCGAATCGCCGGGCGGCGGACCTCTCCCCGGACCCTACGCGTTCTTGTGGGCCCCCATCGCCGGGGCATCGGGATTCACCTCGGGCCCGAAGTAGCGGAGGGCCACGAGCGGCTCGGTCTGGGAGGTGTTCTCGAAGGTGACCCCCGCCTGCGCGGCCGCCTCCGTGGCGAAGAACTCGTCCTGGGAGAGTTCGTTGAAGCGCAGGAGTTTCGGGCAGTTCAGGCGGAGCTTGTTGGCCATGCCCTCGCCCTGGGTCATGATGAGCCCGTAGGCGCCCTTGTCCTTGATGGTCACCTTCGCGCCGGGGTCGACGGTGAGCTCCTTGGCGGTGAAGAACTGGAAGCCGTCGACCTTGCCGTAGACGATCCACTTGTCGTGGTAGCCGTCGCCCTTCTCCGCCGTGACCGGCTCGAGGTAGTGGTTGTCCTTGAAGTTCGGGTCGAGGTTCTTGTCCCAGTCGAGCTGGTCGATGATGAAGTCGATGTCCTGGTGCCTGTCCTCGGGCATGTCCTTCACGAGGAGCGACCACGGGACCTCGCGGCCTTCGACAAGGTT
The DNA here is from genome assembly GCA_013001695.1 of Akkermansiaceae bacterium. GTDB lineage: Bacteria > Verrucomicrobiota > Verrucomicrobiia > Verrucomicrobiales > Akkermansiaceae > Roseibacillus_B. Next base: position 5,189 of record JABDMC010000181.1, read on the forward strand.
CTGGTACATCCCGAAGACGTCGGAGCCCCACTGCGGCTCGTAGGTGCAGAGCGAGCCGGGGGCGTGCAGGACGCACGGGTCGATGAGCCAGCCGGTGCCGGGCTGCAGCTTGTAGGCTTTCGAGAGCTCCAGGATCTTGTTGTCGCCCTTGTGCCAGTTGGCGATGCAGTCGTGGACCTGCTGGCGGGTCGTCCCGGGCTCGAAGCCCATGAAGGTGTACGGGAAGTTGTTGCCGACGTTGTTGTGCTGCGGCGGGAAGTAGTAGCTCTCGGGTTTTCCTTCCTGGCCGACGAGCGCGGCCTGCTCGGCGTTCTGGTGCATGTGGTGCGGGATCGGCCCCATGTTGTCGAAGTACTTCGAGTAGACCGGCCACTTGCCGTACTTGTCCCAGATCGCGGACCCGATGAGATCCGCGCCGCACTCCGCCACGGCATCACGGAGGGTGAAGCGCTCCCGGCCGACGATCACGTAGGAGAGCCCTTCATCCTCCTCGCGGCCCTCGTTGGCGCACTCGGTGGTGGAGGCGAACCAGCGCTCGTCGATGCCGCCGCGACTGAGCCCGTAGGCGTAGGTGTCGTCGGGGTGCAGCTTGATCCGCAGGCCCGGTTGCAGGAAGGACCGCGGGACCCAGGTCGGGGAGAGGCGCAGGAGGCCGCCGGTCTCCTCGAGGTGCCCGTCGACCAGGCTGCGAACGTTCTTGGAAACGGTGGTGAGGTCGTTGGTGGTGCGTGGATGGCTCATGAGTGCTGTCGAGTGCTGCGCCGAGTGAAGGGGAGAGGGGCGCGGGATGCAAGTGGCGGAAAGCGCCAATTTTCGCGGGCCGGCCCCCCCGCCGCACCGGGAATCGAACCAGAGGGAATGCGCAGCATTGGCAAACGGGCGCGGAGCAGGGGGGGAGACGAGGCGCTAGATTTCTATCGGATGGAGGACCTTTCCCCTCAGAGCCCCTCTGCCTGCCGTTGCGGCGGGGGATGCCGGGTGACCGGGGATTGTGGCCGCCACATCCTCCACAATGCAATGAATGTGACCGTAAATGAGCTGATGGTGCCTGCCGTGATCGTGGGCCGCGACGACCACACCGTGGGAGACACCCGGGAGTTGATGGAGAAGGAGGGCATTCACGCCTTGCCGGTGATCAACTCCGCGGGGGAGCCGGTCGGGATGGTGACCTCCAGCGACGTCCTGGGCGACATCCCGGCGGAGATGCCGCTTTCGGAGGTGATGACCGAGAAGGTCTTCACGGTGCCGCGCTACGACGGGGTGCACATCGCGGCCCGCGTCATGCGAAACCACAAGCTGCACCACGTGGTGGTCACCGAGGAGAAGAGGGTCGTCGGGATCCTGAGCACCTTCGACATGTTGAAGCTCGTCGAGGACAAGCGCTTCACCGCCAAGAACGCCCCGAACGAGTCGCGGCGCAAGGGGGCGAAGCGGGCGTGACGGCGCTCCGCGCCTCCAGTAGGCGGTAGGCGGTGGTCGGTGGCCGGTCGGCCCGGCCTGAGTTTTGAACACGTGATCAGTCGAGAGACTGCCCGGCCAGTCCACCGAATTTAGAGGATCCCGCGCGCCTTGAGGTTGTTCAGGCGGCGGGCCGTCGCGGCGAGGCCGTCGGCGACGACCTGCGTGTAGTCGCGGCCGTCGGTGGTGTCGATGCCGTGGCCGGGGTCGAGCTCGCGGAGGGCGGCGAGGGCCGGGTCCTCGTGGTGGAACGCTTCCACGAAGACATTGCGCAGGGTTCCGGTGCGGGCCGTGGCGGCGAGGAGGGCCCCGATCCAGCCGTCGTCGGTGGTGATGCATCCGCGGGTCGTCGGCGGGGACACGTGAAAGCATCCAAGATCGCCCGCGGCCCCGATCTTGGCGATGAGATCCTGGTTCTCGGGAATGGAAAGCTGGGAATCCCCGCAATGGGCGGCATCGACGAGGCACTTGAAGAAGGGGCTGCCGACCGCCTCGTTGGCGGCCTGCACGAAGGTCCAGAGGCGGCCGACGTCGGTGAAGGTCTTCATTTCCCCGGGTCGCAGGAACTCGATGTGCCACCCCTGCACGCAGGAACCGGCGAGGCCCGCCTCGTCGTGGACGCGGGCGTGCAGCTTGGCATTCTGCGCCACCGCGGCGTCGAAGTCGGCGCCGTCCTTGCGGGGCGGTCCGGCCATCCATTCCTCGATGGAGGTCGAGGAGACGAACTGCACGCCGTGGGTCTTGGCGGCCTCGAGGCTCGGGAGGAGCTGGTCCACGATGGCGGATTCGTCGGCGGGGTTCATGGGGTCCGCCCCCCCGACCATCATGATGAAATAGAGGGCGAGATCGAGGGCCTTCAGCCCCTCGCAGAGTTCCTTGAAATCGTCCTGGTCGGTCCCGGGGAAGACCGCGGCCTGCACGCTGTCGATCTTCACCCGCGAGCGCTCGCAGAGGTCCTGCATGAGGGCGACCACGACAAGCTGGCCGTCGTCGTTCCGGGGGAGCTTCCCGCCGTCTTCGGGGACGAGGGCCCCGACGAATCCGAAATGGGTGGGAACCACGCCGAGTTCGACGTCCGTCTTGTTGGTGATGTCTTTTGCCATGGCGATCTGGGGGGCAGTCTCCGGGACCGCGGGGGGGACGTCAAACCTTCTGGATTCCCCGGTGGGCGGCTTCCCGGCGCCGGGGATCGGCCGCCGGTCCCCTCCCGCCCCGCGATCGCTCCACGACCCTACCGCCCCCGCTGGCCAAAGAGGGCCGCGAGCCGGGCGATGAAGGGCCGGTGCCGGGGAGGTGCGGCCGCGGACCACTTCGCGAGGTAGTCCCGGAAGGACATGCCCTTGGTGGCGGGGGCGGCGTTCAGCCAGCGGACCGCCTCCCAACGCGAGGGATCTTCCTCGAGAAGCGGGAGGAGGGCCCCGGCCATGGCGCCGTTGAGGTCGCGCCGGATGCCGTTCCCGCGGAGCTCGCCTTCGTGGAGCTTGTAGAAGCGGGCCAGGCCGTCGGGGGTGAGCTTCTCCCGCTTGGCCATGACGTCATCGGCGTAGGCGCGGAGACTGTGGCGGTATTCCTTCCAGTTCGGGTAGGGCGGGTCGTGCTCCCACGATGTGCCCATGGCGCGCAGGACGTAGAGGGAGGCCAGCTCGCACAGCGTTTCCTCGAACCAGTTGTTCTCCCGGGGCTGTTTCCGGAACCCGCAGAGGATGTGGCAGAACTCGTGGGCCCACTGGTAGCTGTACTGGGCCCAGTAGGTCGACCCGGTGTTGAGCTGCACCACGATCTCGCCGCGGGCGTTGCGCTCGAATAGGGTGATGGGGTCCTTCCGGCCCCGCACCACCACGATCGGATCGAGGGCGTACCCCGGGAATTCCTTCCAGAGTGCGCGGGAGGCGGACTGGAGGAGGTTCTCGATGTCGGCCCGCGAGGCCTCGAAGTCCCGCGGATCGACCCGCAGGCGCGGATGATCCGGGGCCGCCGCGGCGGTGAGCACCGCCGCAAGCACCAGCACCGCGGCCAGGGCGCCCGTCTCTCCGGATGTGGTCGTCATGAGGGGTGGAGCGGTCAGCGCTTCTTCCCGGGGAGCCGTTTCCCCTGGAGGCGCGCCTCGATGAGGTTCGGACAGCGCCCCTTGGTCCGCAGCTCGTCGCAGCACGCCTCGATCCGGAGCGATTGCTTCACGGCCCGGAACCCGAGGCGGCGGGTGATGCAGTCGTTCAAGACCTCGAGGTGCTCGTCCTCGAACTCGATGACTTTCCCGCAGTCGACGCACACGAGGTGATTGTGCGACGGGCGGTCGAGAAAGTTCGGGTCGTAGGTCGTCTGCCCGTCGCCGAGGTCGATCTCCTGGAGAAGATTGGCCTCGGTGAGAAGGGACAAGGTGCGGTAGAGGGTGGCGCGGGACGTCCCCTGGCCGGCGCCCCGGAGGCGCTCCCACAGTTCATCCGCGGTGAAATGCTCCTCGGAGGCGAAGATCTCGTCCACGATGGCATCGCGCTGCGCCGTGCGGCGCAGCCCTTTCGCCTTGATGAAGGTGTCGAGACGTTCGCGGACCTCGGGGGTCATGGAGGGCATTATGGGGGGAAATCGGGAATTGGGAATCCCCTCCTTGGACTCCCCCGTGCCGCCGCGGCCGGAAACCCGCCACCGCGAGGGGCGGGCGCGGGGCCGTGGGCAGGGCGGGACCGCCGGCCCGACGCCGGGATGAACCGCGGCCCGCTCAGGTCATTCCCCTACCCCGCCGGGCAATTCGCCTTCATTGGGGATTGTCGGGGCGCGGGCCGGGTAGTATCCCAAGGGCATGCTGCGCGGGGTGGTCGGCTTGGCCTTGCTCGGGGTGATTTCATGCGGAAGTCAGCCCGAAGTCCTTGAGGTGAAGCAGTTTCACCTCCGGAAGACCGAGGCCGGGCTCGGGGAGGACGAGGTCGTGCGGGCCGAAAAGCTCAAGCGCCTCCACGGGGCGGTCTCCCTCGAAGAGCGCCAGAACCGCATGGGCCAGTATTTCGGGGTCAAGTGGGACGGCCCCCCGGGGCGCGAAAGCGAGCCGGTGCGCCTCGTCTTCGAATTCCAGCAGGCCGCCACCGGTAGCACCATCAGGCGGGCCGAGCACCTTTTGCCGGGAACCGCGACCGGCAAAGCCGAGTTTCGCGTCATCGGTCCCGCCTATTTAAAGGGAGGGCGCGTCCTGGCATGGCGCCTGCGCATGTTCCGGTCCGGCGACGAGGTCGCCGTGAAGCGGTCGTATTTATGGGAATGAGAGGCATGGAACGTTGACGTAGTGAGGCAAAACGAGTAATGTTCACCAGTGTAAACCCTTGCACTTCACCCCCTGTGACGGCCAGTGATTCCATTGATGTCGGCGAAGCCGGTGGCTTCGTGTGGCTGCGGATCAACGGGAAAGGCTCTTTTTTGTGCAGCCCCCAGGTGAAGGAATACGTCGAAGCCCGCCTGCAGGAAGGCTCCACGCGCTTCGTGATCGACCTCACCGGTTGCAACGCGATGGACTCCACCTTCATGGGAACCCTCGCCGGCATCGCCATCCGCCTCGGGAAACGAACCGGGGAAAAGCTGCAGGTGGCCGCGGCCAGCGACCGCAATCGGCAATCGCTGCAGGACCTCGGTCTCGACCTCCTGATGGACATCGATCCGGAGAACGCGGAGTGGCGCCGCGAACTGGCGACCATCGAGGAGTGTCTCGAGCCGTGGGGCGAAGGAACCGCCGGCGCGGGCGCGGCCCATGTCCTTGAGGCCCACCAGCGACTCTGCGAGGCGAACGACGAGAATGCCAAGAAGTTCGCCACCGTCCTTGATGTCCTCGAGCAGGAAGCACGGGGCGAGTAGACGACCGAACATGCAGCGCAGGTAGTCGTTGCGATCCGATGGAGTTCCCCCCCGTTATCGTCCTGCTCGCCGCAGTGATCATCGTCCTCGCGGTCCTGCTCGGAAAAGCGCGTGGCAGGCTGCACGCCGCGAAACGGGAAAAGGAGGACATCGAGGGCGAGGAACACCGCTTCTTTGACTTCCTGCATCATCTCGGATCCGTGATCGAGGCCGACGCGGCCGGGCGCAGGTTGTATCGTGTCATCGTCGACGGGGTGGAGGAGGTCGTGGGGGGCGACGGGGCGGGCCTCTTCCTCCTGAGCGCCGACGGCGAGTGGCTGGTGCCGGGATACCTTTCGGATGGGTGCCCGCCGCTCGGGGTCGTCCCGGAGACGGTGCGGGCCGAGATCGGCGGCGACGAAGCCCGCTTGAAGAGTTACCTGCGGCTCGCCAAGGTGACGGCCTCCGAGGGGCTCATGGGCGAATGCCTGGCAGGCGGGACGACCATCATGGTGCAGGACGTGGTCGGGGAACGGGTGGAGGCCATGCTGGCGCCGGTCAGCTACGCCTCGCGGGCCCTCGGGATCCTCGCGGTGACCCGCCTCAAGACGAACGTTCCGTTCAGCCGCAATGATTTCGACGTCTTCCGGTCGATCTCGGAGCAGTCGGCGTATGCTCTCGGGAACGCCATGGTCCACCAGGAAGCGGGGGAGAAGCGGCGCATGGACCGGGAGTTGCGGGTCGCCCGCGAGGTCCAGCAGGTCCTCCTGCCGTCCGCGGATCCGGACCTGCCCGGCTACCGGATTCACGGGACGAACCTCCCGGCGCGGATCATCAGCGGCGACTACTACGACTACATCCCGCTCGAGAACAACTGGTTCGGGGTGGCCATCGCGGATGTCTCGGGGAAGGGCATATCGGCGGGCCTCCTGATGACGATGTGCCGGAGCGTCCTGCGGTCCGCGGCGCTGGAAAGCGACTCCCCCGCGGCGGCCCTCGCCACCGTGAACCGGCAGTTGTTCCCCGACATCCGCGAGGACATGTTCATCAGCATGGCCTACATCGTCCTCGAGAACGGATCCGACAAGCTGCGCCTCGCGCGGGGCGGGCACGATGCGCCCCTGATGTGGCGCAAGGCCAGCAAGGACGTCGAGTACCTCAAACCGGCGGGCCTCGCCATCGGGGTGGACGACGGGGCCGTCTTCGAACGGGTCACCCGCGACCTCGAAACCGACTTCCGCTCCGGCGACTGCCTCCTCCTCTACACAGACGGGGTCACCGAGGCCGAAAACGAGGCCGGCGAGGAATTCGGGACGGACCGGATGCGCGACGTCTTCCAGGCGGCCGCCCCGGAAGGTGCCGAGGGCGCCGTCCGGACCCTCAAGAAGGCCCTCGAGGCCTTCGTCGGCGGAAACCACCAGATGGACGACATCACCATGATCGTCATCGAAAAGCGCTAGGTAGGGCGCTCCCGCGCGCGTGGACTCGGGGCCACCACGCGACCCCTCCCCGTACCTAAC
>JABDMC010000204.1 GCA_013001695.1 Akkermansiaceae bacterium
CCTTTCGGGGCGCGGGCCCGCGCCCGGGCCGCAGGTGGGGCCACACCAGCCCCAGCGCGGCGACGGCCGCCACGATGCCGGCCACCATGCGCCCCGTGCCCCCCTCCCCGGGGTCCATGGCCAGCCAACCGGTGGCCCCCAACAGCGCCACCAGAGATGCAAAGGCCATGATCGCGCTCCGTCTCATTCTCGCTCTCGTCCTCGCTGCTATTCATTGCAGATTCGCCCATCGGCGGACAGGCAATTTCGCCGTCAATTCCGGTCCGGGGCGACTGCGGCCTTGCGCGCCGCGGGCGGGCCGTACAGGTTTCCGGTAGCAACCCAACCGATCATGCGCATCCACATCTCGCTCCCGCTGCTCCTCCTCTTCACGGTTTCCGTTCCGGCCGGGGATCTTTCGGTGACATATGAACCGGGCGAAGGACCCGGTGCGGGCAAGCACATCGTGCTGCTTTCCGGGGACGAGGAATACCGCTCGGAGGAGGCCCTTCCCATGCTCGGACAGATCCTCTCGCAGCATCACGGTTTCAAATGCACGGTGCTCTTCTCGGTGAACGACGAGGGAATCATCGACCCCGACAACCAGAAGAGCCTCAGCGATCCCGAGGCCCTCGACTCCGCGGACCTCATCGTGATGGCCCTGCGCTTTCGCAACTGGCCGGATGCCACCATGAAGCATTTCGTGGACGCCTATCACCGGGGCGTTCCGATCGTGGCCCTGCGGACCAGCACCCACGCCTTCCGGATGAAGGGAGACTCGAGCTACAAGGACTATTCCTCGTTCGGGAAGCGGGTCCTCGGCGAAGGCTGGGTCAGCCACTGGGGCCACCACAAGAAGCAGGGCACGCGGGGCGTCATCGAGCCCGGGATGGAGAAGGCACCCATCCTCCGGGGGGTCGAGGATGTCTTCGGCGACTCCGACGTCTACGAGGCCCATCCGCCGGAGGACGTCCGGATCCTCCTGCGCGGCGCCGTGACGGAAACTCTCGAGCCCGATTCCAAGCCGATCAAGGGCCCCAAGAACGATCCCATGCAGCCGGTGGCATGGACCCGCACGTTCAAGAACGACGCCGGGACGACCAACCGGATCTTCTGCACCACCATGGGGGCCGCGACCGATCTCGCCAGCGAGGGGCTTCGCCGCCTCGTCGTGAATGCCGTCTACTGGGGCCTCGGCATGGAGGAATCCATCCCCGCGAAGGCCGAGGTGACCCCCGTGACGCCCTTCAAACCCACGCCCTTCGGGTTCAAGGGGGCCAAAAAGAACATGCGGCCCGCGGACTACGCCCTGAAAAAGTAGCCCCGGGGCCGCCCGGCGCCTACCCGATCCACTTCCGCAGGGTCGCCAGGTCCTGCCGGTGGGCGTCGATGACCGGCGGAAGCGCCTCCGCCGGGAGCGGCTTCCCGCCGAAGTACTCCACGTGCAGGGCGATGGGAAGCGGCCCGCATCCCTTCACGGCGTGCCGGAAGACCTCCCGGGTGACCATCCCCTCCCCGAGCGGCACGTTCTCGATCTTCGTCCCGTTCCACCGGGCGTCCTTCACGTAGAGCATCGCGACGTGGGGACGCACGAGGTCGTAGGTCGTCTTCCACGACATGCCGTTCTCCACCCGGCTGTGCCGCAGATCGAGGCCGATCGCGAGGTGCGCCGGGTCGATCCCCTCGAGAACCTGCTGCAGGTCCCACAGCGGGCCGCCGACATGGTGGGCCCCGGCGTGGTTCTGGTAGATCCCCTGGATCCCGAGGTCCTTGTTCAGCGCCGCCAGGTCGGACGCCTTCTCGCGAAATTCGCGCAGCTGCCGGCGCACCGGGGCGTCCTTGGCGTATTGCCAGTAGGCCATCCGGTAGCGCTTGATCCCGAGGCCCGCCGCGGCGCGCAGGACCTTCTCGTTGCGCGGATTCACCTCGTTCACGCCCGAGGCCATCACGAGGATGGTGAGTCCGTGGCGCGCGAGGGCCTCCACCGCCGGGGGCAACTCGGCGGCGGCCCGGTCCGGATCGATATGTCCCCCGGGACGCACCGTGGCCTCGATGCCCTGCAACCCGAGGGCCGCCATGCGGCGCCCGATCTCGTCATAGGTCAACCTCTGGAAGTTCTTCTCGAAGGCCGCCACCGGCCAGGCGTCCCGGCCCGGAACGGCGGCGCCACCCGGCAGCCCCGGGGCTCCCAGGGCGAGGGCCCCGCCCGTGGCCGTCTTCAGGAAGCGGCGGCGAGAACAGTCCATCCATGATTCCTAACCCACGGGGCAAACGGCGCGCAATGACCAAGATCAGCCGGGCCACGCGCCGCAGGCGGGATGCGCGCCGCGGGAATGATGCTATGGTGTGGCATGATCACCATACTCCCCGACCTGCCGAAATACGTCGCGGGCTTCCGGGCCAGCGGGAAGGTCACCGCGGAGGATTACGAGTCGGTCCTGATGCCGGCGCTGGATGCCGCGGTCGCGGAAGGCGGCCCGATCCGTCTCCTCTACATCCTCGAGGCCTCCCTGACCGACTTCACGCTCGGCGCCATGTGGGACGACGCCCGGACGGGATGGTCGCACCTGCAGGATTTCGAGCGGGTGGCGCTCGTCAGTGACAGCCCCACGGTGCGCGGCCTCCTCCACGCCTTCCACTTCATGATGCCGAAATCGTTCGCCATCTTCGGCCTCGACGAGGAAGCCGAGGCCCGGGAGTGGATCACGGCGGAATCGGCCGCCCCGGCCTGACGCTCAATTTCCCGCGCCGAGATTGACCTCGCAGCCGGGCAGGTTCTTTTCGAGGGCCTTCGCGCCCTCCGGGGTGACCTTGGTCCCCCAGAGGTAGACCTTCTTCAGTTTCGGGAGGGCCTTCAGCTTCCGGACGCCCTCGTCGGTGACCTCGGTCCCGAAGAGGTTGAGCCATTCGAGGTTCTTGAGCTTGGCGACCTCCGCCAGCCCGGCGTCGGTGATCTTGGTCTGCTGGAGGTGCAGCTTCCGCAGGTTCGGCATGGCCGCGAGTTCGCCCAGTCCGGCGTCGCTCACGGAGGTGGCCCCGAGGTTGACCTCCACCAGGCCGCTGCCGACCGGCTTCAATATCGCCAGCTTCGCGTCCGTGAAATCCTTCCGCATGCTCACCGCCGTGAACTGCAGGTCGCTCGACTCGCGGGAGATGAATGTCAGGGCGTTGGGGAATTCACGCGAGGCCTGCGCCATGGCCGACTCGAGCATCTTGCGCTTCTCCGCGGCGGCGGCCTTCTCCGCGGCTTGCGCGGCGGCGGCGGCGGCCCGCTTCTTCTCGAGGACGTCGGGGGGCACCAGTTTCCCGACCGCGGCCAGGATCTCGGGCCCGGCCATGGCCTCCTTCATGGAAACGGTCGGCGCCCCGGTCTTGATCCACCAATCGAGGATCGCGATCTCGTGGGCTTCGAGCTGGTCCTTGTCCTCCGGCGGCATGTGCTCGTCATCATCCATGGGAAGATGGATGCGCACGCTCATGAGGCTGGCCTCGAGGTCCCCCGGGACGAGCGCTTCCGCCTCGGACCCGCCTTCCTTCATGGCCTCGATGGAGGTCAGCACGAGGCTGCCCTTGATCTTCTTCTTCCCGAGCGGGTTGTCCTTGGCGTCGGCGTGGCACTCGTAACACCGCGCCCGCAGGATCGGCTTCACCACGTCCTCATAGGCGAGACGGTCCGGAATGGCCTTCGCCTGGACCGCGGTCCCCGGTTTCCCGGCGGCCTTGTCGCCGCCGGCGGCCGGCACTTCGGGCGGCTTGGGCGCGGGTGGGGCGGGCTTCGGGGCGTCCTTCTTCGCCGGGTCGGGCGCCGCCTTTTCGGGCGGGGCCGCCTGCTTTTGCACGACCTCGGGCTTGTCCGGCTTGGCGGGATCCTCGCCGGGGGTGGTCCCCTTTCCGGCCGCCAAGGGCTGCGTTGCGGACTGGGTCGCGCCGCCCTCGGCCCCGGGGGCGGCCGGTTCGGCCTTCACGGTCTGGGGCTCCTCGCCGCCGAAGAGACCGGCCATCGGCGCCTGGAACGGCTCCTTCCATTGGAGCACTCCCCCCTGCGCCCCGGTGAAGACCAGCGCTCCGACCGTCATCAACAACAGGATTCCGTACATCGGCGACTTCGCACCGGAGTGGTTCGACCAGATCTTTGACACGAAGGTGAGGATCGCGAGGACCGAGAACACTGTAAATCCCCAAATGTGATGGTAGGTGGCCCCGTCGCTCCCGTTCGTGCGGAGGTGGAGGAAATTGCCGGCGATCACCGCCAGCACCGCCGTCACAACCCCCACGAACAGCGGGAAGGTGGTGTGCGGCTTCCACTTCCCGAACGACAGCAATCCGCACACCTCCATCAGGAGGATCAGGACGAACACCCCGATCGGGATGGGCAACAGCAAGGGGTGCAGGTCCCCGTAGAAGGTCTGCCAGACGTCCGTTTCCACGGCCTTCCCGGCGCCGCCCAGCCACACCGGCAGGATCGCCACCCCCATGGCCATCAGGAGGGCCGTGATCGTCACAAAAACCAGGCCGGCGGAACTCTTCTGCCGCTCGCCATCTTCGGGGGTCATCCGATCGTCATCGTCCATATGCTTCCTCCTCTACGAATTCGTGCGTGCCGCTCTTTCCCTCCGCCGGCCGCTCAGTCCACGTCGATGGTCTGGGACCGGGCCGATTTGTCCTTGGGCTTCATCCCGAAGAACCTCCGGAGATCCATGCCGAGGTAGGCCAGGCAGTTCAGGAAAACCAGCAGCGCCGCGCCTTCGTCCAGGAACGGAATCGGGTCCGGCACCCAGCCGAATACAAGGTAAAGCCCCGACGCGAGCGTCAGAACAAGGGCCATCAGCTTCTTCATGCCGCGACCCTAACCGCTCGCCGCCGGGAATCAAACCGAACTATCCGGAGCCTCCCGGTCAGTCCTCCTCGCCGGTATCCAGCCCGCCGTGATTCAGGATGAAATGGAGGTCGTCGAGGCCCAGGTTGCTGGCGAACCCCTCGTCGCCGAGGACGTTCGTCACGAGGGCGGTCTTCTGGTGCTGGAGGACGCGGATCTTCTCCTCCACCGAGTCGCGGGTCAGGAGCCGGTAGGCGATGACCTTGTTCTTCTGGCCGATGCGGTGCGTCCGGTCGATGGCCTGGTTCTCGACCGCCGGGTTCCACCACGGGTCGAAGAGGATGACGTAGGATGCGGAGGTGAGGTTCAGGCCCGATCCCCCCGCCTTCAGCGACAGCAGGAACACGGAGGGATCCTTGGTCGTCTGGAACTTCTCGATCTCCCCCTTCCGGTCCTTGGTCTGCCCGGTCAGGTAGTGGAACGGACGGCTGTCGATCTCGAGCTGCGTCCGGATGATGTCGAGCATCGAGACGAACTGCGAGAAGACGAGCACCTTGTGTCCCTCGTCGCGCAACTGGTCGAGCAGGTAGAACAGGGCCGTCATCTTGGCGCTCTCCTCCTTCAGGAACTTCGGGTCGATGAGCCCCGGGTGACAACAGATCTGGCGCAGCCGCATCAGCCCCTGGAGAATCGCGAAGCTGTTTTTCTTCACGGCCTCGTCGGAATCGAGCCCGAGGAGCGCCTTCTGGATGCGCTTCAACTCGGCCTTGTACATCTCGGCCTGGACGCCCTCCATCTTCGCGTAGACCTCCTCCTCGGTCCGCGGCGGGAGGTCCTTCGCCACCTGGGACTTCGTCCGCCGCAGGAGGAACGGCCGCAGGCGCGCCGCCAGCCGGTTCTGCGAGTTCGGGTCCTTGCGCTTGTCGAAGCGCTTCTTGAAGTAGGCCCGCGACCCGAGCACCCCCGGCATCGCGAAGGCCATCAGGCTCCACATGTCCATGAGGCGGTTCTCGATCGGGGTGCCCGTCAGGACGAGGCGGTTCTGGGCATCCAGCTCCCGGGCGCTCTTGGCCGCCTTGGAATCCGGGTTCTTGATCTGCTGCCCCTCGTCGAGGATCACCACCAGCCACTTGAGCTTGTTGAGGGCGTCGCCGCCGACCCGCAATTGCGCGTAGTTCAGGACCAGGAGGTCGATCTCGTTGGCGACGCGGTCGAGGTCCAGCTCGTCACGGCTGCGGAGGACCTGCACCTTGAGGTCGGGCGCGAAGCGCTTCGCCTCCACGGCCCAGACGTCGAGGACCGACTTCGGGCACACCACCAGGGCGGGCATGCGCTTGCCCTGTTCCGCCGCCACCCGGCGCAGCCACAGGACGAAGGTGATGCTCTGGATGGTCTTTCCGAGACCCATGTCGTCCGCGAGAATCCCGCCGAAGCGGTTCGTGGCGAGATACGCGAGGAACTGGAATCCCTCCACCTGGTAGGGCCGCAGGTCCGCCACGAGGTTGTCGGGAATCTCGGGCGCCACGTCGATCTGGATCTCCCGCGCGCAGTCCTTGATGCGCTTCCACGCCTTCGGGTCGAAGACGTCCGCGGCCTTCGGGTCCGCCAGCTGCATGGCGTGCATGCGGTGCGTGTCCCCGGAGAGATCGAAGGGATCCAGCCCCAGCCGGGTCACGGCGTCCCGCTGATCCGGGTCGAGCTTGATCTCGAGGCGCATCCAGGAGCCGTCGTCCATGCGCACGTAGCCGCCGCGGGCCGCCACCAACTGCCGGATCTGGGCCTTGCTGAGGTTCACGCCCTGCACGTCGATCACGATGCGGAGGTCGAACCAGTCGATTTCCTGGTTCACGACCTCGAAGCGCACCGCCGCCGATACCGGATCGGCGAGGATCGTGCGCAGCTTGGCATCCATCTCGCGCTCGAGGAATTCCGGCATCTTCCCGCACCACTCCGCGAACTTCTCGGGGAACTGCTTCGTGATGCGCGTCTTGAAGGCGTCGAGCTTCTCGTCGTAGCTCAGGCCGACTTCGGCCAGAAGTTCCGGCACCGGGTAGAGTTTCTCCCGCGCGAACCGGAGGAGCTGCTTCCCGCGCACCGGCTTCTGCTCGACGAGATCCCACCCGCTCTTGATGAGCTTCTCGGTGCGGCGCCCCTTCTTCTCGAGGGCCGTGATCTCGACCACGAGGTGCTCGGTTTCGGCGGCCGTCAGCCCCTGCACGATCTTCATCTCGAAGCGCGGGTGCAACTCGAGGTCCATGACCCGCTTCTTCAGCGAGTCCGGCAGGCTGGCCCCGATCTTGCGCAGGAATTCCACGCCCTCGAGGCTGTCGATGACCGTCTTCGGGATCAGGTAGCGCGGCATCACGTCGGTTTCCTCCAGCCACCGCGGCGGCCCGGGAAACACGGTTTCGTCCGACTGGTAGAGCTCCTTGCGTCCCGGGAGGAGGCGCACCGAGTGCGAAACGTCCTCCTTCGACTTCGTCACGAGCTGCAGGGCGAAACAATTCGGGTTGTAGGGATCGTCCACGCACACCCAGCGCAGGGGTTCGCCGGACACCTTGAACTCGCGCTCGTCGAGATTCACGATCCGCCCCTGCAACGCCGGCTGGCAGAACATGCGGTTCAGGAACCGGCACGACTCGTCCTCGTCGAGGTCGAGGCTGGTTTGCCCGTCCTTGCGGTGGAAGGCGAGGAAGTGCTCCCAGAGAACCTGGCTGCCGACGTCCATCCGCAGCGCGGAGTCCTCGTACAGCTCCACGAGGCGGTCGATATCCCCCTTCTCGCGCACCGCGTACCACTCGCCCTCGCCTTCCCGGATCTCGAGGCGGGCCTCGTTGATCGTCGAGACGAGCCGCACCTCCGCGGCGAGGGGCTCCAGCAGCGGGGGGCGCTCGTTGACGCGCTCGATGCGGTCGTACCACCCGGAAATCTCGCGCTCCTGTTCCCAGTCGCTCATCTTGCGCTGCACCGCGGAAAGATCGGTGACCGCGTCCATGAACTCGGGATAGGGCAACTTCCTCTTGTAGAAGGCGTAAGCGAGATAGTTCCAGAACTCCACGATGTCGCCCGGGGGCACCGGCCACAGTTCCAGCGGATCGTAACTCGCGATTTCCCAGCGCGGCAGGAGGCGCACCATGTCGTGGTCGTGGATCTCGCCCTCGATCACGTAGCGGCGGTAGCGCTTCTCGACCTTGTTGACGAATTCCGCCTCCTTGTCATCCAGCTCGCGGTCGAGCTTGTCCTCGATGATGTCGAGGATGGGCGCATCGTCGAACTCGTTGGGCGACTCCGGAAGATCCTCCCCGCGATGGAGGCGCTCCAGCATGGTGGCGTACATCGAGGCGCCCGCCGCAAGCTCCTCTTCGGCGGTGCAGTTGCCGAACCACCGGTTCCCCTGGAGGCGCAGGGTGGTGCGGTGCGTGCCGCTCTTCTCCTCCACCCGTCCCTGGATGAACAGGTGATTGCCGAAGATCTGCGTCACGGCCCCGTCGCTCTGGAGTTTTTCCCCCTTTTTGCGCGCTTCCTCCGGGAAGCTGTTGAGAAAATTCAGCGTGGCGCGGTCCGGGTTCAGCGCCGCCATGGTGGTTTCGGTCATATCGGAAGTCTTCCTCGCGCACTTCCCTCGGCAGGCCCTGACAAGCCCCAACCCACGGGTGCGGGGAGGCGAAGCTAGCACAGCATGTCAAACAGGGGCAACAATAGATAAGCCCCGTCAGGGTGCCACCCCGGCCGCCCCCTCCGGCCCGGCCCCGGCGCGCTCCCCCCTCCTCCGCCGCCGCCACGCCCGGGGGAGGACCCCGTCGACCGGCCCGGCCAGCCAGGCCAGCCCGAAGAGCCCCCCGCCCGCCAAAACCACCGCCGCCCCGGTATTC
>JABDMC010000209.1 GCA_013001695.1 Akkermansiaceae bacterium
CCCCGAAACCGCCCGCCCTGCCGAAGCCGCCGGCCGGTGAACCGCCGGCGGTGACCGGCGCGCCGCCTGCCCCGGCCGCGACCCCCCCGGCGGCCCCGGTGAAGAAGCCCTCGGTGCCTGCGGCGAAGAAACCGGCGGTGGCGGAGGGGCCGGCCGCCGCTCCCGAGAGCCCGCCGGCGCCCCCGCCCCGGCCGACGCAGCGGATTCGCTTCGAGGGTGGCCGCGTCGTCGTTTATTCGCTGCAGCATCCGGCGCTGCGGGTCGAGCTCCGCGGACTCCGGGCCGACCTGCCCGTCGGCGGGGATGATGCCACGGGATGGCTCGGGGGCGACGGCCTGTGGTTGAATGATCACCGGCTGTCGGCGGAATGGCGCGAGCCGCTGGAGTGGAAAAACGCCCTCCTGCTCCTCTCCGACCGGCAACGCGAGTGGATGGGAATGCAGGTCCGGATGAGCGCCGCCCTGCAGCCGCGAAAGGCCATGAACACCAAGGTCGAGGTGCAGATCCTCCAAGGTGCGCTCGCCCCGCTCGAGCACCCCAAGTTCCCGGGACTCAGGCTGCGGGCCGCACAACTCGGCGGCCTCTTCCGCCTCGAAGGTCCCCTGAAACGGCCCTCGGCGTGCCGCGCCCACGTGGACACCGAGGCCGCGGGGATCGGTGTGACGCGCCGCGAGGGGCAAGAGGAGCATGTCTTCGACAGCGCCCGGCTGGTGGCATCCTACCGGGGCGGGGTCCTGCAGGTTCCCGCCCTCCGGCTGGTCAGCGAACAGATCTCGTTCCTTGGCAACGGGCTCATGTTGCCGGACGGCCGCGCCTACGGCATCCTGCGGATTGTCGCCGAGCTCCAGGTCGCGGAGGCGGTCACGCGGGTCGCGGTGGGCTCCGGGCTGACCCGCGGGTGGGCGCGCGAGTGGATGTGGCCGCTGGTCACGCCCGATCGTTATTACCGGGACCTGCACATCCGCGGCCGGGCGGCAAAGCTCGTGGTGGACGTCGGACGGCGCTGGGAGGAAATGTCCATCGGCGAAATCTGGAAACGCCTCGAGAAGTTCTACAACCGGGAGAAGGCGGAGGATCAACGCGGCCTCCCGCCGTCGCCGCCCCGGGAGGAATTCCCCCCCGCATCATGAGGATCATCGCGGGATCATCCGGGGGGATCCGGCTGCAGGTGCCGGAGCGGGTGGCGCGCCCGAGCACCGACCGCCTCCGGGAAGCGCTCTTCGCGATCCTGGGCGAAGTGGTTCCCGGGGCCCGCGTCCTCGACCTGTTCGCGGGCTCCGGCGCGCTGGGGATCGAGGCCCTGAGCCGGGGGGCCGCCGAGGCCCGATTCGTGGAGGAGAACGCGTCCGCCTGCGAGGTGATCCGGGCGAATCTGTCGAGGGCGCGGCTGGCCGGGACCGTGGTGAAGAGCGACGTCTTCGCATTCCTGCGGCGCGGGGGCGGCCCCTTTGACCTCGTCGTGGCCGATCCCCCCTACGCCCGCCCGGGCCGCGCCGACCTTGCCGGCAGGTTGTTAGAAGGCGAGGGGCTCCGCAGCCTGCTCGCCGCCGGGGGGCTGGTGGTGATCGAGGTCGAGAGCGAGCGGGACGCCCCCGAGGCCCCGGGATGGACGCTGGCCGACCGCCGCGTTTACGGCAGCAGTGCTATTCTGTTTTACGAAGCGGAGGCCGCCTCGTAGCATCCCCGCCGATGGCGAGAGGCTTGGTGCTGGCGGTTTACAACCTGTTGTTGCCGCTCGTGACGGTGCTGGCCGCGCCGGGATGGCTGCGGCGCATGGCCCGCCGCGGCGGCTGGGGGCCGAAGTTGCGGGAGCGGCTTGGCATTTACGACCGGGCGCCGGAGTTCGAGCCGGGCGGGGGGATCTACGTGCACGCCGTCAGCGTGGGGGAAGTCCTCCTGGCCCTGAAGCTGGTCGCGGCCTGGCGGGAATACGATCCGGACGAGGGGTTCGTCCTCGCCTGCACCACCTCCACCGGCCTGGAGGTGGCCCGCAACGGCGCCCCGCAGGGGGTGCGCGTCATCTATGCCCCGGTGGACTTTCCCTTCCTCGTGCGCCGCGTCCTGCGACGCTTCGAGCCGCGTCTCGTGGTCCTCGTCGAGTCGGAACTCTGGCCGAACCTCCTGGGCGTCGCGCATCGGACCGGGGTGCCGGTGGCCCTCGCCAATGCGCGCATGTCGCCGCGCTCGGAGCGGCGCTACCGGCGGTTCCTCCCGGTGGTGAACCAGTTCCTTCCGCTCGTGCGGTGGGTCGGCGCGCAGGCCGACGAGCACGCCGCGGTGTGGCGCGATTTGGGCGTCCCCGGCGACCGCGTGGAGGTGACCGGCAGCGTCAAGTTCGACCAGGAGGGGGTGGCGCCCCCGAAGAAGCGGAAGGAGTTCGACGAGTCCCTGCGGAGCTTCGGATCCGGGCGGGAGGTGGTCCTCGCGGCGAGCACGCATGCGGGCGAGGAAGTCCTCGTGGCCCGCGCGGTGCGCCGAGTTGCCGGGGCCCTCGCCGTCATCGTGCCGCGGCACGCCGAACGCCGGGCCGAGGTGGCGGAGGCGCTCGCCGGCGCCGGATTCGAGGTCTGCCTCCGGAGCCGCTTCACACCGCCCGAAGATCGTGACCGGGCCGTGCTGGTCGCCGACACCACCGGCGAACTGCGGGACTGGACGGCCCACGCCGGGGCGGTGGTGGTCGGAAAAAGCTTCCTCGCCCGCGGCGGACAGAATCCGGCCGATGCCATCGCCGCCGGAATCCCCGTGGTGACCGGTCCGCACATGCAGAATTTCGAGCCGCTGGTGAGCCAGTTGCGCACCGCCGGGGGCATCCGCACCGCGCGGGACGAGGCAGAATTGGCGGCCGCCCTCGAAACGGTCCTGCGGGATGCCGGGACGCGCGGCACCATGACCACCGCGGCGCGCGCGGTCCTCGAACGCCACCGGGGAGCCACGGCCCGGACCGTGGACGCCCTGCGGACCCTCGCCGGCCCCCGCCCGTGAATTCCGGCGGCCCCCGGGCTCAGGAGCCGATCTTTTTCCGCTGGTATGCGGCGTCGCGCTGTCGGCGCAGGTAGTCGTTGTAGCGGCGGGCGGCGTGCAGGTCGGGATTGGCGTCGGGGTTGACGAAGGGATTGTTCTTTCCGAGCGACGCCCACGGGCCGCGCGGGACGTGCCCGATCTCGACGAAGCGCCAGTGGACCTTGTCGTGGGACTTCAACCCGAGGAAGTCGCGCACCGCCGGGGAGACATCGATGCCGGCCCGCCCGTTGTTGGAATTCGCCGGTCGCTGCCGGCCGAAGACATAGCGCCAGTCGTCGGTCAGGAACGGGCCGCAGTCCTCCCACTGCGCGTAACAGGTCTTGCCCTTGTAAACGAGCTGCACCCACCGGCCGCGGCAAACGCTCCGGCCCGGGCGCCGCTTGTAGCGGTTGAACCAGGGAATGACGCTGGCGGCTTCCGGCTTGTGTGCGCGGTGGTCCACGCAATCATTGTAGGGGAGCGCGATGTAGAACGGGTTCAGGCGCGGAACGAATCCCTTCGGGCAAAAATTCGCGCGGGCCTGCGGGTCGGGGTTGTCAAAGCCGCCGTAATTCTTCTGCCACGCCCGATCCCATGAGGAATGGTGGTTGGAGGTGCGGTTGCGGCCGCTGGGCTTTTCCCCGATCCAGAAAACGGTCGCGGTGATGTTCTGGTGCCAGGGGTACTGGAGCCGGGTGAACTCGCTGGGATTCGGCGGTGGGGCCGTGGGCGTGATGACCCGCGGACCGGACTGTCCGCACAGGAGTCCCGGGAAGATCGTCAGCAGGGCGAGCAGCACGACGCGCATCGACGATACCCATACCCGTCTTCGGCGCCGGCGTCGAGCCAAGAGCGTCGATTCCCTGAAAATGGGGGCCTCCCGGCCACCCGGCGGTCAGAGGACCGTGAATTTCGCGCTCTGGCCGCCGACCTGCAATTCGAACTCGCCGGGCTCCACCACCGGCATGTTCTGCTGATTGTGGAATGACAAATCCGAGACCGGGATCCGGAAGGTGAGGGTGCGGGATTCCCCGGGGGCGAGGGTGATCTTGCGGAAGTCGCGGAGGCGCTTGACCGGCGGTGTGATCGAGGCGTAGAGGTCGCGCACGAACACCTCCACCGTCTCGCTGCCCTCGCGCGCGCCCGTGTTGGCGACGTCGATCGAGAATTCAAGCGTGTCGGCGAGGGTCAATTCCGTCACCGGCACGACGAGATTCCCCGATTCGAACGTGGTGTAGCTCAGGCCGTGGCCGAACTCGTAGAGCGGATTGAACCCGTTGAACCCGAAATGGCGGTCGGCGGTGTCGCTGAACTTGTGGTCGTAGGCGACGAGGTTGTGCGGCGCGCGCGGATAGGTGAACGGCAGCTTTCCGGACGGATTGAAGATGCCCCGGAGCGCTTCATAGACCGCCTGGCCGCCCTTCGGCCCCGGGTAGCCCGCCCACAGGACCGCGTTGGCGAGGGAGTCGCTTTCCGTGATGATCCGGGGCCGGTTCCCGAGCAGGACGAGCACGAGCGGTTTGCCGAACGAGACGGCCCTCACGAGGCGCGCCTGGGCGGCGGGGAGGGCGAGGTCGTCGATGTTCCCGGCCTGCTCCGCTCCCGGTTCCTCCGCAAGCACGCAGACGATCACGTCCGCGGCGTGCGCGGCATTCGCGGCCCGCTCGAGATCGATGATCCCGTCGTAGGTCGTGCCCGGGACGAAGCGGACGTTTTCCCTCCCGTGCGCCGCCTGGAAGGCGTGCAGGAGCGTCGGGATGCTGCGCGGGTAGGCCTCTTCGTCGCGGCCCTGCCAGGTGTACGACCACGGCCCGTGCAGCGGGGACCGCAAGTCGCACCCCGGACCGGTGAGCAGGATGCGCGTCTCCGGGCCGATGGGAAGGGCGCCGTCGTTCTTGAGAAGGACCAGCGACTCGCGGGCGGCCCGGAGGGACAGTTCCCCGGCCTCGACATTGCCGATGATCTCGACCGCATCCGCCGCCGGAAAGGGATCCTCGAAGAGCCCGAGTTCATACTTGAGGCGGAGAATGCGCCGCACCGATTCGTCCAGCACCTCTTCCCGGATGGCGCCCTCGTTGACCAACTCGACGAGGAGGTCGGTGAAGCTGAAGTCGTAGGGGACCATGCAGAGGTCGATCCCGGCGTCCACCGCGAGGCGCACCGCCTCCTTCATGGTGGGGGCGACCCGGTGGTAGTCGTGCAGCTTCTTGATATCCTCCCAGTCGGACACCACCACCCCCTCGAAGCCGATCTGCCCCCGGAGGAGCTTCGTGAGGATGCTGTGATTGGCATGCACCGGGATGCCGTTGATCTCGGAGGAATTCACCATGATGGTCTTGAGCCCGGTGTTGTCGATGGCATCCCAGAACGGCGGCAGGAAGTATTCGCGAAGGTAGCGCTCCGGGACCAGCACCTGGGTGCGGTCCCGCCCCGAAAACGGGAAGCTATAGCCGATGAAGTGCTTGCCGCAGGCCGCGACGCGATCCGGGGCGGAAATCCCGCTCCCCTGCAGGCCCCGGACCATCGCCTCCCCGAAGGCGCTGCAGAGATGGACGTCCTCTCCGAAGGTCGAATAGAACCTCGACCAAAGCGGCTGGCGGCCGACGTCGAGGACCGGCGCGAAGGTCCACGGGATCCCCACGGCGCGCGTTTCGCGGGCGCACACCGCGGCGGCCATTTCCGCCAGCTCCAGGTTGCGGGTGGCGGCGAGGCCGGTGGCGTGCGGAAAGAGCGTTGCCTCGTGGATGTAGTTCGCCCCGTGAACGTGGTCGATCCCGTAGAGGACCGGAATCTTGTGGGCGGTTTCCGCGGTGGCGATCTCCTGGATGGTCGTGATGAGCGTCTGCCAGTGCTTCGCGGAGAAGGCGGCCCCGTCCATGTTGATGATCGACCCGAGGCGCTTCTCGACGAGCGCATGGCGCAATTTTTCCTCGTCGATCCGGTGGCCATCGGGGTCCTGAGCGGTGGCGGCCGCGCGGGAGAGCGCCCCGATCGTCAGTTGCGTCATCTGCCCGGCCTTGTCCTCGAGGCTGAGTTGCGCGAGGAGGTCATCGACGGACCCGTCGATGTCGATCTTGGGCAGTTCGATCGGGACGGGTGCCGGGGGGGCGTCCTGGCCGGATGCGGCCGACGCCAGGACGGCAAGGACGAGGAGGAGCGGTCCGAATGGCTTCATGAAATGGGGGTTGACCGGGGTAGTAACGGAGGACACGGGCTCACTAGCAAGCGCAACTGCCCCCATTTCGCAAATCGCCGTCTTGCCAGCGCCGCGACGGTCGGGCACAATGGAGCGGTGAGAGTTCGATCCCTGGTCCTTGGCATGGGAATCGTGGCGGGGCTCGCGCTGGGGGCGGAGGAACGGCCCCTGCTTTATCCGTTCGATGTGGAAGTGGACGGCCGACTCGCGGTCATGCCGGAGGGCAACACCCTCTTTGCGGTCGTCCGGCAACCGGTCCAGGCCGGTGCCGCCGTGACCCTCGAGAAGCCGTCGCCCCTCCTGGTGATCAACGCCTTTCCCTGCAAGGAGGACGGGACCGTCCTCGAGGGGCAGCCCGCCGGTGTCATCTTCGCCCGCGAGACGAACGAGGTGAAGCTCGACGCCACCATCGACAAGAAGCCGCTCGCGCCGGGCACCTACCTGATGAATGTCGTCGCGCACGGGAAAACTTCCCGCGTCGTCTTCACCGTGGCGGACAAGGACGGCACCCTGAAAATGCCCGACATCAAGAAGATCTTCGCGTTCCTGAAAAAGAAAGCCGGGGAAAAATAATGAACCAGATCACAACATCATTGATGGCGGCCGCGGCCCTGCTCGTGGCGGGATGCGGGTCGGTCGAGCAGGGCGCCGAAACGCGGCCCGCGGGCGATTCCGTTCTCGGCGCCGCGCAATTGCGGGAATCCGCGCTGGCGGTGGACTTCACGCGCCACGTGCGGCCCATTCTCGAGGGGCGCTGCCTTTACTGCCACGACCGCGAGGAACGGTCCGGAGGGTTCGTCCTCGTCACCCGGGAGGAAGCCCTGAAGCCCGGCCCGCGCGGCCCGCGCATCGTTCCCGGCAACGCCGCCGCCAGTCCGCTCCTCGTCTTCATCAGCACCGGCAACCACGCCATGTCGATGCCCGCCGTGGGAATGAAGGTTCCGGACGCGGAGGTCGACATCCTCCGGCGCTGGATCGACGCGGGCGCGCCATGGCCCGCGGGCGAGCCGCTGCGCGCCAGGGATTGAACGGCCCCGGGAGCTGCCGGGCGACGGGCCTACTCGGCCCGCGGGGCCCGCTTCGGGTGCAGCCACTCGTGCTTCCCGTGCCAGTCTTCGGCATAATAGGCCGAGGCCGCCACCCCCAGCCAGTAGAGAACCGGCACGATCACGAGCGAGAGACCGATGGTGGCAATGCCGAGAATCACGGCCACGAAGACCATGAGGACGTTGCCGCCGATCAGGATGCCCAATCCGGCCGCGTAGTGATGCTTGTAGAGGTGCCCCGCCCCGGGCACGACGCTCAACAGGCAGGCCACCACATTGCGGTCCAGAGCGTCCCACTCGCGCCGGAAAGTCGATACGGATTCAGGAACTTTCATAGCACTAACAATACTGCGGCAGGGATCGCATGCTGTCAACCTCCCGGAATCCCGAGCGCGGTGGAGGGCAGCGGCCCCATCCCGGGCGGAATCCCGGGGATTGAGGCGTTGGAAGGCCGCGGTGGCCCGCCCCCCGAGGCGACGGCGGCCATCCCCGGAACGAGGGCCCGGACCATGGAGGTCGATTGCCTGGTTTTCATGCTGCTTTGTTGTTGGGGTTGTCGTGGATGCCGGCCACGGTCCGTGGTCTCAAACGCGATGATCGCGGGAGGGGGGGCTGCCGACCCACGGGCCGGGGAAGGGCGGACAAGAACCCTCCCCTTCGGGCCGCATGGCGGTCCGGTCGGGCGGCAGAGAATCTCGGTGACAAGCGGCCCGACGGCCCTATCTTCGCCCGGAAGTTCGGCGCATCATGACAGTCCCGGGATCAGTATGGCGATGGCGGCCGGTCATGATCATGGCCATGGTCGCGGTTGTGGCGGCGCTCACCCGGAGCGGTCCCGATCGCCCCGGCGCCACGGCGGTGGCACCGGACGCAACGACAGCCGTTGCGGCAGCGGTGGCAAAGGATCCGGGTGGCCCCCCGGCGGGGGAAGGCGCCCATGGCGATGCCGTGGCGCCGTCCCGCGGATCGCCGGTTTCCGCTGGCACCGGGAACCCCGCGCCGGGACCGACGGCCCTCTCGTCCGCGGGCGCCGCCCTGCTGGAGGCGAAGATGGCGCGTGACTTCGCGAATCTCGAGGTGCGGGAGCACCCCGGCGGACGCCGCTCGGTGCATCTCGGCGGCCGCTTCCTCCACATGAGCGCGGTGGTCACCGGTCCGGACGGCGAGTCCCACATCCGTTGCTTCTCGAGCCACGAGGCCCTGCGGCGGGCCCTGAACCCCCAGACAGATCATGCGCCTTCCACGATGCCTCCGTCGGAATCGGGATTCTGACCGCGGTCGGATCGCGCCGCGGTTTTGCGTCGTGGCCGGTGCCGCCATGCTCCACGCGGCCGCCCCCGTGACCGCGGCCGACTTGGTCTTCATCAATCTCGACGGGGCCGGGGAGGGGCTGAACGACCCCACGCCGGCCAGTCCGTCCGGCGGCAATCCCGGGACGACCGTCGGGGAGCGCCGCCTCCTCGTCCTCGAGGAAGCGGGCCGCATCTGGGGGCGGTTTCTCGTCAGCACCGTGCCCATCCGCGTCGAAGTCGAGTTCAGCAGCCTGTCGTCCGGCGTGCTGGCGGGGGCCGCCCCCATCGACCTGGAGGAAAACTTCGCGAACGCGCCGGTGGCGGACACCTGGTATCCGGTGGCGCTCGCAAACAGCCTCGCCGGCGCCGACCTGCAGCCGTCGCGGAACGACATCACCGTCACCGTCAACTCGAACGCCGACTTCTATCTCGGCTTCGACGGCGACGGGCCCGGGTCCCAGTCCGACCTGCTCGACGTGATGCTGCATGAGATCGGCCACGGCCTCGGGTTCATCAGCTACGTCGACGAAGCCACGGGCGGCCTGTTCGCGGGCAGCATCGACATCTTCTCGAGCTTCATCTTCGACGCCCAGGTGCAGAAGCCCTGGACCGCCATGACCAGCTCGGAGCGCGCCGCCTCGGTGGACAACGATCCGTTTCTCGTCTGGCGCGGGCCCTCCGCCACGGCCGGATTTCCCGCCATCCTCGATCCGGCCTCGGGCGGGTCGGGAACCGACATCTTCATCGACGAGGGCGGGGGCAACGCCCGGCAGGTCGGCTATTTGCCGGCCCTCTTCGGACCCGACGTTTCCGCCGCGGAGGGGCTCTCGGTGGAAGTCATCGTGGCGGACGACGGATCCACCGCTCCCGGCCCGGCCGAGCCGGGCGTTCCCGGGACCACCACCGACGCCTGCCAGCCGATCATCAATGCCGCCGCCATGAACGGCAAGGTCGCCATGGTGCGGCGGGGAGCATGCAACTTCGACGACAAGGTCTGGCGCGCGCAGGTGGCCGGCGCAAGCGCGGTCCTCGTCGCGAACAACGTCGACGGGGCCCTCGTCTCGATGAGCGGCGACGGCGAAGTGGACGG
Source organism: Akkermansiaceae bacterium (assembly GCA_013001695.1). Taxonomy (GTDB): domain Bacteria; phylum Verrucomicrobiota; class Verrucomicrobiia; order Verrucomicrobiales; family Akkermansiaceae; genus Roseibacillus_B. The sequence goes on from JABDMC010000209.1 coordinate 9,625, forward strand.
ATCGACGGTCTCGATCACCATCCCGGCGGTGTTCATTTCGCAGGCCGAGGGCGACGCCATCGAATCCGCCCCGCCGGGCACGCTGGTCTCGTTTTCGGGCGGCGCCAATCTCTTCGCCGGAACCAATGATGGCTTCCTCCGGATTCATGCCCCCGCGTCGGTGCAACCCGGGTCGTCCCTCTCGCACTGGACGACGGACGCCAGCCCCAATCTCCTCATGGAGCCCATCATCAATGCCAATCTCGATCGCGACCTCGACCTGACGCTCACCCAGATGAAGGACATCGGCTGGGAGGTGGTCGATATCCCGTTTCCGCACCTCACCTACGACCTGTGGCGGGACTGCGAGTTTCCCGCGGGGGCCGTCCTCACCGGTCGCCACGAGGATGCCGATCGCGACGGGGTCACGAACTTCGAGGAATACGTCTTCGCCTCCGACCCGCTCGAAGCCGGCGACGGGAATCTTCCCGTGATCGTGCTCGACGAGGGTGTGAAGTCGGTGTCGTTCACGCGCACCACGCTATCCACCGACCTTGCCTTCGCCTTCGAGAAGTCCGGCGACCTCCTGAGCTTTGTCCCCGCGGTGGAGGGCGTCGATTTCACGACCCCTTCGATCGTGCCGGCGGGCCCCGGCGCCGAACGGGTGACCTTCGAGATCCTGACGCCCGGGACGAGGCAGTTCTTCCGGGTGCGCGTCACCACCCCGTAGCACCCGGCGGGAATGCGGCGGCCTTCTCCGGCATCACGGTCTCATCCGCGTTTCCGGCTGAGCATGAAATCGTTGCCTTCCGGATCGATGCACATCGCGAGGTGGGGCGGTTCGCCATCCTCGGGCTGCGGTTCGCGGGGGCATTCCCCGCCCGCGGCCCGCACCTCCTGCGCTCCGCTCACCACATCCGGAACCTGGAAGGTGAGCCCGGTCCACGTGCGCTTTCCCTCGCCGCCCCCGTGAATGGCGAGCACCCCGCCCGCGATCTCGAGCTCGGTGATGGCATCGTTGCTCCGCGTGACCTTCCCGGCGAAGAGGTCACGGTAGAAGGCCGTCGCCCGCTCCTTGTCCGCCGCCCATATGGTGTACTTGAACCGCTCCACGTGCATGCCGCCAATGAGCCTCCGGGGTCCCGGCAGGGCAAGCACCAAGACCCTGGGCGCCCCGCCGGCCCGAAGGGCGGGCTTGATGGCCGGGAAATCGACCCTAGATTCGAGGGCGAACCTCCGTCTCATCGCCGGGGTGGGCGGTCCCTCCGCCCCGCCGACACGTTCCCCCAACGACTACCTCCAGAGACCTATGAATCCGCTCGACACTACAGGATACCCGCCCCGATGGGAGTGCGGTTCGGCATGGGAAGCCCAACCCTGGGTCGGCTGGCTGCATATCGGCGCCGACCTCCTCACATTCCTGGCCTACTTCGCCGTGCCGATCGTGGTCATGTTCTACGTGCGGCAGCGCGACAACCTGAGGTTTCCCCCCATCTTCTACGGGTTCCTGACAATGGTCTTCTTTTCCTGCGGCACCGTGCACCTCCTGGAGGCCGGCATCTTCTGGTGGCCGGCCTACAAGCTCTCCGGGCTCGCCAAGCTCGCCACCGCGGGGGTGTCCGCCGCCGGGGTGGTCCTGCTGGCGCGCATCCTGCCCACCGCCCTCGACCTCAAGAGCGCGGCGGCCTACGACGAAGCCGTCCGGGAAAGGCGCCGCGTCCAGGAGGCCCTGAAATACGAGCAGTTCCTCCTGCGCACCATGCTGGCCAATCTCCCGGACTACATCTATTTCAAGGACCTCGAGAGCCGCTTCACCCACGTCAGCGACGCCATGGCCGCCTCGATCGGGGCGGATGCGCCGGATGATCTCATCGGCAAGACGGATCGCGAATTTTTCGCCCGCGAGTTTGCCGCCAAGACCCGCGCCGAGGAGGTGAATCTCATGGAGTCGGGAGAACCGTTGATCGGCAAGGAGGAGATCCACCGGCGCGCCGACGGGACTGAACAGTGGCTGTCAGCCAGCAAGTTGCCGCTCCGGGACGATTCCGGGAAGGTCATCGGGATGTTCGGCCTCTCCCGCGACATCTCGGCGCAGAAGAAGGCCGCCGCCGTGATGGAGCATGCCAAGCAGGCCGCCGAGGAGGCCAACCGATCGAAGAGCGAGTTTCTCGCCAACATGAGCCACGAAATCCGAACCCCCATGAACGGCATCATGGGGATGACCGAGCTCCTCCTCGCCACCGACCTCAACAAGCAGCAGCGGGAGTACGTCGGTCTCGTCAACCATTCCGCGGAATCACTCCTCACCATCATCACCGACATCCTCGATTTCTCCAAGATCGAGGCCGGCAAGCTGCAGCTTGACGCCCATGAGTTCGACCTGCGCGACGCGATCGGCGACACCCTCCAGACGCTCGGGATCCGGGCCGACGAGAAGCACCTGGAGCTCGCTTACAACGTCGGGAGCGACGTCCCGGATTGCCTCGTCGGGGACCTCGGGCGGATCCGGCAGGTCCTCGTCAACCTCGTCGGCAACGCCCTCAAGTTCACCGACGACGGGGAAGTGGTGGTCGATATCCGCCGCGAATCGGGCACCGTCGACGGGGTCTTCCTGCATTTCAAGGTGCAGGACACGGGGATCGGGATCGCGCCGGAGAAACTCCATGAGGTCTTCGATTCCTTCACCCAGGCCGAGGGGTCGACCACCCGGACCTACGGCGGAACCGGGCTCGGCCTCGCCATTTCGCGCAAGCTCGTCGAATTGATGGGCGGCCGGATCTGGGTCGAGAGCGAGCTCGGCAAGGGCTGCACCTTCCACTTCACCATCCATCTCGGGATCGGCCGGGAAGACACCGAGTCGCTCCCCGCCGCCCCGGCATCGCTCCAGGATCTTCCCGTTCTCGTCGTCGATGACAACCGCACGAACCGGTCGATCGTGCAAGGCATGCTGCGGACGTGGGGGATGGCGCCCGAGGCGGTGGAGAGCGGTTCCAAGGCCCTCGACAGCCTGGCGGCCGCGAAGGACGCCGGGCGGCCCTACCCGCTGGTTGTCCTTGATGTCATGATGCCGGGCATGGACGGGATGGAATGCATCCGGCGCATCCGGGAGAACTTCGGCGAAGCCGCTCCCGTGATCATCGTCCTCTCCTCGGCAGGCCACATGATGCCCCCCGACGAGACCGCGACGCTGGGCGTCGCCCGGGTGCTCACCAAGCCGGTGAAGCAGAGCGATCTCCTCGACGCAATCACGCGCCAGTTCCGGACGGCATCGCGGGACCGCCATGCCACCCCGGAGGCGCCCGCCCCCCGCCCGGCCGAGATCTCCCCGATGAACGTCCTGCTCGCCGAGGACGGGCGGGTCAACCAGATGGTGGCCACGAACCTGCTGAAAAACCGCGGCCACCGCGTGGTGATCGCGGAAGATGGCGAGGCCGCCCTCGAGCGCCACGCCGAAGAGGACTTCGATGCCATCCTCATGGATGTCATGATGCCCCGCCTGGACGGCCTCGGTGCCACGAGGGCGATCCGCGAACGGGAGGAGGAAACCGGGAAGCACGTCCCGATCATCGCCATGACCGCCAATGCCATGAAGGGCGACCGCGAACGCTGCCTCGCGGCCGGCATGGACGCCTACGTGTCCAAGCCGGTGCGGTCATCCGAACTCTTCGCCATGCTCGAGCAGTTCGCCCCGGACAAGGACCGCGGGGCGGGGGACGCTCCGGAAGGCTGACGCCCGGCCCGCGGAACGGGAAGCGCTTGCGCTTCGACCCGGGGGAAAGCACCCCCCGCGGCGCGGTGCGCCCGGCCGCGGCGGCGGGCGTCACTTCCTCTTCTGCCGCTTGTACTTCTTGTGCTTGTACTTTTTATGCTTGTACTTCGGATGCTTGTACTTCTTGTATTTCTTCGGGTGCTTGTAGTGCTTCCGGTGCTTGCACTTGCATTTGAACGGCTGCCGGTAGTACCTGAAGACGGGCCGGTGAAAGCGGTCGTGTCCGCAGCACACCCGCGTCGTGTAGTACGGGCATCCGCACTTGGCGCGACCGCAGGCATAGGTTTGGCTCCAGCCCGCCGGCAGGGCGTGTCCGGCCTCCGCCCGGGGGGACATGCCCGCCAGGCCCAGCATTGTTGCGGCCAGCGCCGCCACCAGGATTCTCATCGTTGCTCTCGATTCAGGGTTCGCGGCAGGTGAGACTCCCCCGGGCCGGGAATCATTCACTCGCCCTGCGAAAAGTTTCGCCGGCGACCCGGATCCAGGCGGGACGTGATTATCAAAGAGGCCTGACCGTTGCCGGCGGGGGGTGAACCCGCCGGGGCTTTCCCGCCCGCCGGCCGCTCCGGGTGGCGGGCGGAAACGGATTTCCGTGATGTTCTCGCTGCGCGTCCCGTCCGGGTCTGCTATTCCGTGGACCCGCCCCGCCACCGGAGCGCAACCATGCCCGCCCCCTCCTCCCATCCCAACGATCCGCTGCACGGCGTGACGCTCGAAAAGATCCTGCGCGAACTGCAGGATCGCTACGGCTGGAAGGAAATGGGCCGCGAGATCCCCATTCAGTGTTTCCGCAACAACCCGAGCATCAGCTCGAGCTTGAAGTTCCTGCGCAAGACCCCGTGGGCACGGGAGCGCCTCGAACAATGGTACATCGATGACCTGCCCCGCACGGACCCCGGCTAGGGTGCCAGGCACTCCCGCCGCTTCCGGGCGGCCGATGGCCCGGAATGTCCCCGATTCCGGGGCGATCGTATCAGGGTAAACCCTGCATCGCGTCAGAGAGGCTTGACCTCCCGCAAAGCGCTCGCCCATTGTGCTGGCTGTCGCTTCCCATTTCACACCGCCATGAAAGCCATCATCCCGTTCACGTGCATCGAATCCCGCCTTTTCGCGGTCACCACCGCGCTTCTTCTCGCCGGCGCCGCGGAGGCTCCCGCGGCCTCCGTGGCCATCGGCCCCGCGGAGAGCGGCCAGGAAATCGCCACCATCATCATCGACGGGCCGTCCGGGGTTTCCGGCGTCACGGTGCGGAATTTCTCGAACAACTCCGGGACCTTGACCGTTTCGCCCGCGGAGCCGTTCAGCGCCCCCACCACCGGGTCTCCCGACCCGGACCGGCCCTTCATCATGGTGGACGACAGTCTCCTGGAAGTGAGTGTGGCCGGCATCCCCGAAGGACGCCGGGCCGTCCAGGTCCGCATCGGCTATCGCCGCGCCGGCATCCGGGCCCGCAAGCTGGGCATCCGCAGCCTGCGCGTCATGCGTTACGACCGTCTCCGGGGCCGCTTCTTCCCGGCCCGCAAGGCCTTCGACGGGCCGACCCGCCGATTTCTCGGCGTCCGCGCCGACCTTCGCCTCGGCCACTACGGGGTCGACTTCGACAACAAGAATGCCTGGGTCGTGCTGGACAAGAACAGCACCTACGGCCTCGCCGGCATCCTCGTGCCCGAACCGGCCGCGTTCGGCATGATCGGACTCGGCTTGGGGATCATGGTGCTCCTGCGCCGCCGGAAACCGCCCGGGACGTGATGTCGGCCGATCTCCATCCGGTCCCGCCGCGCCTCGTTCCGCTGTCGTGAGGATCCTGCGCCCCGCCCTCTGCGTGCTGGCCGCGGTCCTCGTGTTGGCCGGTGTGTATTCGCTGGTCGCGAGCCGCATTGCGGATTCGGATTCTCCGGCGCCGTCCCGGGTCCCCCCGGGCTACGCCGTGCTGCCCGACGCCGGCGGCCGGCCGGCCCTGGTGGCATGCACCGTCAACAGCGCGCGCCGCGCCGCCTTGCGCAACGTGGCCGCCATCAATCACATCGTCACGGCCCTCCACCGGGAATCGCGCGTCTTCATCCTCACCAACGACCGCGATGCCTTTTCGGTGCTCTCCAACCCGTCGCCGGAGCGGGTCCGGTTCCTTGGTCTGCCGTCCGGGCTCGCGTTCACCATCTGGCCGCAGGATCCCTTCGTCGTCCTCGAATCCGGGGACCCCGCCCGGCCGCCGGTCTACCTCGTGCCGCGGCAGTTCACCCGCGCCGACGACCGCCGCCTCGCCGATCTCCTCGCCGCCGAGACCGGCGCGGCGTGCATCCCCTCGGAATTCGTTTTCGAAGGCGGCAACATCGTGGCCGACCGTGATTTCGTGTTCATCGGGGTCAACACCATCCTGCAC